>JANODF010000971.1:0-27297 GCA_031412555.1 Archangium sp. | reverse complement strand
TGTACTCGAGCGCGCGCACGTGGCCTCCCGTCCAGCTCGGCAAGTCTTCGCTGAGCACCGGCTCGACGTAGGTGAGGTTGCTCGCACCGAGCACAGCGACGAAGAGCTTCGCGATGGTGACCTCGCCCGTCTTCGGGTTGATGATCTCGAGGCCGTCGCCGCTGAAGTCGAGGAAGAGCTTCTCGCCCGCCCGATGCTCCTGGCGCATCACCACGCTCACCGTCGCGGCCCACCGCGCGTAGCGCTCGCAAAACTGGCTGTACTGGTACCCGTCCGGCTGCGCGCTCTTGTACTCCTCCCAGAGCAACTGCTTCGTGACGTGCTTCTTCTTCAGCTCGAGATGCACCTGCGCCCATTCCGGCTCTGGGCGATCCGACCGCGGCTGGTGCTCGTCGGGGAACAGGAGCCTGTTCAGCGCCACGTCGTCGTCCAGCTCGGTGGGCAGCGGCCAGCCCAGCTTCGCGACCCTGGCTCGGCCGACGTACCCATTCACCGTCGCGGGCGACACGCTCAGGCTGCGCGCGATCGCCGAGGTCATCGCGACTCTCCTGGGCGAGGGCCGCGCTCCCTGCTCGGAGCGAACGATGTATCGAATCCTCGATGCCAATGCAGAGGTGAAGGAGCGTCGCGATCAACTCCGCCACCCCACGTACACGCGGCCAGAACTCATCGCCGTGCGCCCCAACGATGTCTGGTCCTGGGACATCACCAAGCTGCGGACCCACGTGAAGTTCGAGTACCTGTACCTCTACGTCATCCTCGACATCTTCAGTCGCTACGTCGTCGGCTGGCTGCTCGCCGAGCACGAGAACGCCCAGCTCGCCGAGCGGCTCATCAAGGAAACCTGCGACAAGCACGGCGCTACCCCTGGGTACCTTCACGCTGATCGTGGCAGAGGGGGACTCACGCGACGGCTACGGCTTGGTGATCGCCGACGAGTGCCGGTCCACGTTCACGCGGATCTCAGTGCTCGATCACAGAGGCACGGCCGGCGCGATGCCCCGCGTGCGGTGCAGCCATCAGACCCGTGGGCGGGCCGATTGTGATGCGCGGTCACGGGGCTGCCGCAGTCGAAGATCCGTGGGCTCAGCGACGGCCGATGGTGCCCCAGTACTGCGAGTGACGGCGCTGCTGCGTGTGACCCCGGTGCGGCAGGCGCAGAGGGAGACGAGCAGCGGCGTCGCACTGGACTTTGCCAAGGGCGTGGGATTCGGGACCAACTGCGGCGCAAGGTCCGCGACCAACCTGTGCCCCGGCGCTCACGCGATTGTCTTCAAGGGTAGCTTGGCGAACCGAACGCGTACTCCATGCGGATGTCTTGTTCCCAACCGTCTTCGCGGGGGGCATCGAGCTCTCGCCAGCATGAATAGAAGGGAACAAACTCGACCGAGCCTACAGGCTTGACTGGTGTCACGAAGCGTTCAACCAACCACGGGAGGAGTCGGTCCCTTTGGTGCATCACATACAGCGAGGGTGGAACTGGCGGGTCTGAACCAAGAATCCGCTGCCAAGACGGCGCCGCAACGCAGAGCTTATCCGTTGCATGAAGGGGAATGACCAAGAGGACGGCCATTCCAGAGAGTTGTTCCGTTGGGTGACGAATAATTTCGTGGAACAGGTCAACAGACGTGACAATCCATTCGCTGCTGGCGATCTCGGGAATGAGTTCATCAATGTGGATGTCGGCAGGTGTGGGGCTGTTAACTTTCGGCCAACTGTCTCCAAGCCATCGATGGAAGGCCGCGATTGGATTGTTCAAGGGTCTCATTTGGGAAGGCTCCACCCGTGGCCCAAGAGCCACTCCTTTTGCGCGTTGGTTAGCTTTTGCCCCCCGTGCTTCCAAGTTCCGTCGAAGTTCAAGGCATTCGATTTCTCACCTTTTCCGAAATGAACGTGCGGCTTCTCGTTCGGGATCAGAGCCTTGTCAACTCGCGTGACGCCGACGGGCGCCTGCTGTTTACGCACCTCGTTTTGCATCTGCTGTGCGGACGAAGGCACCTTGGGGCTAGGGCTCACGGTCGGCTTTTTCTGAGGCTCTGCAGCAGGAGGTGCCTTAGGAGGCGCAGTCGGAGTTGCAGGGGCGGGGTTCGGCGGAGTTGGCGCAGGCGCAGGCGCAGGCGCAGGCGGAGCGGGAGTCGTGGTGATGGGCGCGACGATCGGCGGGGTGGCTGCCCTCTCTATTTCGCGAACGAGGCGTCTGCCGGCTTCTCCGATCATCCGGCCTCCCTCATCAACCATGCCGTTGAGATTCTCTGCGCAGGCAGAGATGTGACCGCAGAGCACGATGCCAACGAAGAGCCCGACGACCACCGGATGAGGTCGCGGCGGCGCCCTGGGACTAAACCCGGGCCGCGGCTTAAGGTCCGGGACCAATCTCAGGCCAGGACGGACAGGCGGTCGCACGCCAGGAGGCTGAGGCCTGTTCGGATACGCCTGTGCCGTAGCAATCCCCGCGGCGACAGCATCTGACTGCTCGGGGCGGCCTTGTGCGCGGCCACTCGCTGGGTCGTCGCCATTGGCTGCGTTGCGGCCAGTGGTTGGATTGTCCGAGGCAGGCTTGTCTGGCTTCGGTATCTCTCCTTCGATTTCGACTGGGTCGAACGTACACCCGGCTGAGCCGCACTTTTCGAGGCCGAACGGGTCAATGAAATTGACCGAGTCGAAGCCGTTGAACGCATACAGGTTGTGCGAGTCGACGGGGCCGAGCGGGTCCTGGCTCAGCCACTCACCCGAGACAGCCGAGTACCAGCGATTGCGGAAATACAGCAGGCCCGTGCCCGGACTCTTGAAGGCGCCGTGGAAGCCGAACGGCAAGCCGAGCGGGGCAGGGCAAGTCGAGGTGTTGCCCACCTCGCTGCAAGTCGCGCCGCCCTGCACCACGCGCGTTTGCGCACGGCCCTCAGGCGTGTACTCCGCAGTGGCCGCCACCGTCGCGCTGCCGGAGTGGTACCAGGCACCGATGCTGCCGCGCCCATCCGTCACGGCGGTGTACTCGACGCCACCGCGGTCGATGCTCACCAGGTTGTCGACACCCTGGCCCCAGAAGGCGCTCCACACCCGCGTGCCGGCGCCATTGAAGGCGGCCACCATCTGCTCACCGTCCAGCACGTATTCCTCGACGAGGTCCTTCGCGTTGTAGCGTGCCACCAGACGGCCCACGCCGTCGTACTGCAGTGACTCCTCCACGCCGCCGCCCGTCACGCGCGTCAGCATCGAGAAGTCATCCCACGAGTGCGTGACTCCCGCGTGCGTGGCCACTCGCCCCGCCGTGTCGTACGTCAAACCGCGCGCGCTGCCGCTGCCCACGCTGTACGACGACAATTGGTACCCACCCCCTCGCGTGGCTGCGTTCAACCGGGCAGGCCCAGGCCCCGTAATCGACACGGTGCTGCCCACCTTGGGCTCCCTGGTGTACGCCCACACGTCGGCACTGACATTCCTCGAGAGCGCTCTGACATCAGCGGCCGAGCCCGTGACGACGGTGATGGTCGGCGCGGCAGCGGCCTCGTGCAGCTCGGTGAGGCGCCCCTGCGTGTCGTACGTGAAGCCGCGCCAGCTCGTCTCGACACCGCTGGGAAGACCGATGCGCTTCACCAGGCTGCCCACGCGGCCCGCCTCGTCGCGCATGAAGTCGAACTCGTATTGAGCGGTGGCTGCACCGAGGGTCGACTCCCGCAGCAACTGGCCCAGCGCGTCGCGCTCGAGCTGCGTGCGCACTGAGCCAGAGCCCGACGAGATGCTGCGCGCCGTCACCATGTCGCCGAGGTAGCTCCAGGCACCCATGCCCGTCGGCCTCGCCTGCGTCTCGAGCCGACCCAGGCCGTCCAGCTTGTCGTCGACTGCCGAGCCCGGCCTCGTCGAAGAGCGAGTCAACGTCATGGGCATGACGCCACCGGACCATTTCGACGCCACCGTCCGCGTCGGGAGGCCCGTGATGGTGTTCGACTCCGACGCCGTGCGGCCCGCCCAGTCGTAGGTGAAGCCCGTGGTGACAGTGCGGTTCCCCTGGGGAATCAGCGAGGGCCCTCTGTTGAAGTGCGTCGCCTTCACCACCCGCCCCTGCGCGTCGTACTCGTACTCTCGCCGCGGCTCGCCGTTGTGGATGCGGAAGAGCTGCCCCAGCGCGTTGTAGGTGTACGCAAGCCGAGAGGCCCCGAGGCGCTCTTCGGTGGTGCGGCCCAACGAGTCGTAGAAGTACTGCGCTACCACCGCGCCGCCCGCGCCCGGTGACGTGCGCGTCTTCAGCTCGCCGAAGCCGGTGTACGTCGCGCTCGTCGTCTCCCCCTTCGGGTCGGAGATGGACGTCACGGCCCCCCGCTTGTCGTAGCTGTACTTCGTCTCTTCGAAGCCGGAGGCCACGCGCTCCTTCTTGAGCTCGAGCCGGCCACCGAAGTCGTAGATGAATTCTACCACGGCGCCGTCGGGCTCGTTGCGCTGGCTCAGCAGACCCTTCGCGTCGTGCACGAAAGTGGTGGTGCGTGACAGTCGGCCAGCGGTGAGGCTCTGCCCGGTCTCCACCGACTTCGTCGGCAGGCCCGTCACCGCGACGGTGCTGATGCTCGACGTGGTGTGCAGCGCGCCGCCCTCGGTGCGGATCGTCGAGGCGGTGCGCTCCCGACTGTTGGGTCGCGAGGTGTACACACTGGTGAGGCGCTTATTGGCGTCGCGCTGCCAGACCACGTTGCCGTCAGCGTCGTACGTGGTGAAGACAGGCGAGCGGCCGTAGCTCTGTGCGCTGATGACGAGGCCGCCGGGCGCGCGGTTGTATTGTTCGACGAGGTTGCCGTTGAGCGTCTCACTGCTGACGCGGCCCGCCACGTCATACGTCCAGCTCGTCTTCCACGAGGGCGTACCGACGAAGGCCACTTCCAGCGCCCAGTCGCGACTTGAATGCTTCAACGTGAAGCGTCGGCCCTGCGTGTCACGCAGCGAGGTGAGGCGATTGAAGCCGTCGTACCCGCGCGTCTCGTAGAGAAGCCCCTCGCCGCAGCCGCCCCCGAAGTCGGTGCGGGTGACGTTGGCGTCGTCATCCCTGGTAGTGCACGTCTCCCGGGGCAGTTCGCCTGGCCCGTTCGCGATGGTGCGCTCCACCCAGCCGCGTGCATCGCGCACGTACTCCACCTCTGCGCCCTCGGGCTCGACCTGCCGCTCGAGCTGGCCTTCCCTCGTGTAGTAATAGGAATTGGTTGAGGCCCCCGTAGGAGAGCCGCCCCGCACCACGCCGGTGCAGGCGCCGGCCGTCCACTCCAGGCAAGACACCAGCACGTGGTCCTCTTCATCCCACGACTTCGTCTGTCTGCCGATGACGGCACCGACGGCATCTTTCGACAGCCACGTCGTGGGGCGCTTGAGGGCGTCGTAGGCAATGTCCAGCGACGAGTGCAGCACCGCCCCGTCGAACAATGACTCGCGGGTGACGCGGCCATCGACGTCGCGCTCCCAGGCCATCACGCGCCCGTCGGGCTCGACGCGCCGCTGCAGATGCCCACGCACGTCGTACTCCAGCGTCAGGGTGCCATCGCCAGAAGGCGCGACAATCTGCGCCGCCGCTTCGGCGGGCAGCTTGAGCACGCTCTGCAGCTCGCTGGGCTTGCACCCGGATGGCAGCAGCCACTGGTACGGCCCTGCCAGCGCTGAGCACCCGGCGCCCAGCGAAGGGTTGGGCCACCAGTTCGTCCGCCCGACATGGTGCTGCTTCGCGAGAAAGGCGCGCGCTGCCGTGCTCGAAGTGCCGGAGCCGATGCCATACGCGTAGTATTCGTTGTGGAGCTCCGAGCTGTCAGGTCGCTGCACCGAAGTGAGTCGGCCACCCTCGTTCCAGCGGTAGAGCGTCGTCTCGCCGTTCGCCACGACCTTCACTGGCAGCCCCAGCACCGTCGAGCCGATGAGCAGGTCGGCGTTCTGATCTCCCAAATCGAAGGCCACCGGCCAGCCGAGCGCGGTGCCCGCGTTGAGCTCCGCGGTCGTCACGCTGCCTACCGTCGTCAGGGTGACCTGATACTGAAAGCCGAGCGTCTGCTGGTAGTTGAGCAGCGGCGTCAGGGCCCCCACGTTGCCTTCCTGGTAGTCGAAGGTGACATCGACGACGGAGTCCACGGTGCCGCCTGGCAAGCTACCCGAGGCGACCTGCCGCACCTGGTTGAAGAGGGGCTCGTACGCGTAGCGCACGAAGCGGCCCTTGGGCTTCGTGGGCAAGGCGGTCGAGTTCTGCACGAAGTCTTCGACGAGCCCGCGGGGCCGCTCCAGCACCTGCGTGACGTTGCCCCGGCGCGCCCAATAGAATGGCAGCGGCTCGAGGCTCTGTCCGGCGGCATTCTTGTACACGTCCATGTATTCGTATTGTGTGTCACCCGAAGCAGCAGCCCAGTTGCTCGCGCTGGGCATGGTGCGGCGCTGTGAGATGACGTTGCCGTCGGCGTTGTAGAGCGTCTCGGCGATGCGCCAGTCGTTGGCGCTCATTTGCACGGCGTCCACCAGGGTGCGGCCCTGATAGCTGAGGCCGTAGAGGTGCGTGACACCGTCTCGGTCCGTCACGCGGGACCAGGCGCAGATGCGGTTGGCGTTGGCGTTGGTCTTCGCGCGGCGCCCCAGCAACCGGGTGGCCTTCATCTTTCCGTTGCCGTCGATGGCCCACGTCCACTGCAAGTCGTTGTGCCGGGCGTCCCAGGTTTGCGCCTGCGCGAGGGAGGCGCACGAGAGGCGCGAGCGCTTGAGCGAGGCATCGAGGTTGACACCCGGAGTGCCGCCGACAGTCGGAGCGTCCGAGTCGAAGTAGTCGAAGCTGGGCGCATAGCCGGCCAGCCGTGAGCGCAAGTACGGCAACTGAGCGCTTTGACACGCCGGGATGATGGGCTCCTTGATTTGCGGAACAAAGAAGCCCTCGACCAGCATCGGGTACCGGTTTGGAATCGGCGTTCCGTCGGCAGTGTCGGGGGCGAGCAACATGCCCTTCGCAGAGGCCGACGTGAGGGCATCACTGGGCGTCGGCTCGAGCGGGTACCGGGCAGCGAAGAGCGCGCCTACGAAGGCCGTGGTGGCATCGTCGGCGCCATCACTGACAGGCATCGCTTCGGAGTACTCCAGGCGGGCCTCGGGAAGAGTGGTGGTGAAGGTGCCCGTCCGCGGTGTCGGTGCGACCGACGAGCTGCCCCAGCGTTGACTGGTGGCCTTGTCGAAGTGGGGTGAAAAGACATCGAGTTGGTAGCGCGTCTCGGACTCGATGACAGAGTCCCGCTCGACCAGCGAGATGTTGTCTGCTGCCTCGGAGAGCAGCGTGGCGCGGTAGCTCGCCACGTCGGACTCGATGTCGTACCGGGTGAAGCTCGGGGCAATGGGCTTCCCGCAGTGATTCAGAGTCGTCGAGGTGCAATGCGTCTGGGCCTTGAGGAACGCCCGGTAGCGCTCGGCCGCCAGGGTGAGCTTCGCCGCATCCACCTTGTCGACGCCGTACTGAAAGCGGGTGAAGCGGCCGTCTTCGCGAGTGACTCGCTGCAGCAGGACCTCGTTGAGCCAGGCTGTCTCCACCACCACGGGCGTCGGCACGTCGTACTTGAAGGAGACGCTGAGGGTCTGGCCCTCAACGGAGACGCGCTGCAACAAGCCAGCGTCCTGCAGCCTTGCGTCGGACAACACGCTTCCCCCAGGAGAATAGGTGAAGAGCAGCGACCGGCCGCCTGCAGCGGGAGTCGGGATTCGGTCCGTGCCCACGTACGCCACCGAGGCAATCTCACTGACGCGCCGGACCTGCTTGAGCGCTGCGCCCCATGGCATCGGTGAGCCACTTCGCCCGGCACCCTTCATGAGGTTGGCGAAGTAGGGCACTGAAGTGGTGGGCCAATTGTTGGGCAGCGACCATTCATTGGCGGGGTTGAGCTCGTAGCCGTAGGGGGCGCGCTGGCCGAGGAGTCCTCCGAGAATCCGGCAGAGGGCGTGCGACGCGGGTAAGTTCCACGGCGGAGGGCCGATGGGGTCGATGATGGCGCCCGAGTTTCGCGAGGGGCGCGGCACGCCGCGAGGGCAGTACGTATTGAAGGCTTCGCCCTGCGGGCTGTAGTCGTACTCGAGCATGAAGCCGTGGTCGAAGCGGTCGACGTCGAGCACGAGGTACCCGTCGGCGTCGAACTCCATGCGGTGCAGGTCGGCGCCCACGAGTCGCCAGCCACTCGCAATCTTCGTGATGGATGAGAAGACGCCTGCTTGCGGCGTGTAGACGCCCGTCGTCACGTCGAGGGTGAAGAGCCGCTCGGTGGCTCCGATGTGCAACATGAGGCAGGTCGTCTCTTCCGGAGAGCCCGCGCAGAAGGGGTCGACCCAGGAAGGCCGGTTCGAGTCGTTGAGCGGCACGACGCGCATGTCCCAGTTGTGAGTCCAGTTGCTGCCGAGCGCGCTGCGGTGGCGGCTCCTCGAGTCGTAGGTGCGCGTGAACTCGAGCGGGCGAATGGGGCCCGGCAAACTCAAGTCGGTCTGGCGCAGCTCGAAGGCACCGGAGGCGAGCGCGATCGGGTCTGCTTCGGTGGCCTTGTGGTCGCTCTGGGTAGACTGTTGAGGCGTGGCGCCTTCGTCGGCAGCCCCGCCCGCTCCCACCAGCGCCATGGAGTAGGACAAGCCGCCCGACGAAGGCGGCGCATCAGGGAGCGTGCGCGAGGTCTCTCTGTACTCGGCTGAAACCTTCGTGCCGTCCCCCGAAGTGGGTGAATCCGAGCGCGTGATCACACCATTTCCCGGCGGGGGGAATTCAGTCCCTGCGCGGCGTGCGAACTTGCGGCAGCCGTCGAGGTCGCACGTGGTGCACATCTCGAGACCCTGGTTGTTGATGAATTCGCAGTGGGTGCCCACGCCGTTGGGCCCAAGGAAGTACTGAATTCTGATGCGGGTGGTTTCATCGAGAATCTCTTGCTGGGTGCGAGCGGTACAAACCCCTGAGCCCGGCGAGCCGGGAGAACCCGGGGGCGCCGTCTTCACCAGGTCGCACTGCCTCGGGCGGAACTTCTTTTCGGGGCTGGAATCGACGCCGTCCGGAGCGCTCTCGCAGCCAAAGCACCGCCCGTCGCACTCGGCGAGGCGGCCTCCTCCAGATGCGCCTCGCTTTCCTTCACCCGACGCTCCGATCTTGCCGCCCGTCGCGTTTGCATACAGGCAGCCGGGCGCCGGGTTTCTTCCTCCAATCGGGGAGTCGCCTACTCCACCGCAGGCCCCAGAGCCCAGCGGCCGCGCCCCGTCCCAGTCGCGGGAGATATCGATACCCACTTCCTTTCCGCACATGAAGTTGGAGTCCGTGCAGCTGGGTGCCAGACGCGAATGGCAGTCCGTGGGGAGAGGCAACCCCTTTGAGAACAGCTCAATCTGACGCGAGACGTGCCCTCCTGCGACAGCCGCGCCGGCCGCCCCGGTGTCGTAATTGAAGACGTAGGTGTCTGCGCCGCAGTAGCCGCCCCCACCGCAGGGGCCGGGCACTTTCGGCGGGCTGTCGCAGAGCACCACTGGGCCGCAGCATCGCCCCGCACTCAGCGAGCCCAACTCTCGGGTGAAGGCGAGTTCGGTGTTGGCGAACCAGCTCGCATTAAACGACAACGCAACCAGGGCCAGCCGAAACTGCGAGGCGATGATGCGGTCGTCGATGCTTTGAGCGTCGGTGACGACGACCCATCGAAGTCCTTCGACGGCGCCCTCCTGCGGCGTGAGTGCCGTGACGCCAGAGGTCCACGACTCATTCGCCGCAGATGCAACGCTCAATGCACCGGCCAACTCGTCGCCTTCAGGGCTGTGTGCGTCCTTCAATTCCGCGATGGCCGCGAGGTAGTCGGCCTCTGGCACCATCACCCATCCCTCGCCGACGGGTTCCTGCGCTACGGCGCGGGTGAAGATGTTGTCCTTTGGCGCCTGCTCCAAGCCGGCGCGCGAAACACCCACGTCGCTTTTCTGTTCGCATCCGAGAGCCGCGACCATCACCACAACCACCACCAGAAGCTTTCGCATCAACGGCGTCTACTCCGGTGGTGGGGGGCGGAGTCAATGCCAACCTCCAATGTGACTCTTTGGACACAATGCGCTTCGCAGCGACTTGCTTTGCGCTGTTAACGTTAGCTCAGGATTTCAGCAGTTCGCGCAGCGGCACGGTGGCGTAGCTGCCTGCGGGCAACGAAAACTTGAGCTCGAGCGGGTCGTCCTGCGGCACTGCGCTCTCGCGCTTCATCGCGATTCGCAACCAGCGGAGAAGAACTCGCGGTCCACACCTTCAGCTGCGAGCACCGACTCTTCGGCGAGCGCTTCATCGGCGGCCGCTCGTTCGATTGCGCGCCAGGTGAGCAACTGCAAAGGCGGGCCATTCCTCGAGCATGAAGTGGGCGTACTGGCCTACCTCGCGCATCAGGGGCACCGACCCACGAATCAGAAGTGCCGGGCGGACTCCTCCCATTCGACCGCAAGGGACTTCAACAGCCGACGTGGAATGCGGTCGTCCTTCTGTGCGCCTTTGAGCGTTGCGTTCATCGCCTCGATCACTGCATCGATGCGCTGGCCCGGGCGAGCGATGCCGCAGTGCTCGGAGCCAAACGCGATGAGCTCTTTGGGCAGCGGGTAGCGTCGCTCGCCCTGGGCCAGCAGACGGAGGGCCATGGTCCGATCGGTCACCAGCTGGCCGGCGCGCTCGTAGGGATAGATCGTCGTCGTCACCACGTCGAAGAGCGGCGCGAGCCAACGGGTCTCGTCGTCATAGAGCACACCAAAATTCTTCAAATGCGCGTCGCCGTTTCGCACCAGCACGCTGAGGGCGAGCTGATCGAAGAAGACCACGAGGTCCTTTGCTGCGCTGGAGCAGACGAGCCTCAGCAACCGCGCCACCGCTTCATAGCTGCCGCGATATTTGCGATCTGACAACGCGCCGCCCACTCTCAGGTCCAGCAGCGCGGCGAGGTCCTCGAAGCCCAATCGCGTTGCGCCGCGCAGGTCGAACCGATCGATGAGCAGAAGGGCTCCATCGTCGGAGAGTTCATGCCGGGGCACGGTGAGACCTGCGAGTCTGGCGACCTCGAGACAGAGAAATTCGTTGGCGGCCAGGCCCGGGTAGTCAGCGCCACCCGCCTTCACCAACACGTTCGGAATCGGAATCGTCGTTCGATCGGGAACCAGCACCTTGGGTTGCACGCCAGACAAGCCCGAGCCCGTCGACAAGTACGCGTCGACCAGCTCCTGAAAGACCTTTCCGTTCTTTCCAGCTCCGTCCTGAAGGAGCCGCTTGCGGCTCACGGCGCGCGCGCGTTCTCGCGAAGGTGCGTGTGGTTCGCGAAAGCTGAGCCGGCCGATGCCGTTCGATCCCATCAGCGCGAGAAGCTGCATCTTCGTTGGCGGCGTTTTGGGAGAGCGTTCTCGAAGCTGCGCCAGGAGGAACCCCTCTGGGAGGTTCATATCCATTGCCGCGAAGAGTTCGCCGTCGCGAAGGAGCCCATCGTCGATCGGCATCAGCAGCGAGGCCGGCCGAGTCGCGCCAGGCAGGTACTCAAACTCGTATTGGCTGCGCCGGCGGAGCTGCCCGCAGGGCTCGTCACCCGCGTCGAGGTCGAGGTCAGCTACCTTTTGCGTGAAGTCGATCACGAGTCGTCCTCGTGGACTTCCGGGAAGAGCCGCCTCATGTCGGCCGCGCGCAGGGCAGGCTTTTGCTCGAAGCTGATGCGCCGCCCCATCGCGTTCAACAGACGTGTGAGCGAAGAAGCATCGACCACCTCACCGTGTTCCAGCCGGTGAATCGTGTCGCGACTCACCTTCGCGCGGGCGGAGAGCCGTTGTTGTGTCCAGTTGAGCTCCTTGCGGAGTGCCCGGAAACGGTTCCCAAGGTCGGTGAGGAGTGCCTCTTTGTCCATCTTGTCGGACATTCTTGATCGAAATGTCCGACTTGTCATGCAGGCGACCTGGCCAGACAGAGCCGTCGCTACGTCTTGAGGAGCTCGCGGAGCAGCACGGTGGCGTAGCTGCCTGCGGGCAACGAGAACTTGAGCTCCAGCGCGTCGCCCTGAGGCACTGCGCTCTCGAGCTGCATCGCGATCCGCAACAGCCGCCGCGCACCCATCGTCTCGTTGCCGCCGGCGACGAAGAGCTCGCGGGTGACGCCTTCTTCAGCGAGCACGGCTTCTTCGAGCGCATCGACCACGCCTTCAGGCCTGCGCATCTCGGGCCCGAACAACGGACCCGTGGGGCTCACCTCGAGCGAATCCACTCGAGGCTGATCGACGATCGGATCCGCGCAGATGAACTCACCACCGGTGACGTTCTTCTTGAGCACATCGCCCAACAACGCCGTGGCGAACGTGCCCGCTTCGAGCCGCTTCGCGAGCACCCGGTTGAACAGATCGCTCTGGTACGCCGAGAGAAACAACTTCCGCTCGAAGCGATCGCGATGCCGCCCACCCGATTGAAGGATCCGCTTTCCCTTCTCCGCGTTGTCGCCGCCGATGCCGAAGCGCTGCTCGCCGAAGAAGTTGGGAATGCCCAGCTTCACCAGCCGCGCGAGGGTTTGCTGCGCGACGTCGTGATCCTTCACGCCACGCACCATCAACGTGAACTTGTTGCCGTGAAGGTGCCCGCCCTTGAGCTTGTTGCGATGCCGCGCGGTCCTCAGCACGGTCACGCCCTCCATCACGAAGGTGGCGAGCTTGGGCTCGACGAACCGCGCCGGCGCGCAGAGATACTGCCGCGTGATGGCCTGGCGATCTTTCAACCCCGCCCAGCTCACGTCTTTCTCGTTCATCCCGCAGTGCTGCGCGAGCGCCTTGGCCACGTCTTGCGTCGAGCGGCCGCGTTTCTCGATCCACAGATACAGATGTTCGCAGTCCTGCTCGCCCGAAGGCTCGTACGCGGGGATCTCTTCGACCACGAAATCTTCGGGCGTGCCTTTGAACGTGCCGCCGCAGCCCGGCAGATCAGCCGTCAATGTAGGGAGCAACATGGTCACTTCGGTTCGAGCGCGGCCAGATGCTCTTTGACCCGGCGCGCGAGCTCTTCATCAGCGGCCGACTCGAGCAGCTCGCCGGCCTGGAAGAGCAGAAAGAACATCACATCGGAGAGCGCCTGCTTGAGCGAGCTGAGGGGCTCGGCGCCCAGGTGACCTTCGGCGCTGAGCTGCGCGTACTTCTCGATCAGCTCGGCCGACTCGAGCATTCCGTCGTCGCCGAACGCCATGCCGTTGAGCACGGGCGAGGTCGACACGCCGTTGCCCTTGAGCGCCGCGTTGGCCGAGGTGAGGAACGGCTCGAGGGTGCCGCGCGCAGCCACCTCGTCGCGCACCTCGCGGTAGATGGTGTTGAACACCCCGACCACCATCTCCACCGAGAGCACCACCGGCCTGGGCGCGGCGGGTGGGGCAGGGCGTTTGGCCGCCACCGGCGCGATGTCGACCGACGAGGTGGTGGAAGCCGCGGGCGCCGCCCCCGGCGTCTCGGCGACCTTCACCAGGCCCATCTCCATCAGGTGGTGCACGATGCGCGTGGCGTCGAACTCGGAGAACCGCGCGAGCTGGCCGACTTCGATCACCGTGCGCTGGCCGTCGACGTACGCGAGCACCGCCGTCTCTTCGGGCTCGATCTCGTCTTCCGGCTGCTTGCGCGGCAGCACGTACATGCGCCCGTGCGGGATGCGCTTTCGGAACTGGGTCAGCTCGTCGATCTTCCGGATGCTGTCCATCAGCAGTCCGTTCATCGACAGCGAGAGGTTGTGCGTCAGCGCCTTCTCGTCGATCTCTTGATCGATGAGCGCGAACGCGCCCTCTTTGCTGAGCATGATCCCGTGGAAGATCTCGCTGATCTGCTCATTGAGGCACTTGTAGAGATCGTGCGCCTTGATGAGGCCACGCTCCACCAGCGCCTTGCCGATGCGGGAAGGCGGCGCTTCGGCGAGCACCTTCTCCAGCGCGAGGCGGGTGACGTAGCCCATGCGCACCATCACTTCGCCGATGCGATCGCCCGATGAATCGCTGGCGGCCGAGCGCACGTCGCCGTCTTTGAGCAGCAGGCTGCGTTCACCCGAAGGCGCGGTGACCCGCAGCACGCCCGTCCACCGCGACTGACCCAGAAACGCAATCAAGTCGGCCAGGTGAAACGCGCCGCAGTCACCCGAGAGCACCACCCGCGGGCGGACCTCCTGCATGCCGCCCTGGGCGGGGCTGCGCAGCAGCAGAATCCAATCAGGCGAGGTGTTCTGCAGCCGGAAGTAGCCGGTGCGGCCGCTCAGAGGCGAACCTCCGCCGTCTGCAGGGGCCAACCAGCCACGAGCATCGACGAGGAATCGCGCGTCCAAGGTCAGTTCGAGGGCCAGGCGCTGTTGCCAGTCACCCAGTCGAGCTCGTCATCGACCGCAAGTGAGAGGGACTCAGCGCTCAGGCCGAGGTTGTACTTGCGGCCGTTGACGTAGATCGACGGGGTGGAGTCGACGCCGGCCTTCTTGCCGGCCTCCTTCATCGACTCGATCTCCTCGAGGTACTTCTTGGCGACCACCGCCTTCTCGAAGGCCTTCACGTCGAGGCCCTGCTTCACGAGCAGCGACCTGATGAACTCCTCGGAGATGGACAGCTGGTTGTCGAACAACGCGTCGTGCATCTGCCAGAACTTGCCCGCGTCGCGCGCGAACAAGGCGGCCTGCCCGGCGTACACGGCGTTCGCGTGCATGGGGAGCGGATAGGCCATCCAGCAGAAACGCACCGTGGGGCGGTTCTTGGCGTAGTCCTCCAGAATCGGGCGGGCAGCGGCGCAAGCGGGGCACTCGAAGTCGCTGAACTCGACCAGGGTGACCTTCGCGTCTTTGGGCCCCACGCACTGGCGGTCATCGGGCTTGAAGGTGGCCCGGCTCTTGTTGAAGCCCTGATTGTAGCGGCTCAGGGTGACGATGATCTCGCTCGCAGCCGAACCGTCAGCGGCCATCGTCGCGCCCAGGCCCACCAGGCGGCGGGTGTGTTTGCAGGCGTCACCCTTTTTCAAGGAGGCCAGCAGGGTGAGCGGGCGGCCGCAGTAGTCGAACTCGTCGGTCAACACGGAGACCAGCTCGCGTTTGGCGGGGGCGGGCAGCCGGTTGAAGTCGAAGCCGGGCACGCCTTCGAGCACCCGGGCGGGGTCGGTCTGGGCAAGCGCGACGCCAGAAGTGAGCAGCAACGCCGTCGCCGCCAGCGCCAGAGATTTCGCGAGGAGGTGCGCCACGATGCGAGTCGTTGTAGCCACCGGGTGCTGGCTTGTAAAGGAACGCAGATCGCTGGAACTCCCCATGAAAAAAATCCTCCTGGTGCACACCGGCGGCACGCTCGGCATGTCGGGCCGCCGCCCTGATGCGCTCAAGCCCGGCTCTTTCTTTCGCACTGTCCGCGAGCGCGTGCCCGAACTAACGGAGCTGGCGAGCCTCGAATTCGAAGTCTTCAGCAACATCGACTCCTGCGAGATGCAGCCCGAGTTGTGGACTCAGCTGGCCGAGCGGCTGGCCAAACGCCTGCCCGAGTTCGACGGCGCGGTGGTCACCCACGGCACCGACACCCTGGCCGAGACCGCCTGCGCGTTGTCGTTCATGCTGCCGGGGCTCAAGAAGCCGGTGGTGCTGACCGGTGCGCAGAGGCCGCTGGGCGAGATCCGCTCCGATGCGCGCTTGAACCTCATCGACGCGGTGACCTCGGCGATCCACGGGCCGCGGGAAGTCACCGTCTGTTTCGACTCTCATCTCTATCGGGGCAACCGGGTGAGGAAGGTGTCGATCGCCGAATACGACGCCTTCGACAGCCCCAACCACCCGGTGCTGGGCACCCTGGGGGTCGACGCGCGGTTCTCCGACGGGGTGGCCTGGGAGGGTCGGTTCAAACTCACCGCTCAGCTCGATCCCCGGGTGTTCCTGCTGCGTATTTTCCCGGGGTTGGACCCGGCGATCCCAATGGCCATCCTTCCTCAAGTAAAAGGGTTGGTGGTGGAAGCATACGGAGCGGGTAACTTCCCCTCCTCGAAAGAACTGGGAAGGTCGCTCACGCCCATCTTCGAGCGGGCGAAGGATCTGGGGGTTCCGGTGTTGGTCGTCAGTCAGGCCCATCGAAACGGGGTGGACCTGTCGCAGTACGAGTCGGGCAACGCGGCGCGCACCCATGGCGCCATCAGCGGTGGAGATATGACCGTGTCGGCAGCAGTGGTGAAGTTGATGCACGGACTGGCGAATCACGCTGGTGACGCGTTGCGCAAGTACCTCGAGCGATCTGTGGCAGGTGAACGAACGTGAGTGCTAGCGTCTCAACACAGGCAATCGATGGCTGAGGACAAGACGGCAGTACATAAGATCAGCGATCTGCTCGGCGAGAGCAAAGCGGTAGCCAACGCTTACCTGATCATCATCAGCGCCAAGTCGGCAGCGACGATTGGCAAGATGCTCAAACTCGACAAGGGCGAGTTCGTGATGGGCCGTGCGCCCGACACGCAGCTCCAGGTCGAAGACGACGGCATCAGCCGCAAGCACTGCAAGATCACCATGGCGCCGAACGGGCACTTTCAGCTCGTCGATCTCGGCTCGACCAACGGCACCTTCCTCAACGGCATCAAGGTGAACGTGGCCACCCTGCAGGACGGCGACAAGATTCAGATCGGCGCCAACACGGTGGTGAAGTTCTCCATTCAGGATCAGCTCGAGGAGCAGTACCAGCGCTCCATCTACGAGAGCGCCACGCGCGACGGCCTGACCCGCATCTTCAACAAGAAGTACTTCCTTGACACGTTGAGGAAAGAGTTCGCGTACTGCCTGCGCCACCGCGTGCCGCTCTCGATGGTGATGCTCGACATCGACCACTTCAAGAAGATCAACGACACCTACGGTCACCCCGCGGGCGACTACGTGCTGCAGAAGGTGGCGGCGAAGGTGGCCGAGACCGTGCGGCAGGAAGACCTGTTCGCGCGCTACGGCGGTGAAGAGTTCGCGCTCATGCTGCGTGAGTCGGCTTCGGAGAAGTCGATCCGCTGCGCTGAACGCTGCCGCCGCGCCGTCGATGGTTCGGAGTTCGTCTTCAACGGCACGCCCATTCACGTGACCATCAGCCTGGGCGTGGCGACCGTGCTCGATTCAGACTTCGCGCAGCCGGAAGATCTGATCGCCGCGGCCGACAAGTACCTGTACCGCGCCAAGAAGGGCGGCCGGAACCGGGTCGACGCGATGGAGCTCAGCGGCCCGTAAACTCCCTCTCCCTCTGGGAGAGGGTCGGGGTGAGGGTCTCGTCACCGCTCCCTACCCGTCGCTCAGCTGCGAAATCTCTGTTGAGGAAAGGCCCTCACCCTCACCCTCTCCCAGAGGGAGAGGGGATTCCCGGCGGGAGCGGGGCGCCCACCGGCGTCGGGCTCGCGCCTTCGGTCGGCGTGACGAACTCCACCCGGTTGCCACCGCGCGACATCGCCGCGGTCAACCCGTCTTGCGCCTGCCGAACGAGATCCGAAAAGCCGTACTCGCGCCCCGGCTCGCCCGCGGCCACGCCGACGGAGATGGTGGGGTGCAGCACCGTGTCGCCCGCCTGCAGCGTCGCCCTCGCCACGCGCTCACAGATGCGGCGCGCGACGATGAGCGAACCTGCGAGATCGGTGTGCGGCATCAAGAGCAGCACCCGATCAGCCGACTGCTGCACCGGATAGTCGGTGTCACGCAGCGAGCGTCGAATCGCCAGCGCGAGGCCACCCATCAGCTGGGTCTGCAGCTCGGGGTCCATCCGCCCGGAGATCGGATCGAAGGCCACCAGCGCCAACGCGAGCGGGAAGCCGTAGCGGCGCGCCCGCTTCACCTCGACGAAGAGCACCTCTTTGAAATGGGCGAACGTGTAGAAACTGGTGGTGAGGTCGAGAATGCCTTCACCCGGCCGGGGCGCAGGCGCCGCGGTGGTGGTGGGCTTCTGCCGCTCGGCCAACCGCACCTTCAGATCGTTCGGTGAGACGGGCAGCGGCAACACCCCATCGGCCCACGGCGCCTTGAAGCCCTTGGCCTGGCCCGCGAAGAGCACGGCCTCCGGCAAGTGACGGCGCACCTCGCGTGCGACCCGGGTGGGGCTCTTGAGTGAGCCGCCGAGCACGACCAGTTGCTCGCGACCCAGCTGCTCCGGCTCTCGCGCGGCGGACACCTTGAGGCCGGCTTTTTTCAACGCGTCGGCGACGGCCTTGTAACGCGCGGCGTTGGGCTCGATGACGGCGGCCAGCTTGATGGTCATGGTGAAGGACTCCCTGGCGTGAGTTTACGCAATGACTGCGCCGCGACGAGCTTCACGTTCGCATCGGTGTCATTTCTTGACGCGTGGCTCAAAGCGCTGATCGCGCGCGGGCTGGTGAACCGCACCAGCAGCCCGGCGGCCGTGGCGCGCACCTGCGGCGAGGCATCTTTCGCCAACGCCGCACTCAACTTCGCTTCCACCGCGGGCGCATCGAGCGCCACCAGGGCGCTCAGCGCGTCAGTGCGCACCTCGGCACTTTCATCTGCGGTCATCACCCCGAGCCGCGCCACGCCGCCGCGCCAGCCAATGCGGCCAATCGCCCGGCAGGCCGCCGAACGAAGCGCCGGTTCTGCCCCCTCGGAGGCGCGCAGCAGCCGCTCGGTCAGCAGCTCCGAGCGAGGGAAGAAGCCCAGCGCCGCCACCGCCGCAGCGCGATCGAAGACCGCCGGCGACGTGAACGCCTCTTCGACTTCCTCACGGGCGGCGGCCCAATCGCACGACGCGGCCACCGCCAACGCGCGCGCGCGGAGTTCCGCGGGCCGGGCGAGATCTCGCCAGGTCTCCAGCACGATGGGCGCGCAGTCGGCTTCGTGTTTGTCGGCCACCAGCTCGAGCAGCACGCGTTGTTGCGCGAGCGTGGCGGGCTTGAGCCCCGAGAGCCGCGCGCCCGCCATCGCCGCCACCGAGCGTGTTTCACCCCGCGCCAGTGAATACACCGCGTGCATGCGCAGGCTGTAAACCGGGTCTGCCAGCGCCCCGAGGAGCTCGGCTTCAGAGAGCGGCGCGAGCTCTGCGAGCAGCCCCATGCCCTCACGGCGCACGGCTTCCTGAGGCGAAGCCAGCAGGAGTTTGGCTGCATCCCGCTTGCGCGCGTAGACCGCCAGCACCCGGTTCATGGTCTCCACGTCTTTTGGCGTGGCGGCAGCCATCAACGAAGCAGCCGGAGCGAGGTTGGCCTCCACCGACCACGACGCGAGCGTGTCGAGCACCAGTTCGTCGAAGTCGGGTGCGTGCGAAGGCAGCGCGTCGAGCACCACCCGGGCTGGCGAACGTTCGAAGGCGCGGGCGAGATCGGTCAACGCTTCGCGACGGGTCGGTGCGCTCGGTGAATAGAGATCCACCCACAGGGCTTTTCTCAGCACGCTCTCCTGCGCAAGACAGGTCTGCGCGGCGCGGGGATCCTCGCTCAACAACGCGGTGAGCGATTGTTTGAAGGCGCTGGCCGCATGCACCGCGGTCAGGCACGCGCGTGTCGCTTCTTCTCCTTTCGCGCGGGCCAACCAGAGGGCCAGTTGGTGCGCGGCGGTGCCTTTCACCTTCCGTGCGTCGAACAGCAGCGCGGCCCAACGCACCTCCCAGTCGGGATCGGCGAGCAGACCCGGCGGCGGGGTCGCGAGCCGGCTCAACCACGCGTCGGCTCGATCCGGGGCGGTCAGGCAGGCTCCACACGCGGTGGCGCGTTGCCGGGGATCGGCCACGTTGCGCTCGCAGGCGGCCCAGCAGCGGGAGACCCTCGATTGAGCCAGGGCAGACGACGCGAGGAGAACCAGGGCGAAGGCCAGGAGGGGGCGCACGTGAGCTGTGGATGCTACCGTCCCTCCGCATGAAGCGCTGGCTGGCGGTCCTCATTCTCTGCATGGCTTCTTTCGCGGCGGCCAAGCCCAACACCGGCGTCGAAGCGGCCAAGGTGCTCGATCAGTTCTTCCAGGGCACCATGGCGCTCAACGCCGCGGTCAACCGGGTGCAGTTTCTCGGCGAGGAGCGCTACGTCGCCAGTGAGCTGGTGCTGGCGGTGCGCAGGGTCAACCCGAAGATGCGCGCGCAGGTGCTGGAGTTCCTGGTGTCGCTCGCGGTTCGTGACGGCGAGGTCGAGCGGGTCTTTTTGCGCGCGCTCGGAAGCGACGACGTCGGCGAGGTGATGACCGGCGCCCGCGGGCTGGGGCGCATCAAGAGCAACGACGGGGTCAAGCCGCTCATCGCCTTACTGGCCAACCCGATGCTGGGGCCGAGAAGGGAAGCCGCGCGGGCGCTGGGGGAGATCGGCAAACCCGCCGCTGCCGCTCCGCTGCTCAAGGCCGCGAAGAGCGAGACCGACTTCGATCTCAAGGTGCTCATGATCACCGCCGCGGGCCGTTCGGGAGACAAGAAGCAGATTCCCGCGTTCGAGGCGTTGCTCAAGGACGACTCCGAGTCGACCCGCCTGGCCTCGGCGCAGGCGCTGTGTCTGCTGGGCGCGCCGAAGTGCGCTCAGTTCGCCGCCAGGCTGCTGGCCTCGGCTGACAAGAACGAACGGTTTCAAGCGGTGATGTTGTTCGAGGGCGCGAGCGCGAAGATCTCGTCGCCCACGCTCACGCCGCTGCTGCAGGACCCCAGCGACAAGCTGCGCGCCCGGGCGGCTCGCATCCTGGTGCAGGGCGGCGATGCGAAGGGCCTCGAGTGGTTGGTGATCGAGAGCGCGAAGGCCAAAGGCGAGATGCGGCTCATCTACGAAGACGAGCTGGAGAAGCTGCGCATCACCGACGAACAGCGTCAGGCCATCTTGAAGAAGGCGGGCCTGCAGTGACGAGCCTGGTGGCCCTGCTGTTGGTGGCGACTCCGTGGGGCACGATGGGTGAGGCCCAACGCGCCGATGCGATGGCGCACTTGAAGACCCTGCCCACCCTGAGGGAGCGGCTGCTCGAGGCGACCGCGGGTTTCGTGGGTTCGCCCTACGTGCTTTCTCCGCTGGGCGAAGGGTCCGGTCACGATGCGGATCCGCTCATTCGTTGGGACGCGGTGGATTGCGTGACGATGATCGAGCAGTCGATCGCCTTGTCGACCGCCGAACCTTCCACGTTGATCGAGGTGCTCAGCGCGCTTCGTTACGACGGGCCGCCCGCCTGGGAGAACCGGCTCCACGTGATGGAGTCGCAGTGGCTTCCTGAAAACGTGAAACGCGGTCTGTTGCGCGACGTGACCGCCAAGTGGGGCGGGGCGAAGACGCGCCGGGTGAAGAAGGTGATCACCCCGGCGATGTGGAAAGAAAAGAGCGGGGCGGGCTTGGCCCTGCCGCCCTCCAGGCAGCTCAGCGGCAGCTTCGAGTTCGACATCGTGCCTTCGGCGGCGGCGGTCGAGGCGTTGCGGGATGCGCCCGCCGGGTTGCTGGTGGTGGTGGTTCGGGCCGACCGGCCTTCGGTGGTCACCCGGGTCTCGCACGTCGGGGTGCTGGTGCAGACGCCCAAAGGCCCGATGCTTCGCCATGCGTCGCGCAGCTTCAAGAAGGTCGTCGACGAGCCGCTGAGCCGCTACTTGAGCCGCAATCTGGATTTTGCGCAGTGGACCATCGAGGGGTTGGCTTTGTATGAGCCGGTGCTGGTTTCGCCCTCACCCTGACCCTCTCCCGGAGGGAGAGGGGATCACTTCTCTTCTGACATGGCCTCTTCTTCGGCCGCCTTCGCGTTCGCTTCGCCGTCGCGCTCGATCTCCTGGAGCTCGGTGTTGATGAGACCCTGCGCCTGCTCGAACGCTTCGGTGGGTACCAGGATGTCCCAGAACGCGGGCGTGGCCGAAGCGAAGGCCGCCGAAGAAGCAGCGCCCCCGGCCCGGCTGAACGCGTCGAGTTTGGCTTCCTGGAGGAGCTCCACCAGTCGTTCGGCGGTCAGGGGATCCTGCACGGAGGTGGCGACGGAGAAAGTGCGAGGGGCCATGCCCGAAACCTATTCCAAACGTTCAACGATGCGAGCGCCTCGTCACTCCAGAAATTGGCGCCGGGTTCCGAGGCGCGTGCTAAGCCGTTGAGCCGATGGCTCGCCTCAAGTTTCTCGCCTTTGCCCTCGTTGCCCTCGGGTTGTGGGCCTACCACCTCACCGTGATTGCTCCGCTCGCGTTGGCCGGCTCTGTCGAGCAGGCCCAGGCCGCGGTCGCAGGCGCGGCAGGCCCCGTCGCGGTCGCGCTGGAGTCGCGCCGCTCCCTCACCCAAGCGGTGGCGCTCAAGGTGGTCGGAGGAGCCGCCGCCTGGAACGCAGGCCCCAAGCCGGGCGCCAAGCCCGAGGCGCCGACCGTCGACAGGTTCGCGGCGATTCGCACGGCCGCGGCCGAGGCGCTGCCTGAGGAGTTCAAGGAACAACTGGTGGTCGGGTTGAGCAACGACGTCGGCCTGCTCTGGGTCAAAGGCAGCGGCGAGCCCGCGACCGCCGCCCCGGAAGGCCTGGAGTTCGCGCCGGTGGTCGAGGCGGGTTCCGCAGGCGCCGTGCGCAGCGTCGATGGCGTCAGCTACCTGCTGCTCTCCGTACCGATGGTCATCAGCGACAAGAACGAAGTGCGCCAGGCAGGCAGCGCCCTCGTCGGCCTGCCGCTGCTGCCCGACGTGAAGGTGCTCGAGGCGACCGTGAAGGCGCTGGGGCTCAAGAGCCTCGCCCTGGTCTCCGAAGGCAAAGCCGTGGTGATCGCCGGTGACAAGGCGGGCACCGATGCGGTGCTGGCCGGCATCAAGGCGGGCGCTTCGGGCTCGCTGGCTTCGGGCCCCGTTCGGGAACTGGGGCCGCTCGCGTTGCCCCTGATGGTGGAGACGCTGGTGCAGAGTGTCGGCGCCCGGCAGGCCATCGGCGGCACCACGTTCGAGGTCGCCGCTTCGGCGTCGTCGAGGGCCGCGCTCGATGCGTTGGCGAGCTACCAGGTGTTCGGTTTCGGCGGTCTGCTGGGCCTCTTCCTCTTCGCGATCGTGATGACGCTCGTGATGGGGGGCGCGCCTGAAGAAGCGGGCTCCGCGATGGTGATGCCGCCCCCGATGCCCCTTCCGCCCGCGCGGCGTGAAGAGCCGGTGATCAAGCCGCCGATCACCATGCCGGAGCAGGAGGCCGCCCCCGAAGCGAGCCCCGACGACTTCGATTTCCCGGTGAGCTCGAACAGCATCGCCGCGCAGGTCAGTCAGCCCTCGCCCCCTCCTCCTCCCTCCAACGGCACGGGGCAGTCGCCGCTGTTCGATCCCGGCCCCACCTCGGATCCGTTCGCCAGCAGCGCGCCGCCTCCGCCCCCGCCGCCTTCGTTCAGGGCTTCTTCGCCGCCGCCTCCCGTGGCGACCTCGGAAGCACCGGCCTTCTCGCCTCGCGGCGGGTTGATGGATGAAGATGAGGGCCAGCGCACGGTCGCGTACCCCGCGTTCAAGCCCCCTCCGGGTGCGTCGCCGGGCGTGGCTTCGTCGTCGGCTCCGTCGGCTGATCCGTTCGCGATGGCGGCGGCGCAGCAGGGGTATGAGTCGGCGGGTCCGTCGCATGAAGACAACCCCGATGCGACTCGCGTGGCCGCGGTTCCGGCTGAGCTGATCAAGGCCGCTCGCGCGGGCGCTTCGGGCAATACGGGCGAGCGTCCGGCCCTCAAGCCGAACACCGCGGCGATGCCCAAGGTCGCGTCGATGGCGCCCGCGGGTGGTGGCAATGAAGAAGAGCGCCACTTCCAGGAAGTGTTCCGCGACTTCGTGGCCACTCGCGAGAAGTGCCGCGAGCCGGCCGATGGGCTCACCTTCGACAAGTTCAAGGCGAAGCTGCTCAAGAACAAGGAACAGCTCGTCGCGAAGTACCAGTGCCGCACCGTTCGCTTTCAGGTTTACGTGAAAGACGGCAAGGCCGCGCTCAAGGCGACTCCGGTCAAAGACTGAGTCGAAGTCCCCTCTCCCTCTGGGAGAGGGTCAGGGTGAGGGCGTTGGTTCAACGCTCGCGCCTCAGGCCAGCGCCGTCTCGGTTCGGGCGCCCTCACCCCAACCCTCACCCAAAGGGAGAGGGAGCCACTGACTGATTTTTGGTCACCCCTCGGAAATACCGAGACCTGCGTGTCACCACGCGTTCGTTGCGCTTCGTCAGCCACCCAGAACCCGACTGATCTCAAGTGCTTCCCCACCACTCAGGCGGTGGGATGAGGTGGCACAAGAACTGCTCAAAGACGCAGCCGATGCGCGGGCGGGGTGGGCCGGGGTTCTACGTGGTGCCGAGGTCGACGATGCTGTCGGCCTGCAGCCAGGAGCCGGGAAAATGAGCACAGAGGTCATGAGATACCTGCGTCCGATCACCGCCGAGGTGACGGGCCGCGAAGCTGAACTGGCGCTGCTGGTGCGCGAGCACCAGGAGGCCAAAGCCGCTGGCTCTGCCCGATTCGTCTTCGTGCGCGGGCCGCGGGGCGTCGGCAAGACGCACCTGCTCTCTCAATTGGCGCAGACGCTCAGCGCCCAGGGCACGCCCATCTTCGAAGGCGGCAGTGGCCGCGATGCGCGGCAGACCTGGGGTGTGTTCGCGCCGATGCTGGGCGAGCTGCTCACGCTGGTGAAACGTTCCGGTGTTCCCGAGACCACGCTCGCCCGGCTGGCCCGCGCGGTCGAACCGGTGCGCAGCGGCAGCCAGTCGCTCCCTGCCGAAGAACGCCGCCTCGCGCTCTACGACGGCGCCGGTGAACTCTTCTCGCTGGCGGGCCGCTCGGCGCCGCTGGTCATCTGGCCCGATCTCGACGTGGCCGATCGCGCGTCGCTCGAGCTCATCCGCTACCTCGCCGCGATGGCTTCCACCCCGCAGTCGAAGGTGTGTGGCCTGTTCGTGCTCACCTTCCGCGAAGACGAAGCGCTGCCCGCGCCGCTGGCCGAGGTGGTCAGCCACGTCTCGGGGCGTACGCTTTCCCTCGCGGGGCTCGATCTCGACGGCATCCGCAGCTTCCTCGCCCGGCAGGACATCGCGCAGAAGCTGCTCGACGCGACCGGCGGCAATCCGCAGGCGCTGGGCGAGTTGCTCGAGCGCCCCGTGGCGGCGATCGACTTCTTCGTTCGCCGGGTCGAGCGGCTCAACGAGCTGCAACGCGCCGCCCTCTCGGTGCTGGCGATCGCGCCCGAAGCGCTGCCGGTGGAGTGGCTCGCTTCGACCATGGGCGCCGAAGCGCCGCAGAGCGCCGAGACCCTCGACGGACTGCTGCGTGAGCGCCTGGTGACCGTGAAGGTCGTCGACGGCCGCCCCTCGTGGCGGTTCGCGCGCGAGACCGAGAAGCAGGCCTTCGTGGCGCTGGTGCCTGAAGAGCAGCGCCGGGTCTCCACGCTGGCGCTGGGCCGGGTGATGGCGAACGCGGGCCAGTTGCTGTCGGCGGCCGAACTGCTCCTGCCGGTCGCGCCGCTCGAAGGTGCAGCGCTCGCGGTGCGTGCGGCCGATGGTCTGGTCGAACGGGGCGCGCTGGAAGACGCCGAACAGCTCTACGCGCGTGCGGCCGCGCTGCTCGACGCGACGCAGAAGAGCCCGGTGCTGGAAGCGTGGGGCCGGGTGCTCGCGCTGCTGGGTGACTACCGTGGTGCCGTGCGGCGCCTGCTCGAAGCGGCCCGCCGTGGCCCGAAGAACAAACGTGCGCCGCTCGCCCTCGAAGCGGCCCGGTTGCTGATCAAAGTGGGCCGCGCCCGCTCGACCCGTGCGCTGCTCGACATCGCGCGCGCTGATGTTCAGACCGCCGCGGGCGCTGAAGCGAGCCTCGCTGAGCTGTACGTCTCCACCGGCCGCGCGGCCGACGCGCTCGAGCTGGGCCGCAGCGCGCTCGCCACCCGCACCACCGACGACGCCTCTTCTCTGCAGCTGCGCCAGGCCATGGGCAAGGCGTTGCTGGTGCAGGGCCAGGCCGCCGAAGCGCAGAAGCTCTTTGCCGACAACGCCGAACGCGCCACTTTGTTGGGCGACACCCGGCTGCTCGCGCTGGCGCGACTCAACGAAGGTGTGGCGGCCTACAAGCGGGGCGATCGGGATCGCGCCATCGCTTGCTGGGAGAGCACGCCCCCCGAGAGCCGCCCGCTGCACGCGCACGCCGAAGCGAACCTGGGCTCGCTCTACGCGGAGTCCGGCGACTTCGAGCTCGCGTTGGGCCACCTCACCCGCGCGCTGTCGGCCTTCTCGCGCTTCGGCAGCTTGCGCGAAGTGGCGATGGCGGCCAGCAACCTCGCCCGCCTGCACCACTTCCTCGGCGACACCGAACGCGCGACCGAGCTCTCCGAGCACTCACTGCGTCAGGCCCGCCGTCTCGGAGACGGCTATCTCGAGGCGTCCGCTCTCCTGAACCTGGGCGCGCTTGCCGTCGACGCGCGGGAGTACCCCGAAGCCCGCCGCGTGCTGGAAGCAGCTCGCCTGGGCTTCGAGAAGCTGGGCAACGACGCCTGGGCTGCGCTGGCCGCTGCGTGGAAAGCGCGCGTGCACCTGCAGACCGGTGAACGGGCGCAGGCCGAGCTCGAGCTCTCTCGCCGTTCGGTGGAGAAGGGCAGCGCCACGCTGCAGGCCGCTTCACTCGAGGTCGAGCTGACGCGCACCGAGCTGTGTCTGCTCAACGGAGATCTGCTCGGCGCAGGCCGGGCGGCGTCACGCGCGCGGGAAGCGCTGCTCGACAAGCCGGATCTCGAAGGCCCGATTCGCACCTACTTCCTGATGGGCAAGCTGCGCCTGGCGGCCAACGACATGAGCGGCGCGCAGGCCGAGTTCAGCCGAGCGGGCCGGTTGCTCGACGAGCTCCTCCAGCGCGTGCCCCCGGTGCGCCGCACGGCGTTCCTCTCGCTGCCCCGCCGCGCCGAAGTGGTGGCCGCGGTCGAGCCCGAGCTGCGGTTGCCCCGCGCGATGGCCTCCCTGGCCCCGCGTCTGGCGGTGGAGAGCATGAACGGCCTGGTGGGCCGCTCGGTCGCACTTCAGCGCATCACCAAGCAGCTCGAGCCGATTGGCCGCAGCAGCGCCACGGTGCTGGTGCGGGGTGAGAGCGGTACGGGCAAAGAGCTGCTCGCCGACGCCCTGCACGCGCTCTCGCCCCGCCGGCACATGCCGCTGGTGAAGGTGAACTGCGCGGCGATGGTGGAAGAGCTGCTGCTCTCCGAGCTGTTCGGTCACGAGAAGGGCGCCTTCACCGGCGCCATCAAGGAGCGCAAAGGCCGCTTCGAGATGGCCGACGGCGGCACCATCTTCCTCGACGAGATCGGCGACATCAGCCCCAAGGCGCAGGTCGCGTTGCTGCGCGTGCTGCAGGAGCGCGAGTTCGAGCGCGTCGGCGGCACCAAGACGCTGAAGGTCGACGTGCGCGTCATCTGCGCGACCAACCGTGACCTCGAGGCGCTGATCGCCCAGGGCCGCTTCCGGGCCGACCTGTAC
>JANODF010000970.1:0-2425 GCA_031412555.1 Archangium sp. | reverse complement strand
CCGACTGCGCGGTTGTTGGGACAGCAGTGGGATTCCGACATGCGCACTTGGCTCGAGGTCACCCTCGCGTTGGGTACACTCCAACGCGTCGTGGCGGCACTTGGACGCGGAATGGAGCTACCCGATACCCACCGAGGGACTGTGGTCCTGCTCGCGGCGCCGGGAGAGCAGCACACGCTCTCGATTCATCTTCTCGGCGAGCTCATGCGTGAGGCAGGGTGGGGCGCACTCGTGGATCCGCGCATCAGCCCCGAAGACCTGTGTGACCTGGTCGCGTCCGATTACACCACGATGGTCGGGATGACCGTGAGCGACATCGAGTTGGTCAAGCCGATGCGCACCCTCGTCGCCGACGTGAAGCGTGCTTCGCGCAATCGCGACCTGATGTTCGTCGTCGGGGGCGCGATCGACCTGAATGACTACGCGGACTTGATCGGAGCGCGATATTGCCCCGACGCCGCGCACGCGCTGGCGTGGCTGGACGCGGCTGAGCGCCGCGCCGACGCGCTGCGGAGCTGAGCTGACGCACGCGTCGAAGCGACGTGCGCGCGAACACGTCGAAACACCTCGCGCTTGGCGCGTCGTCGGGGCGAACACATTCGCGTAGGCCGCCGAGGCGCGAATCGCCGCGCAGGCCGCCAGAAAGAGCGAAACGCCCGCTCAGTCTCGCTGAGCGGGCGTCTCGGTGTGTCGAGCGTAGCGTATGCGACGCTACCCTTGCGCGTCACGTCGCCGGCGGCAGCGGACTGTTCTGCGTCTGGGAGTCGCCGTGGGCTCCATCGAGCCAGTTGTAGCGATCGGTGCTGAGCAGGATGAAGTGAATCAGGAGCGCGAGCACTCCCAAGAACACGTGGAGGCCGATGAGGGCCTGGCGGAAGTCGACGTATAGCCAGATTTTGTGCATTGGTTCTCCTCAGCCGACCATGATTGCGGCGACGTTCTGGCCAGCTTCGATGAGCGACGATTGCGCCGCGCCCGTCGCGATCCACGGACGCCACATCCACATAAGGATATGCGCGACGACCGCGAAGGCGACATAGACGGCGAAGCCCTTGATGAACCAGCCATTGACTTCTTTTGCTTCGGCTTCGGTCAGACCCGTCGCCGATCCTGCGTTGTCGGTACTTGACATATTCTCCTCACCTCTGTTTGCACTGGCTCCGCGCTGTCCCGCGCGGCTGGGTCTGTGGGGTGTCGGGCCCCTTGATCGTCGACGGCATCAGGCCGAGGACGAACTCTGGTAACGCGGGGCCGAAGAGACGACGTGACGCTGGCCCACACGGGCCGCACCCGCCTCTCTCGCACTCCGCTCCGCGGCATCGCGCAGCTGCTTGGCCGCCGAGATCCGCGTGAGGATGGGAAGCGCCGTTACCGCCGCGTCGAGCGCGCGCTCCGCCTCTTCATCCCATGGAAGTTGGTCGGCCACGCGCGAGAGGGTCTTGTCGACCTTGTCGAGCTCGGTGCCGAGCGGGAGGATGTTGAACAACGCATCGAACAGCGCGTTGCAGACTTCTTGAACCAGATAGCTCGCGCCGGAGTAACCCATGAAGGGAGTTCCGGTATGGCGGCGGATCGCAGTTCCCGGGAAAGACGCGGGGATGTAGATGCCCCGCCCGCCGGCCTCCGCGAGATACATGCGCTCGTTATACGAGCCGAAGACCACCAGTGGCGTCTTCGTACGGACGAGCTCGCGAATCGCCGCGTTGTCGGTCTTGGCGCCCGGAATGCGCGCGATGGCGAAGTTGCACGGCAGCCCGAGCTCGCCCTCGAGAAAGCCCTGGAGCCCGCGGCTGTAGGTCTCGTTGGCGACGACGCCAAACGTCGCTGTGCCGAAGAAATCTTGCGTCACCGAGCGCCACAGGTCCCACATGGGCTTGAGCGTCGTGTGCTTCTCGCGCTCGATGAACGGCTCGGGATCGATGAGCAGAAGCTCGCCGAGCTTGCGAAGGAAACGCGTGGTGCTGTGCAGACCGATGGGCGCCTGAAGATAGGGCCGCTCGAGCTCTTCGCAGAGCAGGCGTCCGTACTCGCGATACATCACCACGTTCACGTCGGCGTCGGCGAGCTTCGGCACGTCCGCCAGGTGACACGCGAGCGGGAACACCAGATTGACCTCGGCGCCAATCCCCTCGACCAGACGGCGGATCTCCGCGAGGTCCGACGAAGAGTTGAAGTAGCCGTAGCTCGGCCCGATGATGTTGACGCGTGGCTTCTGCCCATCGGGCCGCGGCAGCGTCGCGGGAGGCTTCTTCTTGGCCTTTTTCCCTGGGCCGAATTCGTTCCAGAGATAGAGCATCGCTCGGTCGGCCGTCTGCCACTGATCTTCATCGATGGTCCGCGGGAGAAAGCGCTGGATGCCAGTGCCTTCTGGCGTCACGCCGCCGCCAATCATCTCTGCGATCGAGCCAGTGACGACCACGCTGGG
>JANODF010000969.1:0-5092 GCA_031412555.1 Archangium sp. | reverse complement strand
GCGGGGGCGCCCCCCCACACCCCAACCCACACACACACTACCTCGCCCCCCCCCCCCAACCCGGGGGGGCGGCGGGGGGGGGCGCGGGGGGGGTTTGGGCCGGCCCGGGGGGGGCGGCTTCTCCCCCCCCCCGGCCGCCTTTAGAAAATCGTCTCGAGCGCCACGGCCGCGGCAGCGATGACCGCCCCGATGCGCACCGCGTCGTGCACCTGATCGGTGGTGAGGCCACCCTCGATCACCACCGCTTCGTGCGACTTGATGCAGGTCTCACAATTGTTGACCGCCGAAACGGCGAGGCAATACAGCTCGAAGTCGACCTTGTTGGTGGCCACCTGACTGAGCCTCATCATGCGCAGCCGAGCCGGCTTCTGGGAGTAGTCCTCTTTCCCGACCAGGTGGCGGAAGCGGTAATAGACGTTGTTCATCCCCATCAGGATCGCCGCAGCCTTGGCGTCTTCCAGCACCGCGTCTTCGATGCCGGCGGTCTTCGCGTCGGCGAGCATCGCCTTGGTGAGCTTCTCGTTGCGCGAGGCGTACGCCGTCGCGATGCCCACCCCCCACGTCTGCGCTGCGTTGAGCGCGCCGGGCTGAAGCACGTTGCCGATGTTGATCTTGATGTCGCGCGCCGCTTCGGGGAACTGCTCGCGGAGCAGGTTGAGGTTTTCCATGGTGAAGGTCTCCTTGAGAGTCAAACGGTGGACACAACACGGGCGTGGCGGCTGCGTGCACCACCACGCCCGGTGAAAAGAACGTCAGAACTGCGCGACGCTCAGCCGACCTTCTTCAGCTTGGCCGAGAGGGTCTCGTCGCCCTTCTTCCAGTTGCAGGGGCACAGCTCGTCCGTCTGGAGACCGTCGAGCACACGCACGACCTCGTCGACGTTGCGGCCGACCGAGAGGTCATTCGCCGCCGCGTAGCGGACGATGCCCTGGGGGTCGATGATGAAGGTGGCGCGCAGCGCGACACCCGCGGCCTCCTGCAGCAGGCCGAACGCCTGAGCCATCTGGGGCGCCACGAACAGCAGCGGGTGCTTGATGGTCTTCAGGTCAGCGTGCTGCTGACGCCACGCGAGGTGGCTGAACTCGTTGTCGGTGGAACCGCCGAGCAAAACCGCGCCACGATCGGCGAGGTCCTTGCCCTTCTTGTCGAACTCCACGATCTCCGTGGGGCAGACGAACGTGAAGTCCTTCGGGTAGGTGTAGAACACCACCCACTTGCCCTCGAGCTCCTTCGAGCTGACGTTCTTGAACTCCTTGCCCTTCTCGATGGAGACACAGGCGGGCACGTCGAACGAGGGGGCCTTCGAACCGGGGGTAATCATTGTTTTGAACTCCGTTGGTGGGGTGTTTGTTGAGGGTGAAACTCAGCGCTTCTTCGTAAGGCCGGACGAACGACCCTGCATGCGGGACCCGCCGAGTTTCCGGCCCCGCATCACGACCATGTACTCTCGTACTTCGTAACCTTTGAGCCCTTTGAGATCGCCGACGCGCACCGCGTCCCAGGGCACGTCTTCGATGCGCCCGGTCTCGTCGTCGATGAAGTGATGGTGCGGCTCGAGGCGCGGGTCGAACACCGTGCGCCCTTCGGCGAGCACCAACTGGCGCAAGATGCCCTTCTCCACGAACAGGTTGAGCGTGTTGTAGACCGTGGCCCGCGAGAGCATGGGGAAGCTGGCCTGCACCTGGGCGAGCACCTCGTCGGCCGAGGGGTGCTGGTCGGTGCCGAGCACGTACTCCGCCACCGCGAGGCGCTGCGCCGAGGGCTGAATGCCGGCGCCTTTGAGCTGTGTCACCAAGTCTGGACTCATTTCGGACTTAGACTTAATCCAGAAGTTGACGGAGTCAACCGGAACTTTGTACGCGCAACTCGACATCGAGCAGTGCATCTTCCCCTCGTAGACCCACGCAACAGGCAACCGGAGGTGGAGTGTCATGGCGAAGAAGAGCGAAGCGAAACAGGGTTCACTCGCAGTGGACATCGGGATTGCGGAGGCGGATCGCAGGGCCATCGCGGATGGTCTCAACGCGCTGCTCGCCGACAACTACGCGCTGTACCTGAAGACGCACGCGTTCCACTGGAACGTGACGGGGCCGATGTTCCAGACCCTGCATCTCATGTTCGAGACGCACTACAACGAGCTGTGGCTCGCCAATGACCTGATCGCCGAGCGCATCCGCGCCCTGGGCTTTCACGTGCGCGCGACGTACGCGGCGTTCAGCAAGCTCTCTTCGATCCCCGAGACCGAAGGCGTGCCCGAAGCGACCGACATGGTTCGCGAGCTGACCAAGGGCCACGAGACCTGCGCCCGCACCGCGCGTTCGATCTTCCCCCGGGCGGAGAAGGGCGGCGACGAGTCGACCGTCGACCTGCTCACCCAGCGTCTGCAGATTCACGAGAAGACGGCGTGGATGCTGCGCAGCCTGCTGGCCTGAACCGTGGAACGGCTCGACAACGTCATCCAGCGGTATGCGTGGGGCAGCCACACGGCCATCCCCATGCTGCTCGGTCAGGCTCCCGACGGAGGTCCGCAAGCGGAGCTCTGGCTGGGGGCTCACCCGTCAGCCCCTTCGAAGGTCCGCAGCGGCGGCACGCTCGAAGCGCTGATCGCCCACAGTCCCGAGCGGCTGCTGGGCACCGCGAGCACGCGCCAGTTCGGGCCGCGGTTGCCCTTCTTGCTCAAGGTGCTGGCCGCCGGACAGCCGTTGTCGTTGCAGGCCCACCCCAGCCTGATGCAGGCGAAGGCGGGCTTCGCGCGTGAAGAGGCGGCGGGGCTCTCGCGCTCGGCTCCGAATCGCAACTACCGCGACGCGAATCACAAGCCGGAGATCATCTGCGCGCTCACCGACTTCCAGGCGCTGTGCGGCTTTCGCGCGGCGGAAGCCTCGGTGCAGCTGCTCAAAGGCCTGGGCCTCGACACCACGCTGCTCGAGAGCCAGGACCTGCGGGCGTATTTCCAACACGTGATGTCGTTGCCGAAAGAGGCGCAAGGCGGGCTGGTCGATCAGCTCGTCGATGCGGCGCGCAGTCCGGTGAAGGGCTTCGAGGGCGAATGCGCGCTCGCGTTGCGGTTGTCGGCGCTCTACCCGCGCGACATCGGCATCGTCGGTGCGTTGCTGCTCAACCTGGTCACCTTGAAGCCGGGCGAGGCGCTGTACCTCGATGCGGGCAATCTCCACGCGTATCTCGAGGGCACCGGCGTGGAGTTGATGGCCAACTCAGACAACGTGCTGCGTGGTGGGCTCACGCCCAAACATGTCGACGTTCCCGAGCTGCTCTCGGTGCTCGACTTCGCGGAGGGCCCGGCGAAGGTGTTGCGGCCCAGCGGCGAAGGAGAAGCGGTGTATTCCACGCCCGCTCCAGATTTCCGGCTGTCTCGCGTCGAGGTGAAGGGCTCGCAGGTCACCCTGCCCGCTCGCGGCGCTCAGCTGCTGCTGGTGGTGGAAGGTGAAGTCACCACGCAAGGCGTTGCGTTGAAGCGTGGTGACTCGGTGTTCATCGGCGCTGATGAAGGCGACGTGCCGCTCGCCGGGAGGGGCACCGTGTTCCGGGCCACAGCGGGACTCTCATGAAGCGGAACCGGCAGCAGCGGAACGCTGCGCGAGACAGACGGCAGCGCAGCGAACGGCTGGCCGAGGTGGAGCGACCCAGGAAATGAAGCTGGCTCACTTCTCGGACATTCACATCACGCACTTCCCCTTGAGTGGGAAGCCCGCGCTCAAGCGGCTCGCGGCGGTGGCGAGCTATTCGATTGCGGGGCGCGGCAAACATTTTCAGGGCAGCGGCGGCCGCATCGCGAAGCTGCTCGAGGATGTGGATGCGCAGGGCGTCGACCACGCGTTGTGCACGGGCGATCTCACCGGCGTCTCCACCGAGGCCGAGTTCAACGAGGTGGCGGCGCTCTTCGGGCCGCGGCTCGAACAACCCGCCCGCTACACCGTCATCCCCGGCAATCACGACCGCTACGTGGACGGGGCGGATGGGCTGTTCGAGAAACACTTTGCGAAGCTCAGTGAGGGCGGCCGGTTTCCGTTCGTGAAGCACCTGAACGATCGAGTGAGCGTGGTGGCGATCGACGTCGCACGGCCCACCAGCCTGATTGATTCGTCAGGGCTGTGTGGCCCGAAGCAGCGTGAGGCCTTGCTCGGCATTCTCACCGACGCGAGCCTCAAGGACCGTTTCGTGGTGATGGCGCTGCACTACGGCTTGCTGCGCGCGGAAGGCCAGCGTGATGCGAGACCCCATGGGCTTCGTGATGACGTCGAGGTGATGGAGCTGATCGATCGCGCCGATGTGTCGCTCGATCTGGTGCTGCATGGGCACATGCACCGGCCCTACGTGGTGAAGACGAAGCGGCGCACGGCGATCTGCGTGGGCAGCGCGACGGATCTCCACGTGAAGCAGGGCTGCGGGTACCACGTGTACGAGATCGATCCGGCTGCGCACCGGGTGCGGATTTCCCGCCGGGTGTGGAATGCGGGGCCCGGCAAGTATGAGGCGCACACCGAGTCGCCCCTCAACAGGGAGCTGAGCACCCGATAACCCGTTCGCCGAGCTGGCATCTCGACTTCGCTCGATGCGAACGGCTTCCTCGATGAAGCCGGTGCCCCTCAGCCGACGCGCGGGGCGAGCTGAGGAAAGACCTTCGAGACCTTCGACACGAGGTACTCGCCGTACGTGCCGCTCAGCCGATGCACGCTCGCGCGATCCCACCGCTCTGCCGCGTCTTGTTCGACAGGCCGAGCCAGCGCGCCCGGCAGCGGCACCACTTCAGCGTCGAACGAGGGATCGAAGAAAAACGGCCACGAGTACCTGCTGCGACCTGACGTGTTGCGCACCCGATGCGGCGTCGAGCGATAGCGCCCGCCTGTCATGCGATCGAGCATGTCCCCCAGGTTGCACACGAAGGTCCCGGAAAGGGGAGGCGCGTCGAGCCACCCGCTGGGGGTCTTCACCTCGAGCCCGCCGCAGTCGTCTTGTTTGAGCACCGTGAGCAGCCCGTAGTCGGTGTGTTCCCCCACGCCCCACCCGCTCGCTTCGGTCGCGCTCGGTTGCGGGTAGTGAAAGATGCGGAAGAGCGGCAGCGGCCTGTGGG
>JANODF010000968.1:0-14548 GCA_031412555.1 Archangium sp. | reverse complement strand
CTTGAACTCGCGGCCGGCCATCGGCATCAGCGCGAGGTCGACCGTCGACATGGTGAGGTTCGAAGGCACGAAGTCGAGGTTCGGCAAGTGCGACTTCTGCACCACCTGCGAGATGGGCGTCTTCTTCACCAACACGTCGAGCAGGGTGCGGTCGAAGTCTTCACCTTCGAAGCCCAGGCACTTGGTGGCGTGGCCCTGGCTGTCGAGATCGACCAGCAGCACGCCGTAGCCCATCTCGGCCAGGCGCCAGGCGTAGCTGGTGGAGAGCGAGGTCTTGCCGGTGCCGCCCTTGAAGTTCAGGAACAGCTGCTTGCGCGTACCCAGGGCAGGCGGCTCGCGCTGCAGCTTGCCGCGCAGCTCCCACGCGTCTTCAGGCGTGTACTCGTCCTTCTTCAAGGCGACCGCGAGGGCCTTGGTGGTGATGCCGAGAAGGTCGGCGGTCTCTTTGGGCGTGTAGCGGATTGGATCCATCGGACTGTCCCTCATGCAACGAAGTACTTGAGGCCGCGACGCACGACCTGGCCCTGCGCCATCAGCGTGCCGCACACCTTCATGGTCTCTTCCGTCGACGCGCCGATGCCGTCCGCGAGCTCACTGAGCTGACGGCCGCGGATCGACGCGCGGAGTTCACGCATCGCAGAGGTGAGCAACGACGACACGGGCGCAGCCGCCTCGACCTCGAGCACCGCCACGCGCGTTCTGGCAGGAGCGGCCGCCATCGGGGCCGCCACGGGTGCTGCCACTCGAACAGGGGCGGGCGCAGGCGCGGTGGCCACGGGGCGCGGCGCGAGCGAGGTCACCGGCTTCGACGGAACGGTCGACAACCGCCGCACTTCACGCCGCCGATGCGCATCCCCGAGCGAGACGAGCGAGGTGACGTCCTGGCCCAGCAGACGCGAGAGCGACTGACTGGCCGCCCGGCGAACGCGCAGGTCGACATCGCGCATCGCCTCCATCAGGAGCGGCCGCGCGGTCTCGGCGTTGCTCGCGCCCAGCACCAACGCGGCGAGCGAGCGCACGTCGGCGTCGGAGTCACGGATGGCCTGCGTACCGAGCTCGAGCGCCTCTTTGCCCGACAGCCCGAGCGCCAGCAGCGACGCGCGACGGCGCACCGCCTTGTCGGGATCCTTCGTCGCCGCGGCCAGGTGCGGAGCAGCCGCCGGCGCGTCGAGGGTGATCATCGCCTTGAGCGCCGCGATGCGAACTTCAGGCGCGCGCGAGGTGAGCAGCGGCATCACCACCGGCAACGCTTCCGACTTGGCCAGCGAAGCGAGGGCGTTGAGCAGCGCGACCTGCACGGCCGGCTCGGACTCGCCGTGAAGCGCGGTCGCCAGCGCCGGGGTGGCGGCGGGATGACGCAGGGCCTGCAGACGCTCGGCGGCACGCACGCGCGCGCTCGCATCGGGTGCCGACAGCTCGCGCACCGAGAAGCCGAACAACGTCTCTTCACTGCGACCGGGAAACTCGCGAGCCCCGGTGAGCGTGGCGAGCTCGTTCGCGCTGACCGAGAGGCGGCCCTGCGACTTGAGCTCGTTGGCCACGCCGGCCACCGTGTCTGAAGTGGTGGGCGCCGGCCCCACCAACACCGGAGCGGTGCCCCCGCGCTGCACGATCACCTCACTGCGCAGCTGGGCGATGAACTGGCCGAGGTCGAAGTCGTCGAGACCACTTCCCTGCTCCAGGCCGTGAATGCGGGAGGCCTCGAGCATCTTGCCCACCAGGTCAGCGCGTTCGCGGCGCAGCGCGTCGGCCAGCCGAGCCGTCTCTTCGCGTTCGGAGTGGGCGCGGGTGACGCGAACCTCCAACTCAGCGACCACCCGGCGCAGCTCGATCTCCCGTTGGGAAGCAGCGGCCAGGTCGGCCTTGAAACGCTCGAGCTCCGAGCGCGACGTGTCGGCGTCATTCGTGAGCTGCGACGAGCGAGCCTCGAAATAGAGGATCTTCTCGAGGGCGCTCTTCAGAAGGGCTTCCGGCTTTTCGTCACTCAAGGAATCCGGCTCCAGGCTTTGGGCTGCCGAAACGGACGCTACAGGTGTGTCGCGACTTGTCTCTTTTTTGACAGCGGGGGCACCCTATGATGGCGATCGCGCGATGTAAACCCACGGATCTACTGGTATTTCGATGTAGGTACCGTGGAAATGGATCTGAGGCCGATTTACCGGCTCCGGCGTCGATTGGGAGGCTTTGAAAAAAAGCCCTCACCCCGACCCTCTCCCCCTCGGGGCGAGGGAGCAGAGGGCTTGCCGACGTGGGGTCGCGGTGACAAACGTTCCAGCAGCATGAGCACTGCCCGCGTCGAACTCCCACCGCATCTTCAGCGCTACGTGGTTGAGCAGGATTACGCGTCGTACACGCCGCGAGATCAGTCGGTGTGGCGGCACGTGATGCGAAGGCTCTCGAGTCACCTCGAGTCGCGCGCGCACCCTTCCTACCTGCGTGGGCTGGCCGAGACGGGCATCGAGCTCGAAGAGATTCCCCGGCTGGAGACGATGAACGAGAAGCTCGAGCGGCTCGGCTGGCGCTGTGTGGGCGTGCGCGGGTTCATTCCCCCCGCGGTGTTCACCGAGATGCAGGCGCGCGGCATTCTGGCCATCGCCGCCGACATCCGCAGTCACAAGACGATCATGTACACGCCGGCGCCCGACATCATCCACGAGAGCGCGGGCCACGCCCCCATCATCGCGGACGCGGGCTACGCGGCGTACGTGAGGAGCGCCGGTGAGGTCGGCTTCAAGGCCATCGCGTCGGCGGAAGATCGCGCGCTGTTCGAAGGCATTCGCAACCTCTCGGTGGTCAAAGAAGATCCCATGGCCACCGCCGACGACGTCGAGCACGCCCAGGCGCGGCTCGACGCGGCGGCCAAGTCGGTGCGCTACGTCTCTGAGTCGACGCGCGCCTCCCGCCTGTACTGGTGGACCGCCGAGTACGGCATGGTCGGCACGGTCGATCACCCCAAGCTCTACGGCGCGGGCCTGCTCTCTTCCATCGGTGAAGCAGAACACTGCCTCACGCCCGAGGTGCGCAAGCTGCCGCTCTCGGTGGAGTGCGCGAACATCGCGTACGACATCACCCGCATGCAGCCGCAGCTGTTCGTGGCGCGCGACTTCCGCCATCTGAACGACGTGCTGGCCGACTTCAAACACTCGCTCGCGTACATCCGCGGTGGCGACTACGGCCTCGACGAAGCGTTGCGCAGCCGCGCGGTCAATCACCTGGTGCTGCGCAAGCGTGGCGGCGAGAGCATCGAGGTCACCGGCGAAATCCGCGAGATCCACCGCGCGGGTAAAGACACCGGCCCCGGCCTCACCGCCTCGGTCATCGAGCTGGTCGGCCCCACGATGATCAGCACCAACGGCAAGTGCACCGAGATCCCCAAGCGCATCGACGCGGTGGTGCTCATCGGCGACGAAAAGCTGCCTTCACGTGGCCGCTTCTCCATCCGCTTTGCGTCGGGTGTCGAGGCGTCGGGCTACGTGGTCGATGGCCACGAGGTGGTCGACTTCCGCGTGTGGCTGCACGGCCGGCAGATTCCCGTTTCGACCTGGGCTTACGTCGCTGTCGCAGAAGCGATCCCCTCCGTCGCTGGTGGCCCGGCGGATCCGCAGAAGTGGGACGAGTATTTCGGCTCGCTCGACAGCTTCACCGCGGGCAACAGCGAAGCGCTCGCCCGGCAGCGCAAGGCCGACGAGCTCCCCGCTGAGCTCGCTGCCCTCTACGCCGAGGTGCGCACCATGCGCCGCTCCAAGAAGAGTGATCGCAAGCGCCTCGGCGAAATCCTCGAGGCAGGCAAACGGTTCGGTGACGAGCCGTTGCTCCGCGCCGAAGTCGACGAGCTGCTCACGGCCAACTGAACATGTTCTGGGTCACTTCGCCTCGGCCAGCCGTCCGCTTCACTTCCGTCTGTCTCGCGCAGCCCTCGGCTGCTGGCGGCTCCGTTCCATGATCGTTCCCCCCGAAGAGCGGCTTCGTGCCGCGTTCAACATTCTCGAGAAACACGTCGAGACGAAGTACGGCATTCCCATTCGCATCAAGGACGTGCCGAACCCGTTCACCGGCGACCTCGACGGAGCCGAGATTCACGTCGACTACGGTGAAGAGATCGAGAGCGCGTTGTTCATCATCGCGCACCTCTTCGGTCACACCGTGCAGTGGAACACCGACGAAGCAGCGCGTGAGCTCGGCTACAGGCTGTACCCGAACCCCGATGCAGCGCTGCTCAAGCGGCTGCAAGAATACGAGTACGAAGCGTGCTGCTACTCGATGCAGCTGTTTCATGAGGCGGGCGTCGGCGATCTCGATCAGTGGCTGTCGGACTATTCGACGTGCGACTTCAAGTACCTGACGCACTTCTACACGTCGGGTGAGAAGCCCCCGTTCAAGACGTTCTGGAAAGACGGGTCGCCGTTGCTGGCGCCCAAGCCCATTCCTCCGTTTCACCCGACGAAGTGGGTGTCGCGTTGGGAAGGCATCGTCGTCTGACTCAAGGCTGCCGGCGAAGCTGCTCCTCGAGCTGCTTCCTGATCTCCGGTGGAAGCTGATCGAGCCCCTGCACTCCGCTCGGTGACGGCGGCGGGCGTTTGAACAACTCTGGCCCCGACTCGAGCCACGACTTGTCTTGTGCGGTCACGGCATAGAGCAGCCCGTCGTCGCCCTTGGCGGTCAGCTCGCCCATCAGCAGACGCTGCTTCACGCCGCCCTTCGTGACGAGCTCGAGCTCGACCGCGGGTCTGGACAACACCGCATCACGCACCACCTTCTGCGCGCGGAACGAAGCGAGCCGGTTGAGCTGCGCGGTCACCTGCTGCGCGTCGAAGTCGAAACCAGGCGCCTTCGGCTCCACCAACCGCCAGCTCTCACCCTCCTTCACCACCACCGTCTTCTTCGCACTGGTCACGAGCGAGACCCGCTCGACTTCGGCTGGGTCGAAGCGCAGCAAGCGCGTGTCGCGGAGCGCCTCGGGATCCTTCGTCAGCTGATCCACCACCCACGACGCGAGCAGGTACGTCTGCGCATCACCCTCGATGCTCAGCGGGGCCGTGCCATCCGCTCGTTTCGCACCCAGCTGGAGCACCAGCGACTTCCCGTCCCTCAGCTCGGCCTTCACCTGGGTGAGCGGCGCCTCGACGCGCGCCTCGGTGAAGTCCTGCGCGGTGAGCGTGCAGAGCTGCGACACCAATCGGTGCGCGGCCGCGGGATCGAAACGGTAGTCCTTCGGGGTCTGGGCCTCGAGCTTCCAGCTCCCTGAACCGGAGACCAGCGACCACGGCGCGCCGGAGGGCGGCGTGAAAGTGACGCGCATCACGTCATCCACCTTCGTGGTGGCGATGCTCTTCTTGCGCCACGCGGTGACGTCTTTGCGTGCCAGGTACGGCAACGCGCCGTTCAAGGCGAACACCGCGTCTGACTTCGCCGGGCGCACGTAGGCGCCGCCCGTGCGACTGGCCTTACCGAGCAGCAGCTCGCGCACCACGCCCGCGCCGGTGCTCGCCGTCACGGCGAGGCCCTTCGCGGAGTCCACCTCGAGCTCGGCGTGTTTCTCCGGGCGATCCGTCACGAAGTCGTCTGACTTCAACCCCGCCAACGCCTCGAGCGCCGCCTTCACCTGACCCTCATCGGCGGAGTACCGCTTGTCGCCGATGCCCACCGTCCACGTGCCGGCGGTCGAACGCAGGTTGATGTTTCCGAAGACCATCTCGACCAGTGCATCGGTACTCACGGGCGTGAGCTCGAGCTTGCGCACGCCGACCTTCACCTCGGTCTCGCGCGTGGCAAAGAACGCGATCGCCAGGGCGCCGAAGACCGCTACTGCGATGAGCGTCGATTTGTTCATGACGTCCAGGCCTCAAATCGAAATGGCAGCGCGCCGGGCTTCGCGCATTCGCCAGCGGATGAGGCCCAGCAGCGCGAGCGCCAGCGGGAGGCCCAGGGTGTTGCCGAACTTCACGGCGTTGCGCGTGCCCTCGGAGAGCTCGGGCTGCAAGGTGGCGACCGACAGCCCGCGCGAGCGCATCGCCAGCAGCGCGGGGTCGAGCAGCAGCCAGTCGGTGACGTTGAGCAGCAACGCCTGATTGCCGCGGCTCATGCCGGCGAAGTCGTCTTGAATGAGCGCCGAGGTGCCGACCACGATCAACCGCGCTTCACCCTTGCTCTCGCTGAGCACCCCGGGCTCGGCCGGAAACGCGCTCTTCATCTGGCCGCTGAGCTGCACCATCAGCGGGTGCGGGCCGCTGACCTGCGGTGACTCCGAGCGCCAATCACGCCGCGGGTCGACGTTGGGCGGCCTGGTCTCGAGCCAGCTCTTGTTCGAGGAGCGCGCCAGCACCTGCGCCTGCACGCCGTCCAGCGGCTTCACCGAGACCGGGCTCACGAACGGAAAGATGACGTCGCTCAGGCCCTTGCTGATGGGGCTCTCACCCTCGAGCTGCTTGACCACCGGGAGAAACGGGAACGGCACCGGCATCTGCACCAGCATGTAGCCGCGGCGCTCGCTCACGTTGATGCTGGCAGAGTTCACGTCGGCCACCAGCTGATCGCCGATGGTCACGCCCTGGGTGCCCAGCCACTGCGTGAGGCCGTGGTTCGCCTCTGACGGATTGAACGCGCGCAGATCGACCTGGAGCGTGTCGAGAAAGAGCGCGACCGACTTCCCCTCCATCAGGAACTGATCGACCGCCTTCACCTCTTGCGGTGAGAGCGCCGTCTTCGGCCCGATGACGAAGAGCGCGTCGAGCGAGCCGTCGAAACGATCCTTCTGACCCAGCTCCACCGGCCGCAGCTCGTACGTCTGCGCGAACGCCGACTGGAGAATCTGCAGCTTCTCCTGCAGCGACGGCCCTTCGTGCCCTTGCAGCACCCCGATCACCGGCGTGCGCGTACGAGCCAGCTTGCGGATGAGCGTGGTGAGGTCGTACTCGAGCCCCTCGACGCTCTTCACCACGGGGATGACCTCCTTCTTCTCCTTGTGCTTGATGACGAGGCCCATGTACGCGCGGCGGGTCTGCTGCTGATCGTCTTCGATGACCCGCAGCTCGACGGGCTGCACGCCGGCAGAGGTGAGCTCCTTCTCCACCGAGGTCGGCTCACGGAAGCGGCGGCCGAAGATGTCCTGCTTCACCTCGCGTCGGGTCTCCTTGTCCTTCTCGGTCTCCTGGCCCGCGGGGTCGATGAACTCGAAGGCGACCTGGCCCTTCGAGGCAGAGCGAAACTCCTCGAGCAGGTCACGCACGTAACGCGCGTTGCTCGAGTACGGCGCGGGCAGGTTCTCGGTGAAGTACGCGGTGACGGTGACCGGCTCCTCGAGCGCCGCGAGGGTCTGCCGGGAAGCGCCCGCGAGCGTGAACGTGCCGTCGCGCGTGACGTCGAGCCGGCCGAAGAAACGCAGGCCCATCAGGTTGAGGATGACCAGGCTGCCGATGACCGCGAGCAGGAACAGTCCGTGTTGGATCTTCATCTGGGACCGCTCCTCACTGGCGCGCTGACGAGAGCGTCTTCGTCGTCAGCAGCAGGCCCACCGCGGTCAGCGAGACGTAGAAGAGCAGGTCTCGGGTATCGAGCACGCCGCGGGCGATGTTGTCGAAGTGGTAGTTGACGGAGAGGTACTGCAGCACCTGGCCCAGCGACTCGGGGAGCAGCGCCGCGAAGGCATCGACGAATGCGAACGCGAAGCAGAGCACCAGCCCCACGATGAAGCCGACGATCTGATTTCGCGACAGCGCGCTGCCCCACAGGCCCAGGCCGATGAAGCTCGCGGCGAGGAGCAGCAGGCCCAGATAGCCCGCCAGCACCGGGCCCCAATCGAACGCGGCGCCCGGGCCGGTCAACGCTGCGACGGTGAGCGCGTAGGGGAACGTCCACACCAGGCCCGCGGCCACCATGCCCAGCGCCGCGAGGAACTTTCCGGCGACGATCTGCCAGTCCTCCATCGGGAGCGTGAGGAGCAGCTCCAGGGTGCCGCTCTTTCGCTCTTCGGCGAGCGCGCGCATGGTGATGGCGGGCACCAGCACCACGAAGAGCACGGGGACGGCGGCGAAAAAGCCGCGCAACGAGGCCTGGCCCGCGAGGAAGAGGGTGCTGAAATACAACCAGCCGGCGAGCAGCAAGAAGCCGCCGAGCACGATGTACGCGATGGGCGAGCCGAAGAAGGTGCGGAACTCGCGGCGGGCGATGGCGAAGGTGCTCTCCATGTCAGGCCGCCTTCCTGACTTCGCCGGCGGTGAGCTTGCGGAAGGTGTCCTCCAGGCTCGCCTGCGTGCGGCGCACCTCGAGGAGCAGCAGGTCGTGCTTCACCACGGCCTCGAACAACGCTCGCCTCGGGTCTTCCACGCCGAAACGCAGCCGGAAGCCGGCGGTGCCGTGACCTTCGCCCTCGGCGGGTTCGACCGAGGTCACGCCCGGCACGGCGCTCAGCACGCTGTGCAGGTGGTTGAGCTCGAGCGGTGCACCCGAGCGGCTGGCGAGCACCACCAGCAGCGCACCTTCACCGGCCGAGGTGAGGTGTTCGGGCGAATCGTCTGCGACGAGCTGACCGTTGTTGATGATCAACACCCGCGAGCAGGTGCTCTGCACCTCCGACAGCACGTGCGTGGAGAGGATGACCGTCTTCTCCTTGCCCAGGTCCTTGATCAACGCGCGAATCTCCACGATCTGGTTGGGGTCGAGACCCGAGGTCGGCTCGTCGAGGATCAACAGATCGGGCTCGTGCAGAATCGCCTGCGCGAGGCCCACGCGTTGGCGATAGCCCTTCGAGAGCTGGGAGATGTCTTTGCCGATCACCCCGCCCAGGCCACACCGTTCGACCGCGTTGCGGATGCGCGCCGCCCGCACGGACTTCTCGACGTGCCGCACCTCCGCGATGAACCGCAGGAAGTCGACCACCATCATCTCTTCGTAGAGCGGGTTGTTCTCGGGCAGGTAGCCGATGAGCTTGCGCGCACGAACGGGCTCGGCGGCCACGTCGACCTCACCGACCAGCGCCTGCCCGCTGGTGGGCTGAAGGTAGCCCGCAAGGATCTTCATGGTGGTCGACTTGCCGGCGCCATTGGGGCCCAGAAAGCCAATCACCTGCCCTCGCGGGACTTCAAAGGAGAGGCTTCGCAGCGCTTCGGTCGGGCCGTAACGCTTCGTCAGCCTCTCGATTCGAATCATCGAGTTCGGCATCTTCGTTCTCACGAGCAACGAGTTGTCGGCGCGGAGCTAAAGCACCGCTTTTGAGGTGTCAAGTCAGCCAATGCCCGGTGGGGGAGATTGGGGTAGAGGCCCGCTCGTGCGCTCGCTGCTGATGCTCTGTGTGGTGTCGTCTTTCGCGTCGGCTCAGGGCTTCGAGCTCGAACGGCTCACCCTCAACGCGGGTGCCCGGGAGACCTGGCTCGCGCAGACCGGTGACGGCCTCGAACCGATGCGGTTGCGGGTGTCGTTGCTCGGGCACTACCAGCACCGCCCGCTCGTCTACACAGTCGATGGCGTGGAGGTCGGCGCGGCAGTCTCGAGCCGGTGGACCGCGCATCTCGTCGGCGCGTTCGGCATTCATGAATACCTCGAGGCCGGCGTGCAGGTGCCGGTGGTGCTCTCGCAGAGCGGCGATGACTTGAGCTCGTACGGGGTGAACGCGGTGACCCCGACGGCGCTGGGCGTTCCGTGGTTCTCGTTGCGCAGCACGCTCATGCGGCAGGGCGAGAAGCTGCCCATCGATCTCGCGATCTCCGTGCACCTCGGTTTGCCGTTGGGCTCAGCCAGCGCGTTCACGAGGGATCCCGGCCTGGGCGTGTCGTTCGCTCCGAAGCTCGGGCTGGGGCGTGCGTTCGGCCCCGTGCGGCTGGGCGCAGAGCTCGGCGCCCTCATTCGCGGCAGCCAGGTGCTCAGTCCGGCCAGTCCGATGGTGAGTGACGAGGTCGGCTCTCACTTCTCCGGCGCGCTGGTGGTGTCCACCCATGGCTTGCCGGTGCAGGCCGAGCTGGCCGCGCGGGTGACGGCGCCGTTCACCAACACCGGTGTGTCCGTCGAGGTGTTGGCGGCGGTCCGGTACACCATCGCCCAGCAGTTCGAGCTGTCACTGCTCGGTGGGCCGGGCATCGGCAAGGCGCCGGGCACGCCTGCGTTCCGGTTGCTGTTCGGCTTCTCGTGGACGCCTGACTTCTCTGCGAAGGCGCCGTGAAGGCGCGCCGGGGTGAGTACGGCTTCGATGCCCCGTACGTTCCGGCATTGATGCTGCTCGGCTCGCTGCCGCTCTGGTTCGGAGCGGTGCGCGGCTTGCTGCGGTCGGATCTGGTGGGCTTCGTGACGATGGGCGCCTCCGCCGCGTTCCTGGTGTTCTGCGCGGGCACGTTCGTCTTCACCACCCGCACCGGGAAGTTCCGCGTCTGGGACGAGCTGATCGCCGGGCTTTCCCTGCGCGGTGACGAGCGCGTGCTCGACGTCGGGTGCGGCCGCGGCGCGGTGTTGTTGCTGGCGGCCGAGCGCCTCACCACCGGCAAGGCGACCGGCATCGACCTGTGGTCGGCGACTGATCAGTCCGGCAATGCGCTGCAGGCGACGCAACAGAACGCGGCCGCTGAAGGCGTGAGTGAGCGCGTCGAGCTGCATACCGGCGACATGCGAAAGTTGCCGTTCGCCGATGCGAGCTTCGAGGTGATCGTCAGCAGCCTGGCGATCCACAACGTGCCTGACCCGGCGGGCAGAGCGCAGGCCGTGCAGGAGATCGTTCGGGTGCTCCAGCCCGGTGGCCGGGTGCTGCTGGCCGACTTCAAGTACGTCGCCGACTACGCGAAGACGTTGAAAGAAGCCGGCCTGCACGAGGTGACGACCCGCGGGCTGGGCGTGCGCTTCTGGTACGGCGGGCCCTGGGCGGCGACCTCAGTGGTCACCGCACGGCGATAGTCCCTCACGCCTTTTCGCAAGCGGTCGCACAGCGCGCGCAGCTCTCCATGCACGCCTTGCACTCCGCGTGATGACCCGAGTGCTTCTTGCAAGCCGCTTCACAATCACGGCACGCCTTCGCGCAGACCGCGGCGAGCGCCTTCAAGTGCACCGAGTCGAGGCGGCTCAGCTCAACCACCGACTCACACAACGGCAACATCGCGCGCACCGTGCCCGCGCACTCGGCCATCATCTTGTCGCCGGTCGACAGGCTGCGCACGCAGTGGTCGAGGCACTCCTGGCCCACGCGGACACACTCGAGCGCGGCCTCGTACATCTCCTTGTGCGCGGCGATGCCGGAGGCCTTCGTGGCCTCCTTCGCGCCCTTCGGCGGATCAGCTGCGAAGGCAGAAAACGAGATGACGGCTCCGGCGGCGGCGGTGGTCTTCAAGGCTTCGCGACGGTTCATGGTGCGCCGACGGTACGCCTGTGCTCATCAGTTGAGAACACGTTTGGCCACTGAAGTAGAAGTTCTGCTTCAGCGACCCGCCAGCCGCGAGAGGATGGCCTGCAGCTCTGCCTGGCTGAGATCGACCTTCTCGACCACCCGTCCGTAGAGCTCCATGGTGGGCACGCTTCGACCGTCGCGTCCCTTCTGCAGCTCGTGGAGCGTGGTCAACACGATGCGCTCGGTGTGCGTCAGCCCATCACGAACATCCGGCAACTCCGCGGGCCGGGTGCGCCGTCGCATCAGTGCGCGTGGGCCTCGCGCATCAGCTTCCGGTTCTGCCAGTGCGCCGTCATCATCACGGTCGCGCCCACCAGGCTGACCGCGGTCTCCGCCAGCAGGTGGCCGTGCAGCAGGAACGCCGCGACCGCCAGCAGGCTGATGCCCGTGAACGCGAGGCCCGCGACCAGCCGGCTCTGATGGCAGCGGTAGCCGGGAATGAACGACCAGACCGCCACACCAATCACCAGGAGCAACAACACCGGGTGCGCGCCCCCGAGCACCGAAGCGGCGGCGGGAGCGACGGTCATGAAGAGCGGCATCGTGACGCAGTGAACTGCGCACACGGCAGAGAGAATCTGCCCCACGGTGTCTGGCGGAGCTGCGTGGGGGTGGGAATGCGTGGCCATCTGCTGATCAGCCGATAATCCGCTGACGGCCCTTTCGCAAGTCGGGTGATTCAGTAACCCAGTTGTAAGAAGGGTTTTGTGGCCCGCGCGCGCTTCGCATTCGTTCTTCTGATGCGGTGAGCGGTATGAGCCCTCTCCCATGAGTGCTCTGTGGCAGGAGAACTTCGAGTTCTACGAAGCGGCGGCGAAGACGGGCCGCGCGATGGTGTCGATCGATCTGGCCGCCGCGGAGCACGCGCCGGTGGCCTCGCACCCGGTGCGCGTGCAGTTCCGCGTGAAGATGTTGCAGCCGCGTGAAGATGGGCTGCGCAGCGCGGAAGAGGCAGAGGCGCTCTTCGCGGTCGAAGACACACTGGTCGAGGCGATGTGCGCCCGGCACGAGGCCCTCTACGTGGCGCGCGGCGTGGCGTATGGGTTTTCAGAGTTCTACTTCTACGTGCCCGCCACCCAGCGTCAGGCCGTGGAGACGCTTCGCCCACTGCTGCTGAGCCTCGCTCCGTATGCGGTGGAGTGGTTCGAGGAAGAAGACGCCGAGTGGGAGCGGTACTTCCAGCTCTACCCGAGCCCGTTCGCGGTGCAGACGATCATGAACCGGCAGTTGATCGCTCAGATGACGGAGTCGGGCGATCAAGTCTCGGTGCCTCGGGTGGTGGATCACCTGGCGTTCTTCCCGTCACGGCTTCAGGCCGATGCGGCGGCCACGGCGCTGCGCGCGGCGGACTTCGTCACCGATGAAGTGACTGCGCCGAAGGAGCCCGAGGCCGGTTGGTCGCTTCAGTTTCACCGGGAGGATCAGTGTGACGGTGAACACCCCGATGAGTTCGTGGCGGAGATCTTCGATCTCATCGCCGTACATGAGGGTGAATACGACGGGTGGGGTTCGAGGGTCGTGCGGCCCCCACCCTGACGATCACTTCTTCTCGAACAGGAGGTCTCGCTGCTGCACCAGGTCGACCTCACCGGCGAACTGCGCGAACGCGTCGTACTTCTTGGGCACGATGCGGCTCTGGGTGAGGCGGAACTCTTCTTCCACCTTCACCGTGTCGCCCTGCTGCACTTCTCTGCGCACGTACTCACCTGACGGCCCCGAGAGCTTCACTTCACCCACCGGGCTGCGCAGCACCCAACCCGGAGGCAGCGTCAGCGTCGCCTTCGTGGAGCTGGCTTCGCTCGCGTCGATGAACAGCGGCGTGACGCGGCTGGGCACGGCGAGGAACCTCCGGCCCACCATCAACGGATAGGTGAGCGAGGCGGCGATCAGCCGGCCCGGCGCTTCCACCCGGCCGAACCGCCGCGCGACGAACTCGTACGAGACGATCACCGGCGCACCGACGTCACGCTTCGCGTCGACCTGCAGCTTCGAGAGATCCGCCCCGCCGAAGTACCGCGAGAGCGCTGACTGCAGCGCTTGATCACGTTGATCAGGCGAGAGCGATTCGAGGGCCTCGGCGAGCTGCGCGGCTTCGAAGCCGGTGTACGTCTCCACGCCCTTGCCGGAGAGCTGGCCTTCGGCGTCGAGCTTGAAGTCGAGCACCACCGTCTTGCCCGGGCGGGTGCTGCGCTCGGGCGTCTTGATCTTCTCCATCGGCTTGCCCGACTCAGGCAGCACATAGGCCTCGAGCCCACCGAGCGCGAACTCGGGCAGCTCACCAAACGGAGCGAAGCGCACCAACGGGTCGAGCCACACCGCGTCGCTGCCCAGCACGTTCACGCGCAAGCAGATGTACGGGAGCAGCCCTTCATTCGGAAACAGGTACGCAGCGGGATCCGCCGTGAACGCGCGCACCGCGACCAGGCGGGCATCGAAGCCCAGCGCGTCGAGCGACGCCTTGAGCAACCACACCCGGCTGCCACGATCCTGCGCCACCGACGCCGCCGCGGACACCGAGAGCCCCGCATCGCGGCCCGACAACTTCTGCTGCACCGCCGCGTAGACCGCCTTCACCGCGTCGACGCCGAGCGGTTTGCTCTCCAGCCCCTTCACCGCCTCGCGCGCGAACGCCTCGACCTCCCAGGTGATGAGGCCCTTCTCCAGGAACGCATCGGCGTACGCGTGCACCACGCCCTCGTTGCCGCGCTGCCCTGAGCCCACCGACACGAAGGGCAACCACTCGTTGGCGCTGGGCGGCCCGAGCGGCTCGGGGATGTACGGCGGCACGCGGCGCTCTTCGTGGCGCAGCACCTCGACGTCACCTTCCACGCGGGGTTTGGGCGCCTGAACGTTGTGCGCGTCGACCTCCATGCCGCTGCCCTTCGGGGCGATCACCACGTAGCTGGAGCGTGCGTTCGGCTGCCGCGCGACCTGGAAATAGAACGCCGAGGCGGTGAAGCCGGGCTGACCGGGACCGCGTGAGGGGTGCGCCAGCAGGTACTCGTACTCGACGAGATCGCCCACCTGCACGCCGGGCAACGACATCACGTCTTTGCCTTCGATGTTCTCCGGCTCGAGCGAACGGCCGTCGGGCTTGATGGTGCGCAGGGTGAGCACGGTGGCACCCTGGGGAATCTCCACCTCGGCCACGTCTTGCACGCCCTGCTGATCGAGCGCCTTCTGAATGAT
>JANODF010000967.1:0-5984 GCA_031412555.1 Archangium sp. | reverse complement strand
GCGAGATGCCCTGGTCGAGCATGTCTTCGAACGACGCCTGCTGGTCGGCCCACTGGAAGGGCAGCGTCGTGTAGTGGTACTTGTCGGAGTAGAAGGACGAAGCGGGCGTGTAGTGCTCGACGTGCGCGAGCGGAATCTCGACGTGGGCGCCGCGCACGGTGAAGACCTTGGCCTGGTTGTCGAGTTGGACGGTGATGTTGGGCTTGGAGTAGTTCGACCTGATCGGGTCGTCTTCCTCTGGCGGATCGTTGCGAAGGTTGTTGAAGACCTCGACCCAACCCGGCTCGAAACCACCCGAATAGGCGAAGAGAATCGCCGCTTCGTCGTACTTACCGGTACCGCGGTTCTGTGCGTTGACGCGCGCGCCGTAGTCCATGATGGACGAGTACGTGTACTCGTACATCGAGGCGTCGAGCTGGCGCTGGTTGGGCTTGGCGGCATCCGACAGGTTCTGCGGCGTCACGGGCAACACGCGGCGGCCACCGACGTTGACACCGATGGTCTCCTTGCGGAGATCCCAGTAGCCGTCGTGGTAGTTGAGCGCGTCGGCCGAGGCGACGAAGTTGTGCATGAGGCCGACGGTGTGGCCGATCTCGTGCTCGGTGACCGAGCGGTAGGCCTCGCGGCGCAGGCTGTTGTAGACCTCGGCCTTCGCGTTGGTGAGCGCCAACTCGTCAGACTGACCCTGCTGCTTGAACTTGGTGACGAGGCTGGTCTGCAGCGCGACCTTGCGCTGGGCGAGGCCGAAATAGTCTTCGTCGCTGTAGGAGAACTCGAAGAAGCAGCCGATCGTCGGGTCGGGCGTGTTGCGCGACTTGGTGATCGCGGACTCGATCGGGTCGTTGCCCAGCAGCAGGTTGCGCGCGACCGTGCGGTAGAACGCCGAGTCGGTCTGCAGCTTGGCCTGGAAACCCTTGTTGGTGGTGAGCGACTGAATGGCGACGCGCACCTCGGGCAGGTTGACGAGCTCTTCCTCAAGCGACGGGTTGCCCTTGATCAGCTGGTCGACCACCGCGCGGCGGTTCTCCTTGGCGATCGGCAGGCTGCCGTTCTGGCGCCACTGGTTCGAGAGCGTCTTCAGCTTGCCATCGAGGTTGCTGAAAGAGCCTGTGGGGCGGGTGGCCTCAGAGACGAGGGGCTGCTGCGAGTTCCACGGCCCGTTGAGCGGGCGACGGGGATCGGTGGGGTTCATGTTCGCCGACACGTAGTCCTTGATGTCCTCGCCCGTGATGAGCTCGCTCAAGGTGAGCTCTCCGCTGACGACGTCGATGACCTGCTGCGAGCTGCCCGACCAGGTGTCGAGGCCCGGGCCGTAGACGTTGGCCGCTGCCTTGACGATCATCCCGGTCTCGGGATCCATCGAAGACGGGCCGAGGCCGAGCAGACCACCTGCGTTCTGATCGACGTAGGGAATCATGTGGTAGCGCAGGTCACCGATGCGCGCGTAGGTACCGGGCTTGCCGCAGGCAGCCGGCGAGCCTTCACGAACGGGCGACTCACACACGTAGAACATCTGCGGCACGTCGCTGACCTCGAGACCACGAGGCACCGCGACCGCGCGGCGATAGGCGCGATCCCACGACGCTTCGATGGTCTGGGTGGGATCCATGCCCTGGCCGACGGCGAGGTGCTGCGCCGCAGCACCTTCCAGGTACGTGGGGGTGTTCTGCGACATGTAATACACGATCGGGCGCAGGGCGCGCTCGACCACGGGGATCGTCTTGCCCTGGGCGTCGTGCGCGCGCTGCCAGATGTTGTGGCGCATCGCGAAGAACTGCTGACCCGAGTACGTGTAGTAGTAGTCCTTCGAGTAGCTGTAGGACTCCTGGCGGAAGTAACCGAACTTCACCATCAGCTTGTCGCTGTAAACCAAAGGCTCGTAGTCGTTGCTGACCGCCTCATCGACACGCAGCACAGAGGTGCGGATGCGAACGTCGGCGCTTTCGCAGTCGAAGGTGGGGTTGAAGAAGCAGTACGGCAGGTTTCCGTAACCCTCGTAGTAGATGCTCGCTGGGTTGACGATCGCCTGAGTGGACCAGTCGAAATACGTGAGCTTCCCGTTGCTGTCCCGCGTGAAGCTCAGCGCCTGGTCAGTGGCGTTTTGGTCCTGTGCGGTGACGTAGCGCATGTACAACCCGCCGGCACGGACGCATTCATTGGGCAAACCAGTGGGCTCGCTCGTGCCGTTGTTGCAGTTGTCGTAGTTTTGGATGCGCTGCGTGGTCCAGTTCACCCGCATGTACTCGCGCTCGTACCAGGGGCGGTCGACCGTGTCCTCGACGAGCACGTTCCGCTGTTCGCCAGTGGCCGCGTTGTATTGACGCTGGCGATCGAAGTGGCTCTCGATCTTGTACGCGAAGACAGGGTTGCCCTTGTAGGCGCGCCCATCCTTGAAGACGACGTTGCCAAGCTTCGACTTCTCCCGGTCGACCCGGGGGTCCGCGCCGGGCACGATCTCATACGAGCGATAGCCCACGAGGAGGTCTTCCTGCACCTCCCAACGGATCTTCTCCATCTTGCCGCCGTACCCGATCGTGGCGACGCCGTTGGGCGTCTTCGGAGCGTCGACGACGGACTCCTGGATGTACCAGGTGCCCTCGAGCAGCTCGGACTTCTTGATGTAGTTCGGGCCGGTGCGATCGATCAGCTCGGGCTGACCACAACCCACCGCGACGAGCGCGGTGGTGGCGAGGAGGACTGCGCGGAAGAGGCTGTTCATGTTCTTTCCCTCAAGAGTGCGGAGTTCCATGTTCAGAACGCCTTCCCGTAGATTTGGTACATGCTGCGCTGCAGCCCGAGGTCGCGAATCGAGTCCTGGAAGATCTCAGTCCAGTACTTGCGGCGGTCCTCGAGGAGCGCGGGGTTGTTGGCCTGATCTGCCGGCAAGCACTGGAAGCCCTGGAAGAAGACGTAGTCGGGCAGCGGGCAGGTGGCCGGGTCGCGAACCATGATCAGGTACTGGTTGGCGATGTCGATCATGCGGATGGCGCCGGTGCTGTTGTAGGGCGCGCCGTCCTTCTCGATCGCCGCGTAGCGGTGACCGGTGGTGACGTCAGGCACTTCGACCGTGTGGTATCCCGCCGCGACCTGGAAGGCCTCGCCCGACCCCAGCTTGAAAATCTGGTTGGCCTTGGCGTAGTCGAGGTCGTAGTTCACGCGGAACAGCGCCATGCCCAGGAACAGGCCGTAGATGCGGCTGGTCCAGGTGAGCTGGATGTTCGCAGGCGCGGCGCGCTGGCCGGGCACCCAGCACTCGTCGCGGTAGGGCTGCTGATTGGCCGTGCAGTTCGCGCGCTCGCGGGGGTAGTTGAAGCCCGCGAAGAAGTCGGTGCCGCGAACGTAGGTGCGCCACTCGATGGCCGCCTTGTCCTGAATGGCGTTGACCTCGTTGACGGTCTTGTAGGCGACGGGGCGAATCTTCTCTTCGTCGTTGGCCCACAGCGAGCTGAAGGTGCTCTGGAACTCGTCGCGGAACGTCAGGTAGTACGGGATGGCGTAGCGATCCTGGTCGGCCGTGATGTCCACGCCCTGGATGTCGATCTCGGGGATGACGGCCGCGAACATCGCGCCGACCTGATCGTTGTAGTGACCGGCCTCGAGCATGCGGTTCCAGAAGCCGAAGCCCGACTTGAAGTCGTAGCGGCTGTACATGCGGCGGCCCAGACCACGCGGAATGACCATGAAGTCCTGAGCGGCAAAACGGCTCGTGTACAGTTCTTCGAGCGCAGCGCGGCCGGTGGGGTTCAGGTAGTCGAAGTCTTCACCCTGGCTGATGAGGTCCCATCGGGGTCCACCGCGCAGGTTGCGATACATGAACAACCCGTCAGGGGGCACCGACATCACGTTGAGGTGCTCGTTCACGCCGTCGAGCACGGCCATCGTCCAGTAGTCCTGGATGATCGGGTCGAGCTTGTAGCGCGAGACCTGCTCCTGGTTGCGCGAGCTCTTCTGGTACACCTCGTAGACCCAGTGCTTGTAGGAGTTGGCCACCGTGTAGAAGGTGTTGAAGGTGCGACCCACCGCGCCGTTGCCCGAGAAGAAGACGCTGTCGCGGCGGAAGTGGGTGTCGAGGTAGTAGTTCCAGTAGTCCTCGAGCTTGGTGCGGGTGATCTCGTAGTAGTCGGGGCCGCGGTCGAAGCGGTTACACGACAACACCGGGCCGTCTGCCGACTCGTCGCTGCAGAACATGTACGGCACGCGCAGCTGCACGTTGCCGATCACGCCAGCGGCGCGGTCAGGGTCGTCGATGAGCGTGGGGTCGGCCTTCAGCGCATCACGCACCCGCGTCTCGTCGGCCATCACGTCGCTCCACTTCGCCAGGCGGCGCTGGCGCAACTTGAGCAGACCGTCGTTCATGATCGAGATGACGTCAGAGCCTTCGCCGAAGTGCAGCGGCACCGTCGAGTAGTGGAAACGCTCGGTGTAGTTGCGCACGTTGGGGTTGGTGTGCGTGACGTTGACCATCGGCAGGTCGGCACCGGCGCCCGAGATGGTCATGCTGGTGCCATCAGAGCCGGGGATGCTCTTCGAGGTCTTGCGGGCGTTGTCGAAGACCTCGACGTAGCCGGGCTGCGTGTCGCCGGAGTACGCGAAGATGATCGCCGCCTCGTCATACTTACCGATGCCGTTGAAGTCGGTGAAGATCTTGCCCGAGTAGTCCATGATCGAGGAGTACTCGTGGTTGTGCATGCCGGTGATCAGCTGGGCTTCGGTGCCCTCTGAAGCCTTCTTGAGGTCGGCCGGAGTGCGCGGCAGCTTCGCCTGGTTGTTCTGCTGCACCGTGATGGTGTCCTTGCGGATGTCCCAGTACTCGTCGAAGTAGTTGATCGCGTCGTACGAGCCCTGGAAGTTGTGGCGCAGGTTGAGCGTGTGACCAGCCTCGTGGAGCGAGGTGGCCAGCCAGACCTGCTGGCGAACCTGCTTGGCGATCTCGTCGTCAGCGATGCGCTTGGCCTCTTCTTCGAGAAGGCCTGCTCCGCCGTTCACCAGACCCGCGACGCGGGCGTTGCGGTAGTTGAGCTTCTCGGTGGCGATGCCGATCAGGGTCCGATCATAGAAATCGAAGGTGGTGATGCTGTTCTTCGTCAGCCACTCGATGCGCTGCTTCTCCCAGTTCTGCGAAGTCTTGATGTTGGTGAGCACCGAACGCGAGGCCTGACGCAGGAAGTTCGGGTCGCGAGCCGCCACGGAGCGAGCGAACGGAGGCAGCAGGTTGAGCAGGTCGTTCTGCACGTCGGGGTTGTCGAGCACAGCCGCCTCGAGCGCCGGGTTCTTCGCCAGCTCGTCGGCGGCCTTCTTCAACTGGTCGCCCTTCGACGAAATGGTGCTCTTGTCACGCAAGATGCTCTGGACGACCGAGGTCATGCGCTGAGTGGGTCGATCCCACGCACCCTTGGTCTCTTCGTTGCGGGTCGAGATGCCCTGGAGTTCGGACTGGAGCAGCCCCGACTTCTGGATGCCCTTGATGTTGTAGGCCGGGTTGCTCTTGATGAAGTCGGCCACGTCGACGCCGCTGATGTAGTCCTGGGTCGACTTCTCCTTGTTCAGCAGGAGGATCCAGTTGGTGACGTCACGGCCGTAGAGGTCGACGCCCCAGGTGTACGTGTTCGACATGCCCGAGATGACCTGCCCGGTCTCAGGGTCGGCCGAGCTGGGGCCGTAGCCGAGCAGGCCGTTGGCAACGGGCTCTGCCACGGTGTTGATGAAGCTGTAGCGGAGGTCGCCGATCTTCGGCGAGAAGCCCGTGTTGCCACACTCTGCCGGGTCGCCTGACTTCACCGGGCTGTTACAGACGTAGAACATCTGGCGAATGGTCGAGGGATCCTTCTGCTGGGCGGCGCCAATGGCGCGGCGGAAGGCGCGGTCGTAGTCGCGCTCGATGATGCGGCCCGGCTCCCAGAACTCGTCGTAGCGCTCGACCCCACCCATGCGCGAGGCAGGGGTGAAGTAGTACTTGATGGGCTCCGGGGTGCGGGCGGCCATCG
>JANODF010000966.1:0-3472 GCA_031412555.1 Archangium sp. | reverse complement strand
CGCCGGGCGCCATGAACTGAATGCCCAGGTCGCCGTGGAACATCTTCCCCCAGATGTCATCGTACGAGAGGTCTGCGGGCATGCCGTTGATGGTGACGGAGCTGTTCGATTTGCGCTGCCAGGCATCGAAGCCGTAGTGCGCGCCGCCGCCGATGTACGGGCTCCACATCGAGGAGAGCGGCACCCAGCGCGCGCTCAGGTCGATGCCGGGCCCGATGAAGTCGACGCCCACGGTGATGAAGAGCCAGGGCGTGGGCATCCAGTGGCCTTCGAGCACGAGGATGCCCTTGGTGCTCAAGAGCGCGAAGGTGATGCCCCAGTGTTTGGTGAGCCGGGGGTCGTTCAGAATCTCGTCGGCCAGCGCCTTCTTGAGCGCGGTCTGGCGGGCGTTCTCGAACTTGAGCACCTTGGCGCGTTCGGCGAAGCGCGCGACGGAAGGGTCTTCACCGAAGGTGGGATCGAGCGAGAGCGCCTCTTCGAGCACCTTCTGCTCTTCGGCCGTCTTGCCTTCGCGCTGCAGCTCGGTGGAGCGCACCAACAACGCGCGCGCTTTGCCCCGGCGGGCACGGGTCTCGTAGGGATCTTCGTCGAGCATGCGCTGGAACATGTCGAGCGCGGCGTTCACGTCGCCTTGCGCGAGGGTGCCGCTGGCCGCCCATTCTGCAAAGGCGCTGGAGCCTTTCACCAGGCCAGCCTCCAGCGGCTCCTTGCGATAGTCGAGTCGGGAGGCCCACAGCACGGTGCCGGGCACCATGGTGACCTCGGCCACCAACACGCCGTCGAGCACCGGGCGTTTGATGCGGTAGCTGCCGGCGGAGAGCTGTAGCCGCCGGCGCTCGGTGGGATCGGATCTCGCTTCGGCCACCAGGTGTTGTTCGGCGGCGTCGACCACCACGTAGCGGTGGCTGGGTTCGGCCTCCAGCTCCAGCGTGGCGGCGGCGGTGATCAACCGGGTGAGCGGCACGTCGCCCCGGCCCTTGAGGGAGAAGCGGAAACCCGGGCGCTGCGGCAACGCAGAGGCTTCGGTGTCGATGCGGGTGCGGTCGTACGCGTAGCCGTAGGCTTCGGTGAGGCTGACCGTGCCGTCTCCGTCGACGTCGCCTGCGCCGCGCAGGGCCGAGACCCAGTGGTGCGTGAAGATGGAGCCCGCAAGCGCCTTCGACTCTTGCGCCAGCTCATCGGCGCCGCTGGAGCTGAGCAACGCAAAACCCTGCACCGGTTCGTCGGCCAGCAGGCGTACGGCGGCCACCGGCATGGCGCCTTTGGTGCCGAGGATGGCGCCGGAGCGGCACGCATCGACCACCGCCAGGGTGAGCCCCGCCTTCGTATTCGAGAGGCGATCGGCCAGCGTGGTGAGCGCCAACACCGGGCCGCGCAGGTGAAAGGCGCTCGCGTCGGCGTGCCCTGAGTAGAAGAAGAAGAGCAGCGTGGGTTCGGTGCTGGCGGCGAGCTGGGCTTCGATCTTCGTGAGCGCCGCGTCGAGCTCGCGGGTGGTGGGCTCGTAGAGCAGCGTGGTGTCGGCTTCGGCGACGTTGCCCAGCTGCACCAGCACCTCCTGCACCCGGCGCGCGTCGTCGTGGGCGTAACGCAGGGAGCGATCGGTGGCCCAGCCGTCGTTGGCCCCCACCAGGAGGGCGAAGCGGCGTTCGGCGTGCGCGGCCGAGGCGAACAACACGCACAAGAGAAGAAATCGCGCCATGGGCCGGGCGGATCTACCGCGTTGGCGTGCAACGGGCCATGGACCCTGAGGCGGGCGTGGTAAGTCTCACCGCGCGTGGGGCCCGAAGCGCAGCGAGCTGAAGTCGAAGCCATCTACCGCCGCTACGGGCCGATGCTGTTCAGGCGGTGCCGTTCGCTGCTCGGCTCCGATGCCGAAGCGCAGGATTGCCTGCAGGACACCTTCGTGGGTTTCCTCAAAGGCAACTGGCGCGGAGAAGCGCAGCCGTTGACGGTGCTCTACCGGGTGGCCACCAACCAGGCGATCGATCGCCTGCGCAAACGCGGGCGGTGGCATGGGCGGGCCGCTGAGCTGGCCGTGCGCGAAGGCGAGCACGACTCCTCGGTGGAAGAACAAGGCGCGGCCTGGGCCTCTCGTCAGACGATGGCCGAGAGCGAACGCGTCGAGTGGGCGCATGACCTGGCGATTCTCACCAAGGGTGAAGACGACTTCACGATGACCGCGGCGACCATGCACTGGGTCGAAGGTCACACGCTGGAGGAGATCGCCCAGACGCTGGGGGTCACTCGCAAGACCGTCTCGGCCCGCCTGGCGCGTTTCACCGAGCGCGTGGCGCAGCGCAAGACCGGCTGAGGTCGGCAAATCCTGCAATGAACGCAGCTCCTGCGCGCAATCGGTAACCTCTTTCCGCGCTCTTGAACAACCTGTCCGGGCACCCTGAAGAAAGGACTCCCCGTGCTCCCTGCCCGCATGATGGCCGCCGTGGTTCACCGTTTTGGAGGACCGCTGGAGGTCGAAGCGGTCGACGTACCAGAGGTTCCGCCCGGGCAGATCCTGGTGAAGCTCGCGGCGACCGGCGTCTGTCACACAGACCTGCACGCGGCGATGGGCGACTGGCCAGTGAAGCCGTCGTTGCCGTTCATTCCGGGCCACGAAGGCGTGGGCACGGTGGTGAAGCTGGGAGCGGGCGTGACGCGCATCGCGTTGGGAGACCGGGTCGGCGTGCCGTGGCTGCACACCGCATGTGGCCACTGCGAACACTGCCTCACGGGCTGGGAGACCTTGTGTGATGCCCAGCAGATGACCGGCTACACGGTCGCGGGCACATTCGCGCAGTACGTGTTGGCGGATGCGAACTACGCCGCCTTCATTCCCACCGGGCTTCCGTTCGCCGCCGCCGCGCCCGTGCTGTGCGCGGGGGTGACGGTCTACAAGGGCCTCAAGATGCTCGACTGCAAGCCGGGCGACTGGGTGGCCATCAGTGGCATCGGTGGGCTGGGCCACATGGCGGTGCAGTACGCGAAGGCGATGGGCTTCCGCGTGGCGGCCGTCGACGTGGCGGAGGACAAGCTGGCGCTCGCCCGCACGCTCGGCGCGGAGTTGACGGTCAACGCGATGACCGCGGATCCGGTTGCGGTGCTCCAGCGCGAGCTGAAGGGTGCAAACGGGGTGTTGGTGACGGCGGTGTCGAACAAGGCCTTCGACCAGGGCATCGGGATGCTGCACAAACGCGGCACGATGTCGTTGGTGGGCCTGCCGCCGGGTTCGTTCCCGTTGCCCATCTTCGACGTGGTGCTCAACGCGAAGACCGTGCGCGGGTCGATCGTGGGAACGCGGAAGGACCTCGAAGAAGCGTTGGCCTTCGCGGCGCAGGGCAAGGTGAAGGCGCACTTCACGGTCGACAAGTTGGAGAACATCAACGCGATCTTCGAGCGCATGAAGAAGGGTGCGATCGATGGCCGAGTGGTCCTGGAGTTCTGATACTTCGCCCCAGCACCGGTCTCCCCGAGAGGG
>JANODF010000965.1:0-11132 GCA_031412555.1 Archangium sp. | reverse complement strand
GGCATGGATCTCGATGTCTACTTCTGAGCGGTTGTTCGACGGGGCCTTTTCCAAGTGGCTCGTCATGGCCAGCGGCGCCAGCTTGAAGAGGTCGTCCAAATCCAGCGTCCGCGGCCGGTGGAGGAGCGTATCTACCGGATGCGGTGTGTCGAGGGGTGGTCGATGGTGGTGCCGTGGGTCGGCGTGCCGCTGAAGGCGCTCTTGGACGCGGTGCTGCCGACGGGCGACGCGAAGTACGTCGCCTTCGAGACGCTGCATGACCCTTCCCGAATGCCTGGCCAAAACACCAGTGCGCTGCCGTGGCCCTACGTTGAGGGGCTCCGCCTCGACGAGGCGATGCACCCGCTCACGCTGCTGGCTACCGGACTCTACGGAGAAGAGCTCCCGCCCCAGGACGGCGCACCCATTCGTCTGGTCACTCCGTGGAAGTACGGATTCAAGGGCATCAAGTCGATCGTCAAGATCACGCTGACCTCGATGCAGCCGCCGTGCACCTGGAACGTGCAGGCCCCCAGCGAGTACGGCTTCTACGCCAACGTGAACCCCCGCCACGACCACCCGCGGTGGAGTCAGGCCACCGAAGAGCGCATCGGCCAACCAGGGCGTCGAGACACGCTGATGTTCAACGGCTACGGCGAGCAGGTGGCCAGCCTCTACGCGGGCATGGATCTCGATGTCTACTTCTGAGCGGTTGTTCGACGGGGCCTTTTCCAAGTGGCTCGTCATGGCCAGCGGCGCCGTGCCGGGCGTTCTCCTGGCCTGGGACGCATGGCACGGGCAACTCGGGGTCAACGAAGTCAACTTCGCGATCCGCACCACCGGCATGGTCGGCATCGTGTTGATCACGCTCTCGCTGCTGATCACCCCGCTGCGGGCGCTGACGGGCTGGAACATGCTGCTCGCCGTGCGGCGCAACCTCGGCGTCCTCGGGTTCATGTACCTCGCGACGCACTTCCTGATCTTCTTCGCCTTCGATCGAATGGGCGACGTGAGCAGCACGCTCAGCGAGATCATCCAGCGCCGGTACTTGTGGTTCGGGGCCAGTGCGCTCTTCCTGATGATCCCGCTGGCGCTGACGTCGACCGATGGCATGATCTCCAGGCTCGGCCCCACCCGCTGGAAGTGGCTGCACCGCTTCTCGTACTTCATCGCGATTGGCTCAGTCGTTCACTACTTCCTCCTGGTCAAATCAGACGTGCGGCTGCCGCTGGCCTTTGCGGTCGCGGTGGGGCTGCTGCTGGGCTACCGCCTCGTGAGTCACTACGTCGGGCTGCGGGCAGCCGCGCGCGCGTCGCTCCATCGCGTCACCGCAGCGCCTCGCAAGAGAAAGTTCTGGTCAGGCGAACTCCGCGTCGCTCGCATCTTCGACGAGAGCCACGACGTGAAGACATTCAGGCTCGTGGCCGTCGACGGCGGCCCACTGCCTTTCGACCACACTGCAGGCCAATACTTGAACCTGTCGCTGACCATCGACGGCAAGCGGGTCAATCGCTCGTACACGATCGCTTCACCGCCTACCCGCAGTGCGTTCTGCGAGATCTCGGTCAAACAGGCTGCCGATGGCTATGCCTCGCGCCACCTGCACCAGACCTGGCGCGAAGGGCAGACGGTGAAGGTGTCGGCACCCGCTGGCACGTTCGTCTTCGCAGGTCACGAGTCCAAGCGCGTGGTGCTGGTTGCGGGCGGTATCGGCATTACCCCCATGATGTCCATCGTGCGCAGCCTCACCGACCGTGGCTGGGGCGGCGAGGTGTACCTGTTGTTCTCTGTCAAAGCGGTGCGCGACTTCGTCTTTCGCGACGAGCTCGAGTACCTGCAGTCTCGCTTCAAGAACCTCCACGTCCGCACGCTGATCTCGCGCGACACCGACAGCGCCTGGGACGGACCGCGTGGGCAGATCACCCGCGAGGTCGTGTCCAACTTCATTCCCGAGGTCGAGCGGGGACCAGTGCTCGTCTGCGGCCCCGAGGCAATGATGGCTGCGATGCGGGCGATCTTTACCAGCCTCGGAGTGCCCGACGCCGATGTGCACCAGGAGGCGTTCAACTCGCCGCTTCCGGTCGAGCCGCCCGTCGCCGGCGCCACGGCCGATGTGCCGCTGTCCGGCGGGGAGCTGGCGAGCATCGCCTTCACGCGCAGTGAGAAGACGGCCGCGGTGACGGGCGAGCAGACCGTCCTCGAGGCCTCAGAGGAAGCAGGAATCGCCATCCCCTTCGAGTGTCGCTCGGGCATTTGCGGTCAGTGCAAGACCCGGCTGATCTCCGGCCGGGTCACCATGGAAGTGCAGGATGCGCTCACCCACGCTGATCGCTCGCGCGGATTCATCCTGGCCTGCCAGGCACATGCGACGCGCGACCTCGAAGTCGATGCGTAGAGTGGTCGTTCGCGAACAGGGTGACATTCGCGGCGGGCTGATCTGCTCTGCACGGGAGGACCGCGGGCGGCCTCGCCACTTCGTACACCTGCACACCCCCACCCGGGGTCAACGGAGAGGCCCCGCGGCACGCAGCCCAGCACCTCAACACACCGGCCACACCGCGGGCACCGCATGACCGTTCTCCACCCCGAGAGCAGCCCGACGGCGCCCACCTTCACCAGCTCGACGTCAACCGGGACGCCACCGTGTTCGAGCCGCAGCGTTTTGATCGTCGCCCAGATGCGCGGGGGGAAACGCGCCCGAAGTCCCCGCAGCGACACCCGCGTCACCCGATCGCGGTAGAGCGCATCACCCGACTCGCTCGACGTTCACTTGACCGGCGTGGGCGACGACTACCGCCACTTGCCGGGCCTGCGCACTCTCCAGCCTGTGGGCCTCCACCAGCTTCACCAGCCTGGCGGAGAGCCCGCGCAGAACCTTTTCAACCAACTCCACCCCGACGAGGTCATGAGCACCGCGTCGATCATCACCTGCTGCGTGCGCGCCAACGCGATGGAACGACTCAATGTTCTCAGGCGGACTGCATCGTGCTGTCCCTCTTCGACTACCTTTTCTGCGCTGGCGTCTTCGACCGCTACTCGGTGACGGGCTTCCTGCTCGCGGCGGCGCAGCTCGGCGAGGCTGGTGTCCCGGTCGAGCCGGTGTGGCTGGGACGACGCGGTGTTAGCCGCGGTGCAAGAGGGAAAGGTGGCCGCCGGTGCGAGCTATGCGGGGCACGGTGCGACTGTGGAGGGCTTACGGGTGCTCGCCACCACGGCGCCCATCGCGAACGAGCCATTGTTCGTTCAGTCGCGACTTCCGACGGACGTGCGTGAGAGATTGGAGCGCGCGCTCCTGGCAGAAAGGACCCCACGGGAATGGAAGGCCTCGCCGACGCCACCAGCTTCCGCGCCCCGCCCGCGGGCGCCTACGAGCGTGCCCTCGGCACGCTGAAGTCCGCCGGGCTCCGCGTCGAGGACACCACCAAGAGTGGCCGGCTCCGAGCGAACGAGCATAGCCGCCCCGCTTGGTCCTACGGCCCCTGACTCACCCTCAGCGGGCTTCGCTGCGCCATGCGAGCTGAGCCTCGAGCCTCAGCAGTTCCTGGTCCTGAGCCCACAGGCGAGCAGGCGACATTGCGAGACGCTAGCAGAGCGGTGCGGCTGGCCCGTCGCTGTGGTCAGGAAGGATGCGTGGCCGCCGAACGGGCTGGCGTGGACGAGTCTCTGCCTCGATGCAACGAAGGCCAGCCGGAGACCGAGCGCGTCACGCGACGAATGAGACTTCAAGGTCGACGCCCAACGTCTGGGCGGTGAGTTCCTGCCGACGCTGGACGACGAGGTCTTTGCCCCCCGTCAGGGCGATAATGTGGGCCACGAAAGCTTGAAACAGCACACCGAAGGCAGGCCACGGAACGAAGTTGGCCAGCGAGACGTGCGCGCGACTGCGACCGAACTCGTCAGGGAGCCGGACCAGGGTCACCTCCCCGACGTCGTAGTACGTCCTCCACACCTGCGCCGCGCGGCCGAGGACGAAGGAGGCGCTGCCGAGACGAATGAAGAACCGGTAGATGCCGTTGAAATCGGCATCGCACCACTCCCGGGCCATCTCGAGAATCCGACGCTCGTCTCGACCGACGAGATCGATCACCCCTTCCACCACGGGAATCCATGCAGCGAGCCGAACCGAGTCGAAAGCGACGATGGGTTTCCGGGTGAGCGCTTCGCTCGAAGGGGGCAGGCGACCCCTGAACGCGGGCCAGGAAACCTCGCCAACCTGACGACGAATGAGTGCAAGGGTGTTGGCGCAGTTGGCTCCCTTCGTGCCGGCGGGGCTCTGTTGAAGAAAGGCCCACTGTTCACTCGACGGCGCTGCGATGGCCGCGCCCGGGGAACGACGCGGCGTGGCCTGAAGACTCGAGTTCGTTGAAGTCAGCACACGCTCCGTACGCCCCATTCGCCGAATGGTTACAGCTCTTGCGAACCTCGTTGGATGATCGTCACGTGGCGTTTGAGGGTTCGGCAGGCACAACGGTGCAGGTGCGCCGCGGGGTCCTGACACGTTCAGCGAGTGCGCAGCCGCACCACCACCGGGCGATCGGGCCTGAGGCTTCCGGGAAACCGGGTGATCTCGATGCCGTCACGGGTGGCGAGGTCGAGGTCGAATCGCCGGGCGAGGGTCGCGAGCAGCACTTGCCCTTCGGCGATGGCGAAGTGGTTGCCCAGGCACGTTCGCGTGGAGGGCGAACGTTTCTGGTGGTCGCGCCAACTCGCGCTCCCACATCTCTCAGCGCCACCGCTCATCTGGTTCTGGCGTGACGGAGAACGCCCTGCGGGTGTGGTGGCGGCCGCCCAGAGAGGACCGAGGGCACTTTGCTCACGCGTCGGGCACCCTGCTCCTGTTGGTCGCGACCTTCTTCGAAGAAGTGCGGTCCTTCGATCGAGCCCTCCTCTCGGCGATGCGAGCGCGGGTGCAACGCGTCATCAAGCTCGGCGGAACTCCAGGCGTGGAGGTCGATCTCGCCCACCTCGAAAAGGAGCAACAGGACCGCGCGACCTGGCTCGAAAACGCACTCTCGCGCCCTGCCCCCGATGAAGACTGGGAGGCGGTTCGCAGACGCTTCGTACGATGAGACTCCGTTGCGAGTTGATTCTTGCGGGTTACACCCGTGCGCATGAATCGCTCTCGGTTGCCGATTTCGTACGCCGTACTGCTCTTCGTCTTCGCCGCATGTGGTCAGAGCGGTGGCCCATCGGACGCCGGTACGTCTGACGGCGGCACGATGACCGACTCGGGGTTCACGATGGACGCCGGAGACACGACCGACGCCGGCAACACGACGGACGCCGGCACCACGACCGACGGTGGGGCCTCGGCGACGAGCTGCGGCGCCACAGCCTGGTACTGCGTCGACGGATCCGGCGCGCAACGAACTCAGTGCAGTCAGAACGGGCCGAGCCCCTTCACGAGCGCAGAAGGCCTCGCACGATCGAACTGTGGCGCCAACGCGATGGCCGGTGAATGTCCCGCGCTGACGACGAGTGATGGCGCGTGCAAGTACCTGTCGGGCGGCGTCTGCTACGTCAACGTGTACTACTCGCTGACCGATGTGCAGCGACAGACTGCGCGAAACAATTGCCCGGGCGTCTGGACCAACGGGTAGCGAGCGTTCAAGCCCTTCCCCGCTTCGCAGGGTGACGGGGACTACGGGGCGATCGCCGGCGGCTTGTAGATCAACACGTCGCCCGTCGTGGACCGCGCCAGCACCAGCACGTTTCGCAGCGGGCTGTAACGAATGCGTCCGTAGACACCGTTGGGTGGAAACGCGCCGGGGTCGTCACCCGTGGTCGTCGACGTGACCCAGGTGTTCGTTGCGGGGTCGAGCCATGACAGGTCGCGACCACCGGTCCACGCCACGAACCGATCGAGGCCGCGCACGTATTCGAAGCCGAGCTGTGAACGCAGCGGCGCAATCAAGCCCGTCGAGCTGATCACCGTACGTGGCACTCCGCCCGCCGCGAGATCCCACTGCTGGAGCGTCACGCCGTCGCTGGTGATCAACAACCGATTGCGCGACGTGTCGACCGCCGCGCCCGAATAGTACGACGCGGTGGCCGCGCCGCTGGGCAACGACTCCCATGCGTCGGTGAGCGCGTCGTAGCGAGCGAGGCCTCCGCTGCGCGCGTAGTAGAGGCGGCCCTGGGCGTCGCTGGCGCTGGTGCCTCCAATCTGAATGCCGGCGTTGTCGGCCTTGCGCAACCAGCGGCCCGTGGAGAAGTCGAAGGCCATCACCCGACGTGAGGTCGCCTGGCCCGAGGGGTACAGCGCCGACGAGCCGAGGTTGTAGAAGAAGCCGGTGGCCGACGAGAACGCGACGTTGCCGTAGGTGTGCGTGCTGCGCGGCTGTTGATCGTCGAGCTGCGAGGCGATGGCTGGGTCGTCACACTTCTCTGGCAGCACGTAGCCTGAAGGCGTGAGCCAACCGGACGGAACGGTGAAGCTGTTCGCCCGCGGGTAGAGGCCGCAAGTCTCGGGGCTCTTGTCGTAGAACGCCGCGGGAATCGGGGCCCCATCAGCCAACCCGTCGAGCGGAGCAGGCAGCTCGGTGTGCCGCCGCCACGCCATGCTCCCGAGATCGAAAGCGAAGACGTTGTTGAAGAAGCTGTCGCCGTGGCCACCACCGAAGATGATCAGCCGGTCGCGCAACGAGTCGAACGCGCCACCGCCCCACGCATCCATCACCAGGTCGCAGGCGTAGTGGTTCGTCGATTGCGGACACACCGCGTCCATGCGCGTGCCGGGCAGCGCCTTCCACGAGTTGGGCGGCATCGCAGCGATGACCGCGTCGATGGGGCCGGTGCCTGCATCGATTGGCTCGACCCCGCCCGCGTCGGAAGCCTCGGAGCCTGCGTCGGTCAGCGTCACTCCGGCGTCTTCTTCGATCGACGCATCGGGCAGACCCGCGACCGTCCCAGAACAGCTCCACAACGCCCACGCGACGAGCACCGCCGGCAGCGTTCGCGCACCCATCAGGTGAGATCCCAGAGGAGCCGGTAGTACTTGGCTCGCTCTGGATCAGGCGACACGCCGTACGCGTCGAGCAGCGCGCCCTCGTAGCCCGGCCCATAGTTCCACGCGGCACTCCACGCGGCGATGGCGAGATCGGACCAGCGATCGGCCACCCCCAACGCGCCGAGGTCGACGTGACCGGTGCAGTTGCCTTCGTCGTCGATCAACGTGTTCGGACCGGTCGCGTCGCCGTGACACACCACCAGCTTGTCGATGGGCGGCGGGTTCGCCAGCCGCGCGAACGCATCGTGAACGTCGAGATCGCGGTGCGACGGGTGCCAGGTCGACCGCAGCACCTTGCCCACCGCCGCTTGCCTGCGCAGCTCGGCGAGCAACACCGCGGGCTCGGCAGAGAACGGACATTGATCGACCGGAAGCCGATCGTGAAAGGCACGCAGCCCCGAGCCGATCGCCTTGACCGCCCTCGCACCGTCGCTCTTCCACCGGCCCGACACGGCGCTCTCGCCTGGCAGCGCGCGCGTCACGATCCACGAGCCGGCGGCATCGGCGCCATGAGTCAGCACCTCGGGCACGCGCCCCCATTGGCCCGCCCAGATCATCCGAACGCGCTCGTTTTCGGTCGCCTGACGGCTGTCACCCGGCGTCCACTTGCAGAAGACGCGATCAGAGCCGGTGCCGATTTCCCAGGTGAGGCCGCCGAGATCGTTTCTCCAAATCAGGTGCGCAAGGCGTCCTGCAACGAAGGTGGCCACCCGAGGGGGCACGGGCTGATTTTCTTTGGGCCGTCCGGCAACCATGCTTCAGCCTCTCACCTTCATAAGGCCCTCACCCCTACCCTCTCCCGAAGGGAGAGGGGGAAATGTAGGCGTAAAGAGAAGGATCATTTCAGGCGAAATTCAGGTCCACTCCCCCCTCAGAGAACCATTCGCGCCCTTCTGCGCAGGGAGATTGACCGTGAGCACCATCGACGCTGCCGCCGCTGCCGCCGCCCGTGAAGCCGCCATCCGTGCCGCCCAGCTGCGCGCTCAAAAGGCCGCTGAAGAGGCCGCCAAAAAGGCTGCAGCCGCTGCCGCCAAGAAGGCCGCCGCTGCTGCTGCGAAAAAAGCGGCTGAAGCCGCTGCTGCCAAGGCCGCCGTTCAGGTGCGCGCCAAGAAAGGTTTCGGCAAAGACGAGCTGTCGACCGGCATCGGCTCTGCCCTGAAGGCGAGGAGCCTCTCGGCCACCGGCGCGAACCTCAAGCCGCTGCAGATCGCCTCCGACGCCAAGACCTTCAAGGCGACCGACCTTCAGCAGAACCCCAACAAGCAGATCGAGGCCAAGAAGAAGTCGGCCGTCGAGCAGCTGGGCGAGAAGGCCCACACCGCGCTCACCAAGCTCGGCCTCAAAGACGAAGACCTGCTCGAGGCCGGCAAGAAGGCGCTGCCCGAGCTCAAGAAAGCCGGAGAAGCCGCCGCTGACGGCAAGTGGGACGAGGCCGTGAAGAGCCTCGAGGCCGCGGGCCGGAAGGGCGCCGTCGATCTCGCCAAGAGCGCCATCGAAGGGCTCGCCAAGGAGCACCTCACCGGCCCCGCGAAGGAGATCCTCTCCGACCCGAAGGTGGTCGATCAGCTCTTCAAGTCTGCCCCCGGCGCCATCGAGAAGATCATCGACGGCAAGATCGGCCCCGCCCTCAAGGGCCTCGCTGCCGACAAGCCGCTGCGCGACGCGGTGCTCACCGCCGCCATGAAGGACGATGGCTTCGCCGCCAACATCAAGCAGCTCGGCCTCACCACCGCCGACCTCAAGTCCGTCGGTGACGCCCTGCCCTCGATCATCGAAGCGGCCGAGAAGCTCGCCCAGGACGACGGCCTCGGCGCGATCAACGCGCTGGCCGATGCCGCCAAGCAGGCGCCGGAAGTGGTCGCCAAGGCCATCGAAGCCGCCGCCGCCAAGCTGCCCGACGGGCTGGCGAAGACGATCCTCTCCGACCCGAAGGCCGCGCTGGCCATCGCCAACGCCGGCCCCGACGCGATCAAGACCGCGCTGAAAGATGGCCCCAAAGCCCTCGAGCAGCTGCTCGGCAACAAAGACCTGCGCGATCCGGTGATCAGCGCCGCGATGAAGGACGACGCCTTCAAGGCGCAGGTCACCAAGCTCGGCCTGACCGAAGCCGACCTCAAGCAGGCGGGTGATGCGCTCCCCAGCCTCATCGACGCCGCGCAGGCCTTCTCGAAGGAGCCGCCCGACACCAGGGCCGCCCTCAACGCGCTCGCCGATGCCGCCACCAGGGCGCCGGAGCTCGTCGCCAAGGCGGTGGTGAAAGCCGCCAGCGGTCTGGAAGACGGCGTCGCCAAAGCGATCCTCACCGATCCCAGGGTCGCAGCTCAGCTGGCCAAGGGCAGCCCCGACGCGCTGCGGGCGCTCGCCGATGGCGACATCGCCAAGGCCCTGGGCTCGGTGGCCTCCAACAAACCGCTGCGTGATTCGGTCATCGACGCCGCCTTCACCGACAAGAAGTTCGCCGGCGACCTGAAGAAGCTCGGGCTCAACGCGGTCGAGCTCAAAGAAGGCGCCGACGCCCTGCCCGACGTGTTCAAGGCCGTGCAGGCCGTCGCCAAGAACGACATCCCCGGTGCCCTCGCGGCGCTGCGTGACGCGGCCGAGAAGGCGCCGGTGCTCACCGCGAAGATCACCAAGGGCATCGCCGACCAGCTGCCTGCCGGGCCCGTGAAGGATCTGCTCAGCGACGCCAGGCTCGCCAAGCAGCTCATCTCCGATCCGAAGTTCCACGGCGCCGTGAAGCAGATGATCGACGGCGATGTGGTGGGCGGCCTCTCCAACATCCTGCGCAACGAGACCGTGCGTGACGGTGTGCTCGACGTGGTCGCCAAGAACGCCGACGTGAAGCAGGCGCTGCAGAAGGTCGGGCTCACCAACGCCGATCTCAAGCAGGCCGGTGCTGCCGCTCCGCACGTGCTCGACGCGATGAAGCAGCTCGCAGATGGCCAGCCGCAGCAGGCCCTCGAGTCGCTCGGCAAAGCCGGCGCCGCTGCGCCTGAGCTGCTCTCGAAGATCGGCGGCGCCCTCTTCGACAAGCTGCCCCCCGCGCTGAAGGACGGCCTCACCAGGCTGGGCGTCACCGCGGCCGACATCAAAGAAGCGCCGCTGGCTCTGCCTGACCTGGTCACCGCTGGGAAGAAAGCAGTCAAGGGCGACTGGAAGGGCGCGATCGACGCCGTGCTCGACGCTGGAGAAAAGGCGCCCACGCTCGCCACCAAGCTCATTCAGAACGCGGGCAAGGCGTTGCCCGACGGCCTCGCGAAGAACCTGCTCACCGACCCCGCAGTCGCCGCGTCACTCGCGGGTGATGCCACGCTGCACGACGGCATCAACCAGCTGCTCGACGGCAAGCTGCTCGACGGCGCGAGCACCCTGCTCCACAACGACGCTGCACGCGACGCGGTGCTCAAGGTCGTCGCCAACGATCCCGCGGTGAAGAAGGCCCTCGAGGCGGTCAAGCTCACGCCGGCTGATCTGATCGAAGCGGGCGCCGCTGCTCCGCACCTGCTCGATGCCGCTCGCAACCTCACCGCCAAGCCCATCAAGTGGCAGGAGGCGCTCGACTCACTCGGTCAGGCCGCTGCCGCCGCGCCCGAGCTGCTCAACAAGGTGGGCGAGGCGATCTACGCCCAGCTCCCCCCGAGCGTGCAGAAACGGCTCGAAGGGCTGGGCCTCACGCCCACGATGTTCAAGGAGGCCGGCCAGGCGCTCCCGCACCTCGTCAACGCCGCGAAGGCGTTCGCCGAGGGCAAGCCGCAAGACGCGCTCGAGGAGCTGGGCCAGGTCATCGGCGCCGCACCCGAGCTGGTCACCAAGGCCATCACCACCATCGCCGGCAAGCTCCCCGAGGGCCTCGCGCGCACGCTGCTGACCGACCCGGCCACGGTGAAGAACTTCCTCACCGACCCCGACGTGAAGGACGTCGCCAGCAAGCTGCTCAATGGCGACGTGACGGGCGCCTTGCGTGAGCTGGGTGAAGGCCTGCGCACCGGCTCCGACAGCCCGCTCATTCACGACATCGCCGCGGCGATCATCAAGGATCCCAAGCTCTCGGCGAAGCTCGAGGAGTTCGGCATCGAGAGCGCCGAAGACATCGTCTCGATGGGCGCGGTGCTCGGCGACACCTTCGAGCTGATCGACGACCTGG
>JANODF010000964.1:0-2435 GCA_031412555.1 Archangium sp. | reverse complement strand
AGGTAATCGAACAGCGAGCGCTCGTGAACTGCGATGACGACTTGTCGCTTCATCTGCTTGGAGAAAGTTCTCAGCAAGGCAGCAAACTGTGCGATGTGCACCTCGTCCATGCTTTGCACGGGATCATCGATCACCAGACAGGGCAGCCTCGCTTCCACAGAGAGATGGAGGGCCAAGAAAAGCGTCAACGCGGCGGTGTTCAGGTTTCCGGCGCTCAGCATCGCCTGCGGATTGCCGCCCTTTCCCCCTTGGCGGTGATGCGTTTCAAGGACGGCCTCGATCTCTGCCCCAGCGCCATCAGGAATGGCGAAGGCCGGTATGAACGGCTCCTCAGGCGCGAGACGGACGAAAAGGTCCCTCCAGACGGTGTTGAGCTCGTCGTTGAACGCCCTGCGGACGACGCGGCTCCTCGCTTCGCGCGTCTGCCTCATGAGGTCTTTCGCGAGTTCGATGAGTTTGTCGGCCTCATCCTTCTTGCCCCGCATCGCCAGAAGCGCTTTCTCAACCTCCTCCCGCCGGACCTTCCGATCAGCGATCTCGCGGGTTAGGGCGGTGAGAGACGCTACCGTCTCGACTGCGAGCCTGCGCGCGCGCTGACGTTCGTTTTGCGCCGCCTCCTGCACCGCAATTTGCGTCTTCACTTGACGGAGGAGATCGGCCATCGGCAGCTCGTCGAGGGAGGTCCCACCCAGCCGCTGCCACAGGGCTTCCAGCTTGTTTCGTAGCGCGAGCACGGCATGCTCGGCGTCACGCATGGCGGCTAGGGACCCAGCGACCTGTGCCACTTCGCTGCGGCGGCGATCGCCTTCCAGCATCAGGGGCATCTCGTCCTCTAGTTGGCGCGAGACTTCACGGAGATCCGCCGCCCGCGCCTTCGCCCGACTCAGGTCGGGCTCCGGCAGGAGCTGGGCCTGGACCGTCGCGAGCTGGCGTTCCAGCTGAGCCGCGACGGTGTTGGTGTTCTCACGATCTTTCGAGAGCGATTGCAGGCGTCCGGCCTGTTCCACCAGGAGGCCGATCTTCGCCGAGACATGCGACGCCAGCGACGTGCCGCCGGTTTGGCTGAAGTCCCGATCGCACACGGGACACGTCTCGCCGTGGATGTGCGAGGCGAGTTCGGACAGCGCCTTGGCATAGGTCTCGTTCGTCCCGGAGGCTTCGCCGATTTGTTGGTCCAATCGGGCGATGCGCGTCCGTGCCTCTTGCAGCTCGCGCGTGATGGCGTCCCGGCGCTTCAGGCCCGCCTCGTGGGCATCGAGCACGCCTTCGAGGCGCTTCAGGTCGGTCCCGGCACGTGAGGCGAACGAGCGGGCGCGATCGGCGTAACTGCTCTCGCCCGAGAGGGAGAAGTCCGCGAACAGGGTCCCGGCGCGGCCGAGCAGTCTCTCGACGCGGTCGCCGTCGCGTCGGTTCCAGGCGTCGAACGCGATCCGCGCGCTTTGTCCTTCGGCCTCCAGCCTCTCGCGCTCGGCGACCCCTGGAGCAATGCTGGCCTGCTCCCAACCCGCTTCGGAAACCTCGACATCCCGCCTTACCCTGGCGAGTTCGGTCAGGGCGGTATCCTCCGAATTTACCGCCAGTGAGCGGCCGAGATCCTGAAGGTCTATGAGATCGTCGCCGAGCGACGCGTCTACAGTCGAAATTAGTTCGCGCAGCTCCCCCCGGAGCGCCAGGAGCTTAGCGGAGGCGTCGAGCGTCTCCCGCTCAATTTCATGCAGGACCTTCTCCTGTACGGGGATGTCCTCCCGAACTGTTCCGTAGGCCGGGACCGGTCCCTTAAGGCGGGAGATATGCCCGGCGGAACCGAGGCCGTTGATGATCGCCTCCATGCGATCCAGCCCGAGCAATTCCTTGACGAAGCGTGTGAGGGGCGATTGCGACTTCCGTTCGGTGTGCTGGTAGATCTCAAGCAGGCGTCCGAGGGTGGATTGGGCGAGATAGCTTCGTTCGCTGAAGAAAGCGGCGTCAGCCCAGCCGAGGATCGGATCGCCCGTCACCCCCTGGGTCGTGACCCTCATGTTGCCGGTTCGGATGGTCCCGTTGGGACCGGCCACGTCGAGTCGCACCTGCCCGAACGCCCGGTCCCGATGTGGCAGGTAGGTCAGGTAGTCGGGTTCAGCACGGAGCAGGGAGGGTACGGCACCGGTGAGCGCCAGCTCGATGGCCGATAAAAGGCTGGTCTTTCCAGCGCCGTTCGGGCCATGGATCAGCACGATCGGCGCATCGAGCGAGACGGTGACCTCGCCGGCGATGCTGCGGAAGTCTCTGACGTGGAGCGAGTTCAACCAGGTCATTCGAACACCCCGCCTTCGCTCTCCTGATTGGGCTCGAAGATCGCGTTAAGCGCGTCGTGGAAGCGCATCCGCACGCTCTCCTCGCCGAGTTTCGACGCCTCTACTAGGGCCGCAGCGATTGCGACGTCCGGCAGGTCGAGG
>JANODF010000963.1:0-6219 GCA_031412555.1 Archangium sp. | reverse complement strand
TGGCGCGCTCTTGCATCGCGGCAATGCGCGAGGGGTCAAGACCCGGAATTTGCGCCAGCACTTCGGGAGAAGCGTCGGCAACATCACGTGCCTGGCGAAACCCGTGGGCGTAGAGCGTCTCGACCAGGATCTCGTTGACGCCGGGCAGCGAGCCCAGCGAACGGTCTGCGAACTCGCGCATCTCCTTGACGCGCGACTCGGAGTTGATGTCGAGCTTCCACCCGGTGAGCTGGGCAGCGAGGCGCACGTTCTGGCCGGAGCGGCCGATGGCCAGCGAGAGCTGGTCGTCGGGCACGATGATCTCCATCGCGTGGTTGGCCTCGTCGATGATGACGCGGCTGACCTCGGCGGGGGCGAGCGCCGCGCACACGAAGCGCGCCGGATCCTCGTCGAACTCCACGATGTCGATCTTCTCGCCGCGGAGCTCCTGCACCACGGCCTGCACGCGGCTGCCCTTGATGCCAACACAGGCGCCGACGGGGTCGACGTCTGCGTCACGGCTCGACACCGCGATCTTCGAGCGGCGCCCCGGCTCACGAGCCGCGGCCTCGATCACCACGATGCCTTCGGCGATCTCCGGAACTTCCATCTCGAACAGCTTGGTCAGCAGGTTGACCGAAGCGCGCGAGAGGATGATCTGCGGGCCCTTGGCCTCGCGGAGCACGTCGAGCACGAAGGCCTGCACGCGGTCGCCCGGGCGGTACACCTCGCGGGGAACCTGCTCGCGCACGGGCAGCACCGACTCGGCGCGGCCGAGGTCGACGATCAGGTTGCCGCGCTCGAGACGGCGGGCGATGCCGGTGACGATCTCACCCTTGCGATCCTTGTACTCGTTGAAGACGTTCTCGCGCTCGACGTCGCGCGTGCGCTGCAGGAGCACCTGCTTGGCGGTCTGCGCGGCGATGCGGCCGAAGCCGCGGCGGAAGGTCTTGAGGCCGAGAATGTCGCCGTACTGCTCGTCTTGCGCCTTGGCCTCGAGCGCGTCTTCGTCACGGTAGAAGATCTGAAAGACCAGCTCGTCGCCCGGCTGCACTTCCATGCCCTGGCCGGCCGCCTGCGCCACGGTGATGTTGTTGATGGCGTTGAGCGGGTCGGTGACCACGTCGACCACGGTGATGGCCTGGAAAATCTCCACGACGCCCTTGCCGGCTTCGAACTTCGCTTCGAGGGCGCGGTCCTGGCCGAAGTGCTTCTTGGCGGCCGTCTTCATCGCGTCTTCAAGAGTCGAGATGAGAATCGTCTTGTCGATGCCCTTGTCTTTGGCGACCTGGGTGAGGACGTCGTCGAGGCGGAGGGCTGCGGTAGCGGGCGTCATGGGGGAATCCTTTTCCTCGGCCGTCTGATGACGGCCTGTATGTGGGACGGCGGTTTACGACGGGGACTGCGTTACGGCTGAAATTCGAGATTCGCGCGGGCGATGTCTTTGATGTGGATGGTGAAGGGGCCCGCCCCTTCGACCTCGACGGTCACTGCATCCGCGGAGACCTGAGACAGCGTTCCGAGGAAGTTCTTACGGGGCGGCTCGAAGAGGGGCGCGAAGGTCTTGATGCGCACCTGCTTGCCCTTGACCGCTTCGAAGTGCGCGGACTTCTTGAGCGGCCGGTTGAGGCCCGGGCTGGAGACCTCGAGGCTGTATTCGTGGGGGATGACGTCGTCGACGTCGAGCGCCTTGTCGACGGCGTGGCTGGCCAGGGCGCACTCTTCGACGCCCACGGTGCCGCCCGGCTTGTCGATGAACAGCCGGAGGATCCAGCCGCCGTGTTCGCGGATGAACTCGAGATCGAGCAGCTCGAGACCTTCGGCCGCGATGAGCGGCTCGCAGATCTCCTGCGCTTTCTCTTCCACCTTCTGTTTGCTCGTCTCGGCCACTGCGATCGACCCCCTGAAAAGAAAAAAGTGGGCACCACGGCCCACTTTTCGGTGCTTCCGAAAAATTGGTGGGCGTCCTCTACGACAGTGCCCCACCCCGTGTAAACAGATGCCCATGCGCATCGCCGCTGCCCAGATGACCAGCGGGGCTGACAAAGCCCACAACCTCGAGGTCGCCACCCGCCTGATCCGCAGGGCCGCGGAGGCCGGTGCTTCGCTCGTCGGGCTGCCCGAAAATTTCTCGTGGATGGGCCCCGAGCCCGAGCGTGATTCGAACGCCGAAACGGTCGAGGGTCAGACCCTCACCCGCATGGCGGAGCTCGCCAGATCATTGAAGATTTCGGTGCTGGCGGGTTCGGTGCTCGAGACCGGGGCCCCGGGTGGACGGCTCTACAACACGAGCACGTTGTTCGGCCCTGATGGAGCGCGGCTGGGGCTGTACCGGAAGATCCATTTGTTCGATGTCGAGGTCGGCGATGGGCAGACCTACCGCGAGTCGGCGGCCGTCGCGCCCGGCACCGAGGTGGTGGTGGCAGACGCCCCGTTCGGAAAGGTGGGTCTGTCGGTCTGCTACGACCTGCGCTTCCCCGAGCTGTACCGGAAGCTGTCCGCGTCGGGGGCGGTGCTCCTCACCGTGCCGTCGGCCTTCACCTTGATGACCGGCAAGGATCACTGGGAGGTGCTGCTGCGCGCCCGGGCTATCGAGAACCAGGCTTTCGTCTTGGCTCCTGCGCAGCAGGGCAAACATCCGAAGGAGCGCCTCACCTGGGGTCACGCGATGGTCGTCGATCCCTGGGGCCTGGTGGTGGCGCGCGCGTCGGAAGGTGAAGGCCTGGCGATGGCGGAGCTCGATCTCGAGTACCTCGCGAAGGTGCGCCGCACCCTGCCCGCCTTGCAGCACCGTCGGCTGTGAATCGGTTCTCCGATCGCTGGAACGAGGCCTGGCCGCAGACACCACCGATCGCTCAGCCCGCCCCGACGGGCTTTGATCACCTGACCTGCTGACGGCTACTGCTCGCCGGACTGCGCGCAGATCAAGCCCCGTGCATCAGTGGCATTCAGTCAACGCTTGAAGGGGTTGTGCACGTCGATTGCCATCGCACCAAAGTCACTCGTGTTTCGGGTCGCGACGATGAGGCCGTGCACCTTCGCCGTCGCGGCAAGAAGAGCATCCACTACCGGGCGCGGGGACGGAACAGCCAGTCGACCCCACTCCTCGGCGACTTGCTCGGTGATGTCGAACGTCCTGCCAGCGAAGGCGCTGCGCACTTGGTCGAGCCATCGGCTCAGTGCTCGCGCCTGGTCGGGGTCTTTCCGGGCCAGAAGGTCGACCCCGCGCCGCAACTCGCCGATCACCAATACGCTCGTGAACAGAGACTCCTGCGGCACTGCGTCAATCCAGCGCGAGACGTTCTGATCGCAGCGCGCACCTTTGCGAAGCTCAGAGACGACGTTCGTGTCCAGGAGCCACTTCACAGGTCGAACTCGCGCCCCACATCGCGCGGGCGCGCGACGGCAGCATCGAAGACCTCATCTGGAACATCGAGCTCCATCGTCAGCAGTTCTTTGAGGCTTTGCCGTGGCCGCAGCGAACGTCGCAAGAAGCTTCGGACCTCCGCAGCGCGCCGGGTCCCGCTCCGCAGTTCTGCGGCGACCTCGCGGATCAGCGCAGCGTCCGCGGCAGGAGCCTGCACCTCGACCCTCACGAACCCCTTGGCCTTTTGGTGGTTGCGGTGCGTCGTCACGGCGCTGCGCTTCGGCATCTTCATTTCCGGAAACATAACCGGAGACCATGCCAGCGACAACGGAGGGCAAATTCCCGCGAGCGAGGTATAGGACGGCCATGTCTTCCACGCGGGTCCCTGCCCTGCTGATGTTCGCCCTGTTCTCCGGCTGCGCCACCGCGCAACTCGTCGGCGATCGCGCGTTCACGCCCGAAGATCCGCAGGTCGCGCGCACCGTGGTGATCGAGCCGTTGTTCGAACTGGCTGAGCTGCAGACCACCACCCGCACCGAATACGCCACGCTCGGCTCTGGCTACGGCAATCCGGGCCTCGGCTTCGGCTCGGGCTTCAACACCACCGGCCCCAGCAACGTCGCCATCACCCGGCAGATTCAGGAGAAGCCCTTCTTCGCGAAGCCGCTCACGCTGGTCGAGCTGCAGCACCGCACCATCGCCGAAGTGCAACGCCGCCGGCCGAGCTGGCGGGTGACCTCGACATCGGGCGCGCCGCTGCTCAAGGGCAACGTGACCGTGGTGCGCACCATCATCGAAGGCAACGACACCGTCGCCAGCGATCGCACGCTCAAGAACCTCGCGTTCGGTTTTGGCCTGGTGATCTGGCCGCTCCAGTTCTTCAACATCAACCCGGTCGAAGAGACCGTGCGCGTGTACGGCCTGGTCGAGCGCTTCAACCTCGACGCGACCTCGTTGCAGCAGCGGCTGGTGAAGTACCCCAGCCAGCCCGACTTCGCCGTGAACCTGGCCAACGTGACGCCGCTGCGCCGGCAGTTCGGGCTCGACGTGACCTACGAAGAAGGCCTGCTGGCCGACGAGCGCCCGCGCGCGAACGTGATGATCGACGGCTTCGTGGATCGTCTGGCGAGCGCGACCATCGCGTTGGTAGAGGAGCAACCGTGAGCATCTGGGATTCGGTGAAGCCGAAGAAGAAGTCGATCACCGCCACCGCGGTCGTGGTCTCGAAGGATCAACTCACGCTGTCGTTGACCTGGAGCGATGGCGCCAACAGCAGCGTGAGCGCGCGCCGGCTGCGTCAGTACTGCCCCTGCGCTGGCTGCGTCGAAGAGTGGAGCGGCAAACGCACCTTCGAAGTGGAGACCATCCCCGAAGGCATGAAGATCATCGAGGTGCAGAGCGTGGGGAACTACGCCATCTCGTTCACCTTCGGAGACCTGCACAACACCGGCATCTACCAGTGGGAGTACCTCAAGGAGCTGTCGGCGGCGGCCTGACCGGTTCGCGCAACAGCTCGCGCCAGGGCACCACGCCCAGCAGCACTCCACTCACGCACAGTACCGCGCCGATGACGCCCAGCACCGTCACCGGCTCACCCAGCCACCCCAACGCCAGCGTCCACGCGACCACCGGTACCAGCTGCGTGGTCGCGCTGCCCGACGTCGCGCTGGTGAACCCCATGCCGTACGTGAAGAGCAGCTGACCTGCGATCGAGAGCAGGCCCACCGCGAGACAAATGAGCAACGGCGTGCCGGAGAGCGCAACCCAGCCCGGCAACGCCAGCGGCAGGCTCACCAGGAAACCCACCACGCAGAACGCGAAGAAGACGGTGGTCGCATCGGTGTCGTTGCGCAGCTTGCGGATGGCGGTCATCGACGCGCCGCCCGCGACCGCGGAGAGGATGCCGGCGATCGCCCCGAGATTCGGCACCAGCGGGTTGGAGACCGAGCCGGTGGAGAAGGTCACGAACACCGCGCCCGACGTGGCGATCACCAGGCCCACCCGGCGCATGGGGGTCGAGGTCTCTCCGAGAAACCAGGCCGCGAAGGCCGCCGCGTAGATCGGCGAGGAGTAATTGAGCACCGTGGCCGACGCCGCGCCGAGCCGCTCGATGGCGAAGAAGTAGCTCACCACCGCAATGCCGCCCGAGATGCCCCGCAGCCCGAGGAGCTTCCACTGACCGAGCGCGGGCCGCTGACCTCTTCCCAGAAACAGAAAGCCGCACCCCACCACGCCCACCGCGAAACGCACCGCAGCCACCTGCGCCGCCGGAACCTGGCCCGCGAGCAACCGGGTGAGCACCGCCATCAGCCCGAAGAAGAGCGACGAGACGGCGATGACGGCGATTCCGTTGACGCGAGGTTTCACGACGCCCCCCGCCATACGCCTGAGCGCGGCCAGAAAACACGGCACAATGGGGCCGTGACCGACCCGAAGGATGACGACGAGCTGCAGAAGGGCCCCGTGCTGGGGGCCGACGGCACCCTGGAGCAGCGCCTCGCCCGGGTGGAGCAGCCCCTTCCTCCGGCCGAAGAGCGCTTCGAGCTGGTGGAACGGGCCCCCCGGGTCGTGGAAGAGCGCATCGAGACCTTCCGCGACGAAGCGCCGGCACCCGCGCCGCGCCGAGGGGCGATGAAGGTGGTGATCGCCCTGGTGGCCCTGGGCGCCATCGCGCTGGTGGCGTTGATGGTCTTCAAGCCCCAACTCGAGAGCCCTCCCGAGCTGGGCGTGCAGGCCACCTCGCTTTTGAATGAGGCGCTCTCGGACGACGCGGCCCCCCTCATCATCAGCTCTACCCCGACCGGGGCGACCGTCTTCATCGACGGGAAGGAGATAGGTCAGACGCCCTGGGCGGGTGACAACCGCTGGGTGGG
>JANODF010000962.1:0-4235 GCA_031412555.1 Archangium sp. | reverse complement strand
AACCCATCGTCGCGCGGCAGCTCCCGGCGGTGACGGGTGGTGGGCTGGTCACGCAGCTGAAGGTCGAGGTGACGAATGATCCGCTCAAGCTGATCAAAGAGGTGCGCTTTCACCTGATCAGCGAAGGCAAGACCAGCGAGGGAAAGTTGCCGCTCAGCTTGAACTCAGGCACCAACGAGAACACCACCTGGAACGCCTTGAGCGCCTTGGCGTCCTGGCCCAGCGTCGCCAGGGTGATCGCCTGCAGCTCGTAGATGCGCAGGGTGGTGGCCTTGTCGTTGCCCACCTGCTTGCGCGCCACCTCGAGGGCCTTGAGCGCCTCGGGGTACTCCAGGTCTCGCACCGCCTTCTCGGCCTTCTCCACCTGGGCAAACGTCAACGAGGGGAGCAGCGCACAGAGAAGACCGAGGGGTCGAAGGGTCGTCACGGATCGCACCATACCCCTGACTTCGCACTGACTGCGCGCCCGGCGGTGTTGCATAGTCCGCCCCGAAATGACGGATCCGCAGGACGACACACCGGGCTGGGCTCCCGGAAACGTCGTGGGCGCGTACACGCTCCTCGCGAAGCTGGCCACCGGCGGCATGGCGGAGATCTGGCTGGCGCGTCAGGTCGGCCTGCGCGGTTTCGAGCGCCTGGTGGTGGTCAAACGCATCATCGAGTCGCTCTCGCAAGACGAAGCCTTCGTGGAGATGTTCCTCGATGAAGCGCGCATCGTGGTGCAGCTGACGCACCCGAACATCGTGCAGGTGTTCGACCTCGGGGAGCACGCGGGCGCCTACTACATCGCGATGGAGTACCTCGCGGGCGAGAACCTGGTCTCCGTCGCGCGCGCCGCCGCGAAGGCCGGTGCGCCGCTCGACCCGAAGGCCTCGGTGAAGATCGCCATCGCCGCGTTGGAAGGGCTCTCTCACGCCCACCACCGCGCGGGCATCGACGGCAAGCCGCTCAATGTGGTGCACCGCGACGTGAGCCCGCACAACATCGTGCTCACCTGGGATGGCCAGGTGAAGCTGGTCGACTTCGGCATCGCCCGCGCCGCCAACCGGGCGACCCAGACGCAGGGTCAGCAGCTCAAGGGTAAGTTCGCGTACATGGCGCCGGAGCAGGCGCAAGGTGACTCCGAGCTCGACGCGCGGGTCGACGTCTTCGCGATGGGCGTGGTGCTCTGGGAGATGGTCACCCATCGCCGCCTGTTCAGCTTCGATGATCAGATCCGCATCCTGAAGACGCTGATCAGCGACGACCCCATCGAGCCTCCGCACGAGCGCAGCCCGGGCGTGCCCCTCGAGCTGTCGAACATCATCATGAAGGCGCTCGACAAGAAGCTGGCCACCCGCTTCCAGAGCGCGCAGGACTTCAAGGCCGCCCTCGAGACGTGGCTGCAGTCGGTGGGTGGTGGGCCGACCACCAGCGAGCTGGGGCAGCTGATGAACAAGCTGTTCAAGGCGCGCATCGCCGAGCGCACGCAGCTGATCGAGAAGGCCGCGCGTGGTGAAGTGAGCATGTCGAAGGTGGGCGAGGTGATGAAGCCGCCCACGGATCGGTCGATGCCCAGCGGCACGCCTTCGCAGATGAACGTGGGCGTCGACGGCAGCGGCAATCTCAAGCTGGCCATCGCCGCGGTGGGCACCCTGGCGCTGGTGCTGATGGCCGGCGCGGTGTCGTGGAAGGTGTTGACGCAGGGGCCCGCTGCGCCCGAGCCCATTCCCGACACGGTGGTCGAGGTGATCGAAGCGCCGCCGCGCCCTGCCAACGAGCCGAAGGTGGTGCCGGCGGTGGTGGTGAAGTCCTCCTCCATCGTGGTGGAGACCGAGCCCGCGGGCGCGACCATCACCATCGACGGCAAGACCGCGGGCACGGCGCCGCTCACCCTCTCGGAGATCACGCCCGGGGAACACGCGGTCGAGGCCGCGCTGGCCGGGTACTCGAACGTGAAGCGCACCGTCACCGCGAGCGCGGAAGGCGACCGGCTGATGGTGGTGCTGACGCTGACGAAGAAAGAAAAGGCCGAAGTCGCGCGCGGCAAGCTCAGCTTGAGCACCGACCCGTGGACGCACGTGTCCTTGAACGGGCGCGTGCTGGGTGACACGCCGTTGATCGAAGTCGCGCTGCCGGCGGGGAGACACCGGCTGCAGCTGTCGAACGAGCAGGCGAAGATCGACCTGGCCATCGAGGTCGAGGTGAAGGCCGGGCAGGTGACCAAGAAGGTGCTTCGCCTCTGATCTCCCTCGCCCTGCGAAGCGGGGAGAGGGTCGGGGTGAGGGGCCCACCTGATGGAATTGCCGTACTAGTCTCGCCCGCGTGAATCGCTGGCTCCTCGTGCTGCCCTTGCTCGCCGCTGGATGTACCTGCGGTGCCTTCGATCCCAACATCACCCGCTTCGCTTGCTCGACGGATGCCGACTGCGGCCCGGGCTACCTCTGCTCGCCCGTCTCTGGCGCGCGCGAGTGTGTGCTCTCCAGCCAGGTCGGTGGTGGCGGGGGCGCGGTGACCGGGGGTGGAAGCGGCGGCGGATCAGCCGGAGGCGGCGGTGGAGAAATCGGCGGGGGCGGAGGTGAGACCGGCGGTGGTGGTGGCTCGACCGGAGGCGGTGGCGGCGAGATCGGCGGCGGTGGTGGCTCCACTGGTGGCGGCGTGGGAGGCGGAGGAGGCGGCGGCGGCGCAACCGGTGGCGGTGGCGGCAGTGTGGTGACCCCGGTACCCACGCGCCTCGCAATCACCACGGCCTCGCAGACCCTCTACACCGCAACCTGCTCGCAGCCCGTGCGCGTCGAGGTGCGCGACCAGCTCGACCAACCGATCGCGGTGACGACGCCGACGACCATCACCTTCTCCTCAGCGCCGGCGAGCCTGACCTTCTTCCGCGACGCGAACTGCCAGCTCCCCGCGAGCAACGTCATCGTGCCGGGCGCCAACACCACCTCCGTCTACTTCCGCGGCTCGTTCGCGGGCTCACCCTTCATCACCGCGACCGCGCCTGCGCTCACCGCCGCCACGCAGATGCAGACGCTGGTGCAGGCGCCCAACGCGCTCGCGTTCGTGAACCCGCAGCCGATGCCACCGGTGTCTGCTGGGCTGTGCTTCCTGGCCACCATCGAAGCGCGCAGCAACGGAACCCCCGCCACGTTGATGGCCGACGCGCCCGTCACCCTGCAATCAGGCATGCCCGGCGGCCTGCGGTTCTATTCCGACGCGACCTGCAGCACCGCGGTCACCAGCGTGACCATCGCCTCGGGCCAGTCGCGGAGGAACCTCTCCGTGAAGACCATCTCGGGCGGGAACAACGCCATCGTCGCCACGGCCTCGTTCGGCACGGGCACGCAGAACTTCTCGGTGGTGGGCGTGGTCAACAGCGGCCAGTGCTCGATGACCAGCTTTCAGACGCAGGTCAACTGCACGGTCGATCCCCCACAGGTCGACATCGGAAAGACGATGCTGATCTTCCAGGCCACCGCGAGCGCCGACAACGCGAACGTGCAGGAGATCCGCTGCCGGCTGGTGCAGAACGACCTGATCACCTGCGTTCGCGAAGTCACCGGAAACGGCGCAAGCATCGTGTGGCAGACCGCGGAGCTGATCAACGGCCTCCGGGTGCGCCGCGATGACGCGACCAGCTGCTCGCAGCCTGCCATCAGCCTGCAGCTCACCCCACCGGTGAACTCGAGCAGCACCTTCGTTTTGTCGAGCTTCAGCGGTCAGGGCACCAACCTCGATGGAGACGACCTCTCCTCGGCGCGCATCGTGGCCGACGGTGGTGCGGTGTTGATCGAGAACCGCTCTGCCGCGCTCTGCCAGGGGTACGAGCTTCAGGTGGTCGAGCTGGGCGGCGTGACCACCCTGCGCGGCGAAGCGGGCAGCCTGGGCCTGGGCCAACGGGAGTTGACCGTCTCTTCCCTGCCCGCGGCTTCGGCCAACACGGTGTTGTTCAACCAGGCGCTGGTGAGCGGGACGTTCTCCAACACGACGCCCATCTGCAACCTGATGACGCGCGGCGAAATGCCCACGCCCACGTCGCTGCGTTTCAGCCGCGGCGCCGACATCTTCCAGGCCTTCGAGTGCAGCTCGGTGACCATCAACGAGCTGCCCTGGGAGCGGGTCGACTTCGGTACCCGCGCGCGGGTTCAGACCATCGTGCTGACGCAGCAGAACAACTCCTACGACGTGGCGATTGCCGCGGTCGAAATGACGCGCAAGCTGGTGTTCGCGGTCGGCAAGCTGGCCGGTGGCCAGGC
>JANODF010000961.1:0-4153 GCA_031412555.1 Archangium sp. | reverse complement strand
CAGAAGCAGTCGACGGTCGCCCAGGTGGTCGACAAGCTCCAGAAGTACGGCGCGCTCGAGTACACCATCATCGTCGCGGCCAGCGCCGCCGACCCCGCGCCCATGCAGTTCTTCGCGCCCTACACCGGCTGCGCGATGGGCGAGTACTTCCGCGACAACAAGCAGCACGCGCTCGTCATCTACGACGACCTCTCGAAGCAGGCCGTGGCGTACCGCCAGCTCTCGCTGCTCCTGCGCCGGCCCCCGGGCCGCGAGGCGTACCCGGGCGACGTGTTCTACATCCACTCCCGCTTGCTGGAGCGCGCGGCCAAGCTGTCTGATCAGGAAGGCGGCGGTTCGCTCACCGCGCTGCCCATCATCGAGACGCAGGCCGGCGACGTGTCGGCGTACATCCCGACGAACGTGATCAGCATCACCGACGGCCAGATCTTCCTGGAGACCGACCTGTTCTTCGCCGGCATCCGCCCGGCCATCAACGTCGGCCTCTCGGTGTCCCGCGTCGGCTCGGCCGCGCAGGTCAAGATGATGAAGCAGGTCGCAGGCTCGATGAAGCTCGACCTCGCGCAGTACCGCGAGCTGGCGGCCTTCGCGCAGTTCGGCTCCGACCTCGACAAGGCCACTCAGGACATTCTGGCCCGCGGCGCCCGCCTCACTGAGTTGCTCAAGCAGCCCCAGTACGAGCCGCTGACGGTCTCGCAGCAGGTCATGCAGATCTACGCGGCCATGAACAAGGACGACGCGGCCAAGCGCGGCTGGCTGCGCGAGATCCCCGTGGTCGACATCAGCCGCTGGGCCAAGGAGTTCCTCGAGTTCTGCGCGGCCAAGTTCCCGCAGATCGAGAAGCGCCTCGCCGTCGACCTCAAGCTGCCCGAGGTCAACAAGGCCCCCTCCGACGCCGAGCTGAACAAGGCCATCGGCGAGTTCAACGCCGCGTTCGTGAAGACCCCCGGCGCCAAGCTGTAAGAGCTGGTTTTGCCGCGTGCGGCGGCGTAACACCCGCCGCATGCGTCTGACTCTCATCGTCGTCTCCATCGCGTCGCTCATGAGCGGCTGCGCGCTCCGGCCGCGATACGCCGACTTCGTCACTGCCAAGACCGCCGGCAAAGAAGTCACCTTCGTGGTGATCGATGCCGACACCCAAAAACCGGTGCCCAACGCGCGGGTCGAAGTGAGTGAGCTGAAGAACCGCCTGCAGGTCACCACCGCGGCCGACGGCACCTTCAAGCTCCCCGTCGAGAAGAAGTACCTCGAGGAGAACCCGGTCTTCGTGGTCACCCTGCCGAAGGGTTTTGAGAACTACCGCGTGGCCCTGGCGCCCCCTCCGGCGCCGGTCGAGCCGGTGGTCGCCCCTCCGGAAGTGCCGGCGACCGAGCCTGTTCCTGCCGCACTGCCCGATGCGGGCATGCCGGCATCGAATGGCTGAGCGCGCCTTTCGTCCAGAGCCCACGATGCGATTCTTCGCCTGTTGTTTCGTGCTGTTGAGCGGCGCCGCGGTCGCCGATTCGGAGATCTTCCACGGCTGGTCGAAGGACGGCAGCTGGCTCGTGTACGAGCAGCACACCCACGATGATCGGGTCGAGCTCTACTTCTGCGCGAGCGAGAATCAGACCCAGCCCAGCTGGCCGGCCGCGCTCAATGGACTGGATCGCGAAGACGGCACCCTGTCGTGCGTGCGTTTCCTCGACCCGAACAAGGCGCCCTACCAGTGGAAGAACCAGCTGGTGCTGCCCGCGCCTTCGATGTCGCAGGCGGGCATCACCATCTCGGCTGAGCTGGCCACCGACGGCGAGTCACCGGGCTTCACCCTGATGTCGGGTGACAAGAAGCAGAGCTGCTACGCGTCGGCGACCCGCGAAGACTCGAAGCTGATGAAGACCTGGTTTCACCCCAGCACGCGTTTCGTGGCCGCCATCATCGATGGGAATTTCCGGCACTGCGTGGTGACGCTCAAGGCGGGTAAAGCGCCGGTGGGCAAGCCGCCGGGTGGGAAGAAGAAGTAGTCCCTCGCACCGCTCGATGCGAACGGTGTGCTTCTGTTCCTTCGATGGCTACCTCTGGGCTTCTTCCTGCAGCCACTGCAGCACGCGCGCTTCGGCCCAGAACCCGGGCCGCAGGAGCGAGCCGGTGACGAAGCCCACGTGACCACCGCGCCGCGTGAGCAGCACGTCGAGCGCGGCATTGTTCGTCACGTCGACAGGAAGCACCGGCGGCGCCAGCGCGTCGTCGTGTGCAGAGAGCAACAGCGTGCGCGTGTGAATCGACGCGAGCTGCGGGCCGGCTGAACACTTCGCGTAGTAGTCCTCGGCGGAAGAGAAACCGAAGAGCGGCGCGGTCACCAGGTGATCGAAGTCGCGAATGCGGGTGGCCGCCTCGATGGCGCGCACGTCGAAGTGTTTCGGGTGCGCCGTCGCTTTTGCCAGCGCCTTGGCCTTCATCGCCGGGAGGAATCGGTGCAGGTACGCGCGCGAGAGCACCGAGCCCGAGTCGATGAAGCGCACCCCGCGAGCGAGCTCGAACGGCGTGGAGACCGCCACCGCGCCTTTCAGTTTTTCCGCGACCTGATGCTTCGCGAGGAAGTTGAGCAACACGCTGGCGCCCAGCGAGAAGCCCACCGCGAAGAGCGGCCCCTCGAGCCTGCCCACCAGCCATGCGAGATCGCGGAAGTCGCCCGACGAGTACGAGGCCGCTTGCAGGTTCGGCTGACCGGAGCAGCTGCGCGCGTTGAGGGCGATCCCGCTCCACCCCAGCGCGGCGAGGTCGCGCAGCATCAGCTGGATGTAGCCAGAGCCCGAAGAGCCCTCGAGCCCGTGCAGCAGGATGACCGTCGGTGCGCCGGGTTTTCCATCCACCCGATCGAGATCGACGAAGTCACCATCGGGCGTCTGCAGCCGCTCGCGGCGCAGGGGCAGCACGACCTGCGGCCGGCCCATCACCCCGAACAGAGATTGAGCGTGGCCCCAGCTGAGGCCCGAAGCAGCGCGGAAGTCGTCGGAGAGAATCGCCATCGCGGTCTCATGAAAAAGAAGAGCCGCCTCTCGTACTGCAGAGGCGGCTCCCACAGCTTTCTTTCGGGCCACTCCGCAGTGTCACCTGAGCCGGCAAGGCTTCAGAGAACCACTGCGGAGATGGTCCCTGCTTTCTGTCGTTGCAAGGCACCACCTCCTTTCGCCCCGAAGGGCTCGCGCATCTTTACGCATCGAATCACCCACGCAAGGGAGCCACTGTGCGTTCAGGTAGGGCGCGTTAGAAACGACCCATGGCGACGACCGCTGATGGGTGGGCTCCCGAGGTGTACGCGCGGTTCGCTGCCGATCGAGCTGCGCCGTTCGATGATCTGCTGCGCCTGCTCACTCCCGCGCGCAGAGGCACCCTGCTCGATCTGGGGTGTGGGACGGGCGCGCTCACCACGAAGGCGCACGTGGCGTTGCAGGTCTCGAGCTCGCTGGGCCTGGATGCGTCGCCTTCGATGCTCAAGAACGCGGCGCCCGCTCAGGGCGTGACGTTGGAGCAATGCGACATCACCACCTCGTTACCCGCGCAGCCGTTCGATCGCGTGGTGAGCAACTCGGCCTTCAACTGGATTGCCGATCACCGCTCGTACCTGCCGCGGGTGCTCGCGCTGGTGGCGCCGGGTGGTGAGCTCGCGGTGCAGATGCCCTCCAACCCCGACACACCGTTCTACCGCTGCACACTGGAGGCGGCGGCTTCACTCGCGCCGGAGCTGGGCGGCTTCAGCTACCGCTCGCCGGTGGAGTCACCCGAGGTCTACGCCGAACTCTTCGCGCGCGACGCACGCATCGCCCAGAGCAAGGTGGGCACCTGGTACTACCCGCAGCTCCATCAGTCGGTGGACGGGCTGGTGGAGTTCGCCAAAGGCGGTCAGCTCTCCGCATACCGCGCGCGATTGCAGCCGGCCGACTTCGAACGCTTCTGTTCGAGCTATCGCGATGCGCTGCAACGCGAGCTGGGCGAGGGCCCCGTCTTCTTCGCGTTTCGCCGGGTGTTCTTGTTCGCCCGGCTCAAGGCGCTGGCTTGATCTGCGACTCGGGGAAGTAGCGGGTGAGGATGCCCTTCACGTCGACGCCCTTCTCCGCGAGAGCGCGCGCGCCGAGCTGACAGAGCCCCACGCCGTGACCGGTGCCAGCGCCTTGAA
>JANODF010000960.1:0-19544 GCA_031412555.1 Archangium sp. | reverse complement strand
TTGCCCCGCAGCAACCAGAACGACCTCAGCCGTCTCCCCGCACGGTCCGCCAGGGCGCTCGCACCGACGCGCGCGATGCCGTTCGCGCTCAAATCGAGCTCCAACAACCGGCCCAACAGCGGTGACTCGCTCAACGCGATCGCCCCTTCGTCACCCAGCTCGTTGTCGCTCAACTCGAGCTCCCTCAGCTTCGTCAGGTGCGGAGATCGCGCCAGTGCTCGCACCGCCTTCGCCGTCAGCCCATTGCCCGACAGATCGAGCCGCCGCAGCCGTTCGCCGGCCGAGGTCGACACCAACGCCTCCACCCCTTCATCGCCGAGCTGGTTCTCGGCGAGCAACAGCGCCGCTCCCAGGTTGGTGCGCCAGTGCGTCGCGAAGTGGCGTGCGCTGGCGACCCCAAACCCATTCCCGTCCGCGTACACGTGCTCGAGCGTCGAGCCGCCCAGCCACAAGGTCATCGCGCGCGCTCCCGCGTCGCCCAGCTGACAACGCGCCAGGCCGATCTGCCGAATGGTCCGCGCTTCGAGCGCGCGCGCGATGCGGCGCATGCCTTCGGCCCCGAGCGGATTCTGGGTGAGCCACAGCTCCTCGAGTCGCAGGCCGTCGAGCAGCGTGCACACCGAGGGACCATCGAGACCATTCGACCCCACCCCGAGCTCGATCAACCGCCGGCCCGAGCGGCGGAGCTCGAGCGCGATCGCCTCGACGCCGTGACCCAAACCGTTGTCTGCCAACCGAAGCCTGCGAACGCGCGGCAGCTTCGCATCGCGCAGGAAGGCGGCTGCCGCATCACCACTGGTGAAGCAGCCGGTGAGCTCGAGACTCTCCAGACAAGCCGCCCCCGCGAGCACCTTTCGCCACTTGAGCCCGGTGCCCTCGAGCGCCACCCTGGAGAGCGACAACGAATGCAGCCGCGGCGAGTGCAGCCGCTCGACCAGCGTGGCCACCAGGTCCCCGGAGAGACCGTTCGCTTCGACCGAGAGCTGGCGCAGGTTTCGAAACGGCTCTCGCAACGAGAGCGCGGCCACCCCGGCGACGTCGGCGTTCTCGATGGTCAGCGCCCGAATCGGCTCGTCCGCGAGGCGGGCCGCTTGTTCCCCAATCGCAGCCGGCGTGGCCCACAGCTCGACCACGTTGCCGCGCCTCGAGACGCGCCAGCGAAACCGGTCGCTCCAGCTGCCCCAGTCGGGACTCATGGTCCCTCGAACACACCGCGAGCCGTGCTCGCGGACAACCTGCTCAGCCGGCGGGCCGGTCTTCGAGGAGGGCCTTGAGTTTTCGAAGACTGGTCGAGACGTGTTCGGCCAGCCGGTCCTCCACGAGGCCGCGGAAGAAGCCTCCCATGATGGGCGGGAGCGTTCCTTCATCGACCCAGGTCACCCGCGTCGCGTCACCCTCAGGGGTGAAGGTCAACGAGGCGTGGGCGTTCACCACCTCCGACTCGATCGCTTCATCGAGTTCGATGCCGCGTTGTGGATCGGAGGCGACGATCACCACCTGGCCGCGGCCCATGGTGGGGCCCAGCCACAACCAGCGCGCGCCCACGCCGTCATGCGGGCCTTCGTAGGTGTTGCGGAGCAGCGGATCCATCGTGCGGTTCCACACCGACCACTCCTGCCAGCGCTTCAAGTCGAAGAGCAGCGCGTGGATCTGCGCGGGGGAGGCGGCGATCACCACGTGCTGCTCCACTCTCCAACCGCGGGGGAGCAGGAATCCGACCCCGAGCAGTGCGAGGCTCGCCACGACGAGGCTGATGGAGAACTTCTTGATCACGGCCGCTGCGCTCTATGCCAGAGAGACGCCATGGCGCGCTACGACGCATCGTCAGCGGAGATCATCGTGTTCAGCTTCAAGGAGGGCCTGCTCTCCGCGGTGGCCCACGATCTCAAGCTGAAGGCGACGAAGTTCACCCTCGAGGTGGAGGGAAACTCGGCGAAGTTGGAGCTGGATCCTGCGTCGCTGCGCGTGGTCACCGCGATGAAGGACGGGGTGGAGGCGCCTTCGATGATCTCGAGTTCGAAGTTCGGGGAGATCGAGAAGAACGCGACTCAGGAAGTGCTGCAGTCGCAGCGCTACGGGGTGATTCGGTTCGTCTCGACCCAGGTGACCGAGACTGCCGTGGTGGGGGCGTTGACCCTTCACGGCCAGACTCACGAGGTGAGGGGGACTCGCTCGGGGACCAGCGTCGAGTTTCGCGTCGATCAGCGAACGTTTGGCATCAAGCCTTTCAGCGCCATGTTCGGTGCTCTCAAGGTGAAGCCTGAGGTCGTGGTGGTGGTGAAGCTGGGCCCCTCACCCTGACCCTCTCCCCGGGGGGGAGAGGGAATACGTCAGCTTCGTTTGACGGCCGGGCGGATCAACGTGTGCTCGTCGTCGTCATGTTCAGACGCCATGGTTTGAAGTCGCTGATTGGTGACTCTGAGTCGGCGCGACAGCTCGCGGCAGATGTTCTGGAGCACCATCACGTAGCCCGGCACGTCTTCCTGGTAGAGCGTGTAGAGGTCGCGGTTGCTCAAGGAGAACAGCAGCGACGGCTTCTGCGCCACCACGCTGGCCGACCGTTTCTGAATGTCGATGAGGGTCATCTCGCCGAAGAACTCGCCCGGCCCCATGCGCACCATCTTCATGCGCCGGCCCTCTTCGTTGTCGCGGCAGACCACCACTTCGCCTTCGCGCACCAGGAACATCGCGCGGCCCGCTTCGCCCTGGGTGCAGATCTCAGACTCGGGGGAGAAGTGGTGTTCGCCCATCAGCTTGATGATGCGCTTGAGCGTCGTCTCCTCGAGGCCACCGAAGATGGCGATCGTGGGGAGCCAGGCCAGCAGGTCGGCTTCGTTCTTCATGCCACACGCACCTTGGTCAGCTGATGAACCGCGTCACCCAGGCCTTCCAGCGTGAGCGGGTACATGGGGAAGACGCGCCGCAAGACATCGATGGTGCTCTGCCACCAGCTCGAAGGCTGCTCGGGGTTGAGCCACGCCGCCGAAGGGTAGTGCTCGCGCAGGCGCATCATCCACATCACGCCTTCCACGCCTTCGTCTTCCTGCCAGCCCGAGGTGCTCATCAGCTCCCAGGGGGCCATCAGCGCATCGCCCACCAGGATGAGTTTGTACTTCCGATCGGTCTCCGCGAAGAGCTGCGAGATCTTCACCGGCTGGCTGAGGCGCGCGTCTTTGTACACGCGGCCATAGATGCAGTTGTGGAAGTAGTACGTGCGCAGTTCCTTGAAGTGCGTGGCCTTCTTCGCCGCGGTGAACAGTCGCGAGACCAGGTGCGCGTAGGGATCCATCGAGCCGCCCACGTCCATCATCAAGATGACCCGGGTGTTCGACTTGCGGGGCGGGCGGGTGACCACCTCGAGGTCGCCTAAGTTGCGCGCCGTCTTGTCGATGGTGCCGTCGATGTCGAGCTCATCGGGCTGACCTTCGCGCGTGAAGAGCCTCAGCTTGCGCAAGGCGAGCGCCAGCTGCCTCACGTCGAGCACCAGGTCGTCGCGGTACTCGCGGAAGTTGCGCTGACCCGCCACCGACACCGCGCTCTTCATGCCGCCCTTGCCACCGACCCGAATGCCCGGCCGGGCGGCGCGCCCGCTGTTGCCGAACGGTGAAGTACCGGCCGTGCCGATCCACTTGTTGCCCTTGTCGTGGCGTTCCTTCTGCTCGCGGAGGCGCTCTTCGAAGAGCTTCTCCAGCTCGGCGCGGTCGAACTGCTGGAGCAACGCGCGCTCTTCGGGCGTCAGGTTGGGCAGCCGCTCTTCGGCGTCCTTGAGCCAATCCAGCAGCTGTTGTTGCAGCTCGATCGACTTGCCCTCGATGCCCTCGAAGCTCTTGCCGAACGCCTCATCGAACGCGTCGAGGTGCTTCTCGTCGTGCACCAGCAGCGCGCGCGCGACGTAATAGAAGCCGTCCAGTGAGCTGTCGTGCAGGCCGGCCTTCAGAGCGCCCGCCAGCGCAACGGCTTCCTGCGTGCCCACCGGCACCTTCCGCGCGCGCAGCTCGTAGATGAAGGGAATGAACATCGTGTTTCCTCACGCCCTCGTGCGCTTGTTGCCCCCGAACGTCTCGGCGAACGCCTGGAGATCCTGCTCGCGCTTGAGCAGCGCCCCGAGGAAGGGAAGGTTTTCGTCGAGCTTCACGGTGGAGATGCCCGAGGCTTTGAGCGCGGAGATCCAGTCGATGAGCTCGCTGGTGGTGGGGCGCTTGCGCAGCCGGGTGAGCGCTCTCAATTGGTAGAAGATCTCCAGCGACTGCTCGATCATGCGGTCGTTCAGGTCGGGGTGGTGCACGGCCACGATGCGCTTCATCAGCTCCTGCTCGGGGAACTCGATGAAGTGGAACACGCAGCGGCGCAAGAAGGCGTCGGGCAGATCCTTCTCGTTGTTCGAGGTGATGATCACCACCGGGCGCTGTTGGGCCGCCACTTCCCGATCCGTCTCGATCACCCGGAAGCGCATGCGATCGAGCTCATGGAGCAGATCGTTGGGGAACTCGAGGTCGGCCTTGTCGATCTCGTCGATCAGCAGCACCTTGCGTTCGGGGGCGGCGAACGACTCTCCCAACGGCCCGAGCTTGATGTACTTCTCGATGTCTTTGACGTCGTGATCGTTGAACCGCGAGTCGTGCAGGCGCTGCACGGCGTCGTAGACGTAGAGCCCGTCTTGCGCGCGGGTGGTGCTCTTCACGTTCCACGTCAGCAGCTGCAGGCCCAGCGCACTGGAGATGGCCTCGGCCAGCAGGGTCTTGCCGGTGCCCGGTTCACCCTTCACCAGGAGGGGTCGCTGGAGCACCAGCGCGCAATCCACCGCGGAGCGCAGGCTCTCGCTGGTGAGGTAGCTGTCTGTTCCCTTGAATCGCATGCCTCGACGTTAGCGCCGAGTGAGGTAGCCTGCTCCTGCCTTTCGAGGAGAGGACCCATTGCTCAAGTGGAAGCTGATGTTGACGACCTTGCCGTTCGTAGCCGCGGTCACCGGGCTCAAAATGTTCCTGGAGTTCGTGGTGCACTTCGGCGGCGTCGTCGAGTTCTCCGACGTCGGCGTGGTGCTCACGGGCGCGGTGTTCCTCACGGGCTTCCTGCTCGCGGGCACGATGTCCGACTACAAGGAGAGCGAGAAGCTCCCGGGTGAAGTGGCCACCACGCTCGAGGCCATCGACGACATGTTCGCCCTGGCCGTGATGCAGAAGCCGGCGGTCGAGGCGAGGGTGCTCCAGCGCCACCTGCTCACCCTGACCGACGCGATCAAGGCGTGGCTGGTGAAGAAGCAGACGACCGCTCAGGTGTTCGCCGCCCTGTCCGCCATGAGTGAGGCGTTCGCCTACCTGGCTCAGAACGGCGCTGGCAGCACAGCCGGCTACGCGCTCTCGCCGCTCGACAAGCTGCGCAAGTCCATCAGCCGCATCGATGTGATCAGCCGCACCGGGTTTCTCCCCCCGGCGTACGCGCTGCTCGAGGTGCTGCTGGTGATGATCCTCACGCTGATGATGGTGGCCAAGTTCAAGACCCCGATCGCGGAGTTCGTGATCGTGCCCACCGTCGCGCTGCTCAACATCTACATGCTGCGCCTGATCAAGGACATCGACGACCCGTTCGACTTTCACGAAGACGGCACCAAGCGGGGCGGGGCGGAGGTCGATCTCTTTCCCATCGACGAGTACCGGGCCCGGCTGGCGGCGCGGCTCGAGTCGTCAGGAGTCCAGGTCGAAGGAGCCCGCCGGGCGGTCTGAGTGGTGCTTCAGGTAGGCCTTGAAGCCGGCGCGTGACTCGAGCTGGAAGTCGGGCAGCCGGGCCAGCGCGTCGGGCGCGAAGTGGTACTGCTCGATCACCAGGCTCGCGCGCAGCGCCCCTTCGGGTGCTTCGAAGGCGCACACTTCGTGGGCGAGATCTCCGCGGAAGTGGAGCAGCGCGTTCTCTTCGGGCACCAGCCGGGCGATCTCAGACGGGCCATTCCACAGGCGCAGCTCGCCGCCCTTTTTCGAGGGGATGGTGAGGTAGAGCACCGAGACCACCTCGGGCACCGCGTCTTCGGTCTCGCTGGGTTTGCGCAGGGTGGCGTCGATGTGGCGCGCCACGGTTCCCCCCGGGGAGACCAGCAGCACGTTCAGGTACCAGGCGTTGGGAATGCGGGTGAGGGTGCGGCGCCAGAAGGGCGTGAGCGCGCGGATGGCGGGGGCTCCGAGCACGCGATCGAAGTGAGGGGCGAGCGCGGGGAACCGATCGAGCACCCGGGCCCGGCCGCCTTCACGAAAGGTGACGGCGAAACCACGGCTCGACTCGAAGGGCCCCGCGAGCGTGCTCCCGCCCACGAGGGGCGAGGCGAGGAAGGTGTCTCGCAAGGCCTCGAATTGAGGGGCGGGCAGGGCGCGCCGTTGGCTCCAGTGTTCACGCACTGCGCCATGGTGCCGCAGTCGCCGGAAACTTGCCTGTGGCTTCCTGTAGCGGACACTTGGGCCGTGTTGATCGAACGGCAACAACGCGAGTCGCGGGTCCGCTTTCAGCACCCCATTCGGGTGGTGACGCTCGAGCGCCAGCCGCGCGTCATTCGCACCGTCACCTCGAACGTGTCGCGCGATGGGCTCTTCGTGCGCATGCCCGAGCCGTTGCCGACCGGTACGAAGGTGGCCCTTTCGCTGGAGGCCGGGGGCCGTGCGCTCGCGCTCGCCCAGGCCGAAGTGGTTTGGACCGGGGCCGATACCACCGAGGTCACGGAGCGTTTCCCGGGCTGCGGGGTGAAGTTCACCGAGTTCATGCACCCGCGCGCTGAGGAGCTGGTGCGGTACCTGGTGCACAACCTCGATCAGGGAAAGCCGCTCGCGCTGGCGCCGCCTGAGAAGCGGTGGATGAAGTGGTTTCCGCTCGCGGCTGGAGTGGCGTTGGTCGCGTCTGCGGCGCTCGCGGTGTTCGTTTTCTGGGGCGGGTCTGAGCCTGAGCTGGAAGATGAAGTGCCCGCGCTGGAGTTCGTCGCCGCGCCCCCGATCGTCCACGTTTCTCCCTCTCCCCCTCGGGGAGAGGGTCGGGGTGAGGGGCCAGCAGCACCGGTCATCGCGAAAGAAGTCGAGGCAACACCGGTCATCGCGAAAGAAGTCGAGCCAGCACCGGTCATCCCGAGCGAAGTCGAGGGATCAGTTCCGCCGCGGGCCGAAGGTGCACCCTCGATTGCGCTCGGGGCGAACGGTGCAATTGCCCCCGCGACTCCACTCGCGGCGACCGCGTCTCCCTCAAAACCCGCTCCTCAACGCGCGAACAAGCCTGATCAACAAGGCCGCGTGAAGCTGCCTTCCGGCGCCGCGACGAATCTCACCTGGACGATCGCCGGCACCGAACTGCGACTCACCCCCGAGCTCACCTCCGCTGCCAAACTCACCCGCGCGTTCCTGCTGACAGGCCCGCCCCGCGCCGTCTTCGATCTCAGCGGGCCCTCACCCGAGAAGAGCCACACCGCTTCTTCGTCGCCCCCGTACGCGACAGCCGTGCGCCTCGGAAAGCAGCCCACCGGAACGCGCATCGTGATCGATCTCGACAGTGCGCCCCGTCGCGCGACGCAAGACGGTTCGACGCTGATCCTCGAGTTCTGATCGCCGACGACTCGCGGGGCGTTGTGTCGTAGAGGCACCTCGTCTTGGAGTTCTCGCCGCTCATCATCGTCGGCCTCTTCTTCGTCGCGCTGCTGGCGGGCCTGGTCGACGCCATCGCCGGCGGCGGAGGCCTGCTCACCGTGCCCGCCCTGCTCGCCACGGGCATGCCCACCCCGATGGTCTTCGGCACCAACAAGGGCTCCGCGGTCTTCGGCAGCGGGGCGGCGTTGCTCCGATTCTGGCGCGCGAAGCTGATCGACTCGAAGCGGGCGAAGGTGCTCTTCCCCCTGGGCATGCTGGGTTCTTTCGCTGGCGTGGCCCTGCTGACCGCGCTCGATCCCAAAGTGCTCAAGCCCCTCGTGCTCATCCTGCTCGTGGTGGCGGGCTTCGTGGTCGCCTTCGTGCGCCCGCCCGCGGTGCAGACCGGCGTGCCTTCACCCCGCGCAGGAATGAAGACCGCTTTCCTCGCCCTGTTCCTCGGCGCCTACGACGGCTTCTTCGGCCCGGGCACCGGAACCTTCTTGATCATCGGCTTCGTGGTGTTGCTCCACCTCACCCTGCAGGAGGCCTCGGCCAACGCGAAGGTGGTGAACTTCGCCTCGAACCTGGCCGCGATGCTCTTCCTCACCTGGAAGGGCTTCGTCATCTGGAAGGTCTCCATCCCCATGGCTGCGGGCCAGTTCATCGGGGGCACCCTCGGCGCCCACCTCGCGGTCAAGGGTGGTGACACCTTGGTGCGTCGCGTGGTGCTGCTGGTCGTCTTGGCGCTGGTGACCAAGCTCGGTTACGAACTGATGCACACCACCTGAAGGAGCACCGCATGGCGAAGATCACCATCACCTACTGCACGGCCTGAGGCTACCTGGCCAGAGCTGCCCGTGCGGCAGACGCGCTGAAGGAAGAACTCGAACTCGAAGCTGAATTCATCAGAGGCTCGGGCGGCATCTTTGAAGTCGCCGTCGACGGAAAAGTCGTCGCGAAGAAGGAAATGGGCCGGTTCCCGACCGAGAAAGACGTGGTCGACGCCGTCTCTGCTGCAATGGGAGTCTGAAGTCGTGTCGACCGAGTTTCTCCGCATCGAACGTCCGTCGCTGGGTCTGAGGGCGCGCCTTCGCCGCCGGGTGGGCGCGGCCGTCACGGACGGCTTCTTCCTCGGAGCGGCGAAAGGAGCAGGGTGGCTGCCGGTCGCCTCCCCTCGTTTCCATTCGATCTCGGTTGAGAAGAATCTTCCCTACCGTCGCACCGGCCGGGCGGCGCACACGCTCGACGTGTACCGCCCCCGGAACGCGGTGGGCCCGCTGCCCATCGTGCTCTACGTGCACGGCGGCGGTTTTCGGTTCATGTCGAAGGACACGCACTGGCTCTTCGGCCTCGTCTACGCGCGCCGCGGCTACCTGGTGGTCAACGTGAACTACCACCTCGCTCCCGAACACCCGTTCCCCGGCGCGGTGGAAGACATCAGCGCGGCCTGGCAGTGGCTGGTCTCGAACGCCGAGCGCCTGGGCGGTGATCTCTCACGCGTGGTGGTGGCGGGTGAATCGGCCGGCGCGAACCTGGCCGCTTCGCTCACCCTGATGACGCATCAGCGCCGCGACGAGCCGTACGCCCGAGACGCTTTCGCCACCGGGGTGACGCCCAAAGCGGTGGTCGCTGCATGCGGCCTGTTCGAAGTGAGCAACCCCGAACGGTTCTCGCACCACGCCTCGTTCTTCCGCGATCGCATCGAAGAGGTGACCGACGCGTACCTGCACGGCGTGACGCTGCGAGATCGACGCACGCTGGAGCTCGCCAACCCGGTGGTGGCCTTCGAGGGTTTGAAGAGCATCGACCGACCGCTGCCGCCGTTCTTCCTGCCCTGCGGCACGTGGGATCTGTTGATGGGCGATACGCAGCGCATGGTGAAGGCGCTGCACCTGCTGGGCTCCACCAAAAGCGAAGCCCGCGAGTATCCCCGCGGGCCTCATGCTTTTCATGCCTTCGTGGTCACGCCTCAGGCCCAACGCTGCTGGAAGGACACCTTCTCCTTCCTCGACGGCAACCTCTAGTTAGCGGGTGCAGACCAGCGCTTCGGGCGCGTCAGGCTGCTGCGCGCGGGCGATCAGCTGGTTGCGCGTGTCGGCGCTCAGCTCGACCACCGTCCAGTGACCGTCTTCGTTGAGCGCGAGCGCCGTGTTGGGGGTGAGCTTGCGATCGAGAATGAGCTGCTTGAGCTCGGCGGTCGCGATGGCCTGCTCGGCTTCACCCAGCTGCTTGAACTGCGGCGAGTCGAGCATCACCGTCATGTTCGAGAGCGCGTCGGGCGGATCGGTGAAGGGGAAGTTGTCGCCCAGGATCACCACCAGCAACGCCTGACTGGGGAAGGTGGCCACGTCGAGCACGAACGTGAAGGGCAGCAGGAAGATGCCGGTGGTCTTGCGATCGCCGTACGACGGCCGCTTCACCGTGATGCCCAGGAACGCGCGATCCACCAGGCGCGACATCATGCAGCCGGTGGAGAACAAGACGGTGGCCATCGAAATGGCGAGGGTGCGGAGAAAACGGCTCTTCATGGGCGCTCCTTGCAGTGGACTGGGGGGCGATTGTGAGAGCCGGACCGAGCGCGGATCAAGCAATTCGCCCAACAATTCCCCCGCACACAGGGTGCTACAGGTTCATCAGGTGTTGGCGCGCTGCTCTTTGGGCGCTGCTTCGACAGCCGGGGTCTCACCGGTGGTGGGCTTGTCGGCCTTCACCTTGAGGCCGTAGCGGTCGGCGGCTGATTCGATGATCTGCTCGATCAGCTGCCCGTAGTTGAGCCCGCGGTGTTCGGCAGCCATGGCCAACTCGCTGTCTTTCTCCAGGTACGGGTTGGGGTTCACCTCGAGCACGAACGGCTCGCCCGTCTTGTTGGAGATGCGGAAGTCGACGCGCGCGTAGTCGCGAATCTTGAGGGCCCGGTAGGCCAGCAGGGCGCTGCGCTCGATGCGGGCCTTGAGCTCGGGCGAGATGTCTTCGGCGATCACCAGGTGAGGGTGATCTTCGCCGATGTCGCCGAACTTCACGATGCGGTCGCTCACCTTGGGGACGTCGGGGTTCCACGCGCCCCAATCGAGCTCGACGATGGGCAGAATCTCGGGCCGGGTCGACGTGCCGATCACGCCCACGTAGACCTCTCGCCCGTCGATGAACTCCTCGGCGAGCGCCTCGTCGTTGAGCGTCTTGCGGATCTCGCGAACGCGCTTGGTCAGCTCGTCCCAGTCTTTGACCACCGAGTGCTGCCCGATGCCGATCGACGCGTCGCTGCGCGCCGGCTTGACGATCAACGGGAAGTTCATGCGCCCGAACGCCTCGAACGCCTCACCATCGAAGGTGAGGAAGTTGGGCGTATTGACCTCGTGGTACTCGAGCAGCTGCTTGGTGAGGATCTTGTCTTGCGCCAGCAGCAGCCCGGCGGTGCCTGAGCCCGTGAACTGCACGCGCGCCAGTTCGAGCACGGCGGCCACGTTCACCTCGAGCCGGTAGTCGTCGGCGAAGGTCTCGCAGACGTTGAAGACCAGATCGGGCTTCTGCTTCTCGATCGCCTTGAGCAGATCGAAGACCCGATCGTGCACGGCGATGAAGCTGGTGGTGTGGCCCAGCGCGGTGAGGGCGTCACTGACGTCCTGGACCACGGGATCCATCGGGTCGCCCGACGGCTGGTAATGCAAAACGGAGATCTTCAGCGGAGGAACAGTGGCGGCTGCCATTCGCCGCTCACTGTAATCTGCTTTCGATCAGTCGGCGTCGAAGAACTTGTCCGTGTAGAGGAAGTTCATCGCGAGCGTGGTGAGCAGCACGGTGAGTTTGGTCGTGTAGTCACGCGCCTTGTCGCGGTGCACGGTGACTTTGAGCTCGGTGACGCGCTCGAGCAGATGATCGAGCACCGACTTCACCACCGCGCGCGAAACACCTGAGTACTGCGTGACTGCATGGATCAACGCCTGGCGTTCGGCGCGCAGCAGGGTGTCGGCGCGGGTGGTGCCCACCGACTCGGGCTCGAACAACGCGACGAGGTCCTGGTCGAGCTTATCACCGATGGAGAGGTCGATCTTCTCTTCCAGCGCGCGCTGGCGGTAGTGATCGAGCACCGTCTCTTCCATCTCGGTCACGTCCATGTCGCGTTCATCGAGCGTCACGGGGGGATCGGTGCGGCCGACCTTGATGATCACGTCCTGCATGTACTGGAGCTTCTTGAGCGCGCCCCAGCCCTTGTACCGCTCCAGCCAGTTGCTACCGGGCGTGAGCAGGACCGCGAAGGTCTCCGCGAAGTCTTCGTCGGGGTGCTTCTGTGCGTACCAGCCCGACAGGTGCGCCACGTACTTCCGGCTGAAGGGGTGCGGCTTGTAGGTGTCGAGGTAGGGCTTGCCGAAGTCGCCGAAGAGCTTCTTCCAGTCTTCGGTCTCGTAGAGCTTGTAGGCGTAGTTGAACGCGTGCCCTGCTTCGTGGCGCAGGTACATCATGATGTCGCGTTCGCTCTCGGCACCGGCGCCCAGCGCGTCTTCGATCTGCAGCAGGTTCTGATCAGCCAGGTAGAAGGGGATGCCGATGACCGGCACACCCGACGGGCAACCCCATTGATCAGAGAGGTAGCACTCGGGGCGGTGCGAGATGCCGGCCGCTTCGAGTTCTTCGTAGAGCTGTTGAATGAGCTTCTCGAGGCGGGTGCCTGCGAGGTGGAGGGTCAGATCTTTGATCTTCGCCTGAAGCAGCGACGCGCTGGCCGGCGGCAGACCTTCTCCGAAGAGCGGTTCTGGAGCCTTCTCACGGAAGGCGACGGGGCTGGCGAGGGCGGTTGTCATGGGGTCTCGGGAAGGTCGCGGCGACCATACCCGAGCGCGCCAACGCTCCAAGCGCGGCGGCCACCCCGATCTTCAACTCGTTGATGTGACTCGAAAAATACCTTCCGAAGCGGGTGGGGTGGTTTGCGACCCGCCTGGAAACTTCAGTCAAACGCGCCGATGTCGGGGTCCTTTTTCGGTGGGGTCTTCTTGCCTGGGGGCGGTTTTGGTGAGCTGGCAGCCTCGAGTTGGAAGTCGAAAGACTGATCAGCCTCAGACCTGAGGCTCTTCACGAGATCTTTGTGCCCCGCGAGCTTGAAAGTGAGCTCCCGCGTCGAACCTCGAGCCCAATCGAGCGTCAGTGGCGTGTTGCCGATCATCACGCCGCCCTCCAGGACCTCGGCGCCATCGGGGGTCGTCTTGAGCACCACCTTCGCCGGGGCGGGCTCGACCTTCTGCGTCACAGGGGTGGAGGGCTGATCAATGGCCACCTGCACCGGCACCTGATCAGGCTCGGGCGGCTTGGAGGTCATCTTCCACACCACCGCGCCGCCGATCAGCACCACGATCACCGCGACCACGCCGACGAGTGCACCGAGCGGCACCCCTTGCGGTTGCGGCGCAACGGCGCGCTCTTCGATTCGCGACGCCTGACGGGGCAGGGGCCGGGACACCGCGGAGATCGCCTTCGAAGGACCTTTCGCCCGGCTGCCCCCTGATTTGCGGGAGGCCGACGACGAGCCGCTGCCGCTCTCTTTGCCCGTCGGATCAGCCGTGAAGATCGGCACCGCGTCGAGCACCGAGTCGGGCGTGCCCGCGAGCGCTGCGTGCAGCGACTGCACGAAGTCTTCGGCGGTCTGGAACCGATCCTCTTTCTCGGGGCGCAGACCCTTCACCATGAACTCGTCGATCGACTTCGGTACCGGCGAGCCCTTGCGGTAGGTGTCGATGGGCGGAACGTTGGCGGCCAGCGCGAGGGTGAGCGCCTTTCGCACCGAGTTGGCGCCGTAGGGCGAGTGCCCGGTGAGGCAGTAATAGAAGACGCCGGTCAGCGAGAAGAGATCAGAGCGTTGATCGACCACCTCGCCGCCCGCCTGCTCCGGGGGCATGTACTGGGGCGTGCCGAGCACCTGGCCGGTGGAGGTGAGCTGCTCCTCTTCTTCCTGCTCCAGCGCCTTGACCAGGCCGAAGTCGAGCACCTTCACGTACTCGTTGCCGTCGACCGAGGTCAGCATGATGTTGTGCGGCTTGAGATCGCGGTGAATGACCTGCGTGTGATGCGCGTGGGCCACGCCGGCGGCCGACTGCTCGATGATCGCGGCGGCCTGGCGGAGGGTGAACGGGCCTTCGCGCTTGATGCGATCGCGCAGCGACTCGCCCTCCAGCATCTCCATCACGTAGTAGCAGAGGCCTTCGGCGGTCTTCCCGAAGTCGTAGATGGTGATGATGTTCGGGTGGTGGAGACGGCTGGCCATCTCTGCTTCGCGCTTGAACCGTTCGAAGAAGGTGGGCGCCATCGCCAGCTGTGGGTGCAGGGTCTTCAAGGCGACCGGGCGCTGCACGCTGGTCTGGATGCCCTTGAAGACCATGCCCATGCCGCCCTGACCCAGCACGGACTCGACCTTGTACCGGCCGTCGAGGACCTTGCCGATCAGCTCATTGGCGTTGACGGCTTCGAAGGGTTCCTTCGCCATTGCGGTATCCCAGAGTTTACGCGGATCGGCTCGCCTGTGCGTGGTATTCGCGGATCGCCGTGAGTCTCGTCATCGTCAAGGGTCTGTCGCTGTCGTACGGGTCGAAGACGCTCTTCGACGCGAGTTCGTTCACCATTGGTCCTACCGACCGGATCGGGCTGGTGGGTGCCAACGGCACTGGCAAGTCGACACTGCTGAAGGTCCTCATCGGGCAAGTGACACCTGACAACGGAACGCTCACGTTCCGCCGCAAGTCGCGGGTGGGCTACCTGCCGCAGGATCTCCAGGCGTTGCCTCCGGGTTCGTTGGTCGACGCGGTGATGTCGACCGTGCCGGGCCGCGATGGGCTCGATGAAGCGTTGGTGGTCACCGAGCAGCAGCTCAACGCGACGTCGGTGGTGGAAGAGCAGATGGAGCTGGCCTCCACGCTCGCCGAGTTGCACGAAGAGCGGGATCACTTCGACGCGCACTTCGGCAAACACCGCGCAGAGCAGATCCTGCTGGGCCTGGGGTTCAAGGTCTCCGACTTCTCGCGGGTCACCACGGAGTTCTCGGGTGGCTGGCGCATGCGCGCGGCGTTGGCGGGGTTGCTCCTGCAGGATCCTGATCTGCTGCTGCTCGACGAGCCGACCAACCACCTCGACCTGCCGACGTTGTCCTGGTTCGACGCGTTCCTGAAGCGATCGCGCAAGGCGATGGTGCTGATCAGCCACGACCGCGGGTTCTTGAACCGGCAGATCAACAAGGTCGTCTCGCTGGAGACCGAAGGCGTTCGCACCTGGTCGGGCGACTACGAGGACTACCGCAAGCAGCGCGCAGAAGAATACGAGCGCTTGTTGGTGCAGGCCGAGAAGGTGGAGAACCGGCGCGCCGAGCTGGAGACCTTCATCAACCGCTTCAAGGCCAAGGCGAGCAAGGCGGCCCAGGCGCAGTCGAAGATGAAGCAGCTGGCGAAGCTCGAGACGGTCGAGCTGCACCAGGATCGCGCGGTGGTCTCGTTCAAGTTCCCCGTGGTGGCGCAGAGCGGCCGCGAGGTCGCGAAGTTCACCGGCATCCGCAAGGCGTTCGGCGACAAGGTCATCTACGACAACCTCGACGCGCAGGTGCTGCGCGGTCAGCGCATCGCGATCGTGGGCTTGAACGGTGCGGGGAAGACCACGCTCCTCAAGATCCTCGCAGGCGAACTCGAGGCCGATGCGGGCTCGGCGACGCTGGGGCACAACGTGGTGCTCGGGTACTACGCGCAGCATCACGCCGACACGCTCGATCGGGATCACACGATCCTGCAGGAGATGATGGATCTGGTGCCCGACAAGCCGCAGTCGTTCGTGCGGAGTGTGCTGGGTTCGTTCCTGTTCTCAGGCGACGACGTGGACAAGCGGATCGGTGTGCTCTCGGGTGGTGAGCGCGCGCGTGTGGCGTTGGCGAAGTTGCTGCTCAAGCCGGCCAACCTGTTGGTGATGGATGAGCCGACCAACCACCTCGATCTCGATTCGTCGGAGGCGTTGATCGAAGCGCTCGAGGGCTACACGGGCACGTTGATGTTCGTCTCGCACAACCGCAGCTTCCTCGACGCGCTGGCGACCCACGTGTGGGACGTGCGCGATCGCAAGGTGGTGCCGTACCCGGGGAACCTGGCGGACTACCTGCTGCACCTGGATGGTGAAGCGGCCGCGCGGGCTCGTGGGGCGGATGCGCAGCCGGAAGGGGAGGGCGCGGCGAACAAGGCGCCCGAGAAGGATCGCAAGCGGGCCGAAGCAGAGGCTCGGCAGGCGCGCAGTCAGCGCATGGGGCCGCTGAAGAAGGAGATCACGAAGCTCGAGGCGAAGATTGCCGAGCTCGAGGTCGCGCAGAAGGCGCGTGAGGCCCAGCTCGTCGACGCGGAGTTCATGGCGAACTACGACAAGTCGCGGCCGGTGCTCGATGCGCATTCGGCGGCGGCGGCTGAGTTGGAGAAGGCGATGGCGCGCTGGGAAGAGGCGAGCAGCGAGCTCGCCGCGCTCGGGAGCTGAATGAGGTTGGCGTTGAGCCAACTCGCACTTTGTCAACAAAATCCCTGAGGGTCGAAGCCCCTCTCCGGGGATCTCCGGCTGGGGACTTTGATGACAAAGTGAAGGTTGGCTCGGTGGACTCGTGGACTCTGCCTCGAGGGGCCCGCCCGGTTCAGGCACGGAAGCAGGCTCCGGTAGACGCTCCTCCATTTCGGGCTCTCGCCCGCTCGGGATCCGCCGCAGGCCGAGAATGAGTGATCTGGGGAGGCGCTATGGGGCGCCCTCACCCTGACCCTCTCCCAGAGGGAGAGGGGATTGAGTCAGTTACATCATCTTGCGGTACACGCCGACGACCCGACCCAGGATCATCGTCTGCCGAAACTCGGACTTGGCCACGTAGATCGGCTGCATGTCCTTGTTCGCCGGCTGAAACCGAATCCGATCGCCTTCGGGGAAGTACCGCTTCACCGTGGCCTCATCCTCGATCAACGCGACCACGATCTCGCCCACCGCCGCGCTCGGCGCCTTCTTCACGAAGATGAAGTCACCATCGTGAATGCCATCGTCGATCATCGAGCTGCCCTTCACCCGCAGCGCGAACACTTCCTTCCCATTGCCACCGAGCAGGAAGCTGTCGATGCGCACCGTGTCTTCCACGTTCTCCTGCGCGAGGAGCGGCGCACCTGCCGCCACGCGGCCGAGCAGGGGAATGTCGAGCATCGTCGGGTCTGAGTTCTTCTTCGACCCGAGCCCCAGAATCATGCGGGCCCGCTTGGTGGGCACCAGCGACCGGCTCTGCTGCTCGCCGCGGGTCAAGAAGCCCTTGCGCTCCAGTGCTTTCAGGTGGTCGTTGACCCCGTTGGTCGAGCGAATGTCCATCTCCTCGCCGATCTCTCTGATGGTCGGGGGAAAGCCGCGGTCTTCCGTCGTTCGCTGAATGAAAGTAAGGATTTCCTTCTGGCGATCGGTGATGTCTTCCATGGGGCGGCTCCGTGTGAGGCTGGATCTCTGTTCAGTATGGTTCCTGAACGGCCGTACAGAGTCAATTTTTTCATCGCGGGTCGATCATGGGGCACACTGCCGCCCACATGTTTCGCAGCATCACAGTCCTGGGGTTGGTCGTCTTGAGCTCGGGCTGTCGAGGCGGACTGACGGGTGACAAGTTCACCCGCGACGGCCTCTCGTACCGCGTGGTCGAACCGCAGGGTTGGCGCCGCGCGGGCTTCGACGACAACGATCTCGCCTGGGTCTCCGATCAAGGCCACGTGATCGGCATCAACGCCACCTGCACCGGTCACGAAGATCCGCAGCTCGAGGTGCTCACCAATCACCTCGTGATCGGCTTCACCGACCGCGAGTGGCTCAGCAAGACCCGGTTCCAGCTCGACGGCCGCGAAGCGATGCGTTCGCTGGTGAGGGCGAAACTCGACGGTGTGCCGGTCTCGCTCGACCTGGTGGTGCTCAAGAAGAACGGGTGCGTGCACGACTTCACCTACGCCAGCCCCACGGGTCTCGAAGCGGTGCACCAGGCTGAGTTCGACGCGTTGATCGCCGGCTTCCGCCAGGAGCGCGCGCCGTGACGGACAGTTCGCCCCAGCACCCGGAAGAGCCGGCCCAGACCGAGCTCTCCGACATGGTCCAGCAGGAGCTGGCTGCGATCATTCCGTTCTCCGCGCGCGTGCAGGACGCCTTCGGCGCGTTCGGCGGCATGATGGTGATGCTGGTGCGAGCGGCAAGGCGCGCCTTCACCCGGCCGTTCTCGATGGGCACCGTCGCCTACCAGATCGAAATGCTGGGCACGCGTTCGCTCTCGTTGGCCACCCTGACCGCCGTCTTCGCGGGCCTGGTGATGACGCTGCAGTTCGCGTTCTTCATGGCGCGTTTCGGCATTCAGCACACCGTGGGCAAGGTGGTGGTGCTCACGCTGTTCCGCGAGCTGGGGCCGGTGCTCACCGCGCTCACCGTGGGCGCGCGCATCGGCTCAGGCATCACCGCGGAGCTCGGCTCGATGAAGGTGACCGAGCAGATCGACGCCATCTCTGCGCTCGGCGCAGACCCGGTGAAGAAGCTGGTCACGCCGCGCCTGATCGCCTGCTTCATCGTGATCCCCACGCTCACCGCGCTGGCCGACGTGTTCGGGCTGGTGGCGGGCAGCGTGGTCGGCTCCACGCAATACGACATCCCCATGGAGCAGTACTTCCGCTCGGCCGTGGAGACCGCCGACATCTTCGACTTCACCTCGGGCATCGCCAAGAGCGCCGTCTTCGGCATCATCATCGCCGTGGTCGGTTGTTACAAAGGCTTCGAAGTGAGCGGCGGCACCGAAGGCGTCGGCCGGGCCACCACCGAGACGGTGGCCATCACGTCGGTCGGCGTCCTGCTGTCGGACTTCTTCCTCACCAAGCTGTTCCTCGCCCTGTGACGAACACGGCCGTCGGCGAGACGTTGATCAGCTGGAAGAACGTCTACAAGGCGTTCGGGACCAAGCGCATCTTCGAGGGGCTCGATCTCGAGGTGAAACGCGGCGAGACGCTCACCATCATCGGCGGCTCCGGCACCGGCAAGAGCGTGATGCTCAAGTGCCTCATCGGCCTGCTCTACCCCGATCGCGGGCACATCTGGTTCGAGGGCGCCGACGTCACCACCTTCGGCGAACACGAGATCCGCGAAGTGCGCAAACGCGTGGCCATGGTCTTCCAGGGCGCGGCGTTGTTCGACTCGCTCACCGTGGGCGAAAACATCGCCTACCCCCTGCGCGAGCACCTCAAAGAACTCAGCGAGACGCAGATCGCCGAGCGCGTGGCGAAGAACCTCAAGATGGTGAACCTGCCGGGCATCGAGCAGATGCGGCCGTCAGACCTCTCCGGCGGCATGCGGAAACGGGTCGGCCTCGCGCGCGCCATCGCCATCGAGCCCGAGGTGATCCTCTACGACGAGCCGACCACCGGCCTCGATCCCATCAGCACCCGGGTGATCGACGAGCTGATCATCTCGATGAAGAAGCAACTCGGCTGCACCTCCATCGTGGTCACCCACGACATGGACAGTGCGTTTCGAGTCAGTGACAGGATGGCCATGCTCTCGAAACGGAAGATCGTGGCCAGCGGTACGGTCAAAGAGATGCAGGCCTCGACGAACCCAGACGTACGCGCGTTCTTCGACGCGAGGAAGAGCTGACCCATGGCAGACGCACCCGTCAATCCAGCAGAGCGTGAACGGCGCGTGATCATTCGCGCGGGGCTGTTCATCGCGCTCGGCCTCGCCCTGGCCGGCATCGTGGTCTTCGTGATCGGCAAGGAGCGCCGGCTCTTCGAAGAAGCGAACGTCTACACGGGGGCCTTCGAGAACGTCGACGGTCTCGCGCTCGACTCCCCGGTGCGCCTGGGCGGTCTGACGGTGGGCAAGGTCTCGAAGATCAGCTTCGCGCCCGACCTCGGTGACAAACGCATCATCGTCACCATGGAGATCAGCAACCGCTTTCAGGAGCGCCTGCGC
>JANODF010000959.1:0-2400 GCA_031412555.1 Archangium sp. | reverse complement strand
GATTGGCCCGAGATGAACTACGGCACTCGCAGTTCACTGGTGTTGTTCGTGGCTCCGCGGTTGGTGGACTCGCGGTTGTTCTGGGCGGAAGGGCGGCCCGACAAGACGTCCTTCGTCGAGGCTCCCGAGTTGATTGCTTCGTTGAGCTGATGGCCCCTCACCCCGCCCCACACCCCGGAGGGGAGAGGGAGTTCACGGCCTTCAGCTCTTCGCGAGCTGGCTCAGCACGTACTGCAGGATGCCGCCGTGCTTGTAGTAGTCGAGCTCGTTGGGCGTATCGATGCGGCAGGTGGCGAGGAACGTCTTGGCGGTGCCGTCGTCGCTCTTCGCAGTGACGGTGAGCTTCTTGCCCGGGGCCAGACCTTCCGCGATGCCGGCGATGCTGTACGACTCGTTGCCCTTGAGGCCGAGCGTGGTGGCGTCTTCGCCCGCCTGGAACTGCAGCGGGATGACGCCCATGCCGATCAGGTTCGAGCGGTGAATGCGCTCGAAGCTCTTGGTGATCACCGCGCGCACGCCCAGCAGCATGGTGCCCTTGGCCGCCCAATCGCGTGAGCTGCCGGTGCCGTATTCGGCGCCCGCGAGGATCACCAGGGGCGTGCCTGCCGCCTGGTACTTCATGGCCGCGTCGTAGATGAACATCTCTTCACCCGACGGCATGAACTTCGTCACGCCACCTTCGATGCCCGGCACCAGCAGGTTCTTCAGGCGGATGTTGGCGAACGTGCCGCGCATCATCACCTCATGGTTGCCGCGCCGTGCACCGAAGCTGTTGAACTCGGTGGGCTTGACGCCCTGCTCGCCGAGGTACTTGGCGGCGGGGCCCTTCTTGTCGATGTCGCCGGCAGGCGAGATGTGGTCCGTGGTGATCGAGTCACCCAGCAGCGCCAGCACGCGCGCGCCGGTGATGTCCTTCACGGGCAGCGGCTCCCGGGGCATGTTGTCGAAGAAGGGCGGCTTCCGCACGTAGGTGGATTTGGGATCCCACTCGAAGGTCGCGCCTTCTTTGACCTGGAGCGCCTGCCACTGCACGTCGCCCTTGAGCACGTCGGCGTAGCGCTTCTTGAACTGCTCCGACTTCACGCTCTTGAGCGCGGCGTTGAGCTCTTCGGTCGACGGCCAGAGATCCTTCAGGAAGATCGCCTTGCCGTTCTTGTCGGTGCCTATCGCCTCGTTGTTCGGATCCCAGTTCGTGTGACCGGCGATCGCGTAGGCCACCACGAGCGGGGGGCTGGCGAGGAAGTTCATGCGCACGTGCGGGTGCACGCGGCCCTCGAAGTTGCGGTTACCCGAGATCACCGCGGCGCCTGCGATGCCCGAGCTGATGATCGCGTCCGTCACCGGCTGGGGCAGGGGACCGGAGTTGCCGATGCAGGTGGTGCAGCCGTAGCCGACCACGTGAAAGCCGAGCGCCTCGAGGTACGGCATGAGGCCGGCCTCGGTGAGGTAGTCGGTGACCACCTGCGAGCCAGGGGCGAGCGACGTCTTCACCCAGGGCTTCACGGTGACGCCCAGCTCGACGGCCTTCTTCGCCAGCAAGCCCGCCGCCAGCAGCACGGAGGGGTTGCTGGTGTTGGTGCACAAGGTGATCGACGCGATGACCACCGCGCCGTTGGTCAGCTCGTAGCTCTGCGGACCCTGAATCACCACCGCCTTGGCAGACAGCTTCGCGTCGCCATCCTGCACCTTGAGGATGTCCTTCACGTTCTTCGCGAAGGAGGCCTTCATGTCCTTGAGCAGCACCCGATCCTGCGGGCGCGCGGGGCCGGCGAGGCAGGGCTCGACGGTGGAGAGATCGAGCTCCAGCGTGTCGGTGAAGATCGGGTCAGGGGTGCTGGCGGTGTGGAAGAGGCCCTGCTCCTTCGCGTACGCCTCGACCAGCGCGACGCTCTCGGGCGAGCGGCCCGTCAGGCGCAAGAAGTCGAGGGTCGCTTCGTCGATGGGGAAGAAGCCGATGGTGGCGCCGTACTCGGGCGCCATGTTGGCCACCGTCGCGCGATCGGTCAGCGGCAGAGAACCGATGCCCGGGCCGAAGAACTCGACGAACTTGCCGACCACGCCCTTCTTGCGGAGCATCTGGGTGACCGTCAGCACCAGGTCGGTCGCCGTCGCGCCCGCGGCGAGCTTGCCGGTGAGCTTGAAGCCGACGACCTGCGGAATGAGCATGGTGATCGGCTGACCCAGCATGGCCGCCTCAGCCTCGATGCCGCCCACGCCCCAGCCCACCACGCCCAGGCCGTTGATCATGGTGGTGTGCGAGTCGGTGCCGACCAGCGAGTCGGGGTACGCCGCGCCGTCGGCCGACTTGAAGACGCCCTGCGCGAGGTACTCGAGGTTGACCTGGTGGCAGATGCCCGTTCCCGGAGGCACGGCGCGGAAGTTCTTCAGCGCCTTCTGGCC
>JANODF010000958.1:0-1535 GCA_031412555.1 Archangium sp. | reverse complement strand
GGCGGCCTTCATCTCGCTGGGCGCCATCATCCGCACCCGGTTTGGTCAGGGCCCGCGCAGCACGCCGATGCTCGACCCGATGCACACCGCGCCGAGCATCTAGAAGTGGAATTCCCTCTCCCTCTGGGAGAGGGTCAGGGTGAGGGCCTCACTTCTTTTCGCCCACGTACCGAACCAGCTTCACCTGGTTGAGCCCGTAGTCAGCCGTGTCGACGACCTCTTCATAGCTGACCGTCTTCAGCGCCTTGAACAGCTCGGGCACCTCGTTGGTAAGCCGCCCGCGCCGTTTCCGCGGGTGGCTTCTTCGTGGAAGTACTCCAGCACCACGATGCCGCCGGGCTTCAAGCCGCGCACGACCTTGTCGACGTACTGCGCACCGTGTTCGTAGACGAGCGCGATGAGATCGCACTTGTTCCACGTCGTCGCGTCTTGTACCTCGGCGTCGACAGTCAGCCCGTTCTCCTTCGCGGTGGACATCTGGCGCACGCCTTCATCGTCGATGCCGGTGACCGCCCAGCCTTTCGAGGCGACGTAGATGGCGTTGCGGCCCTGCCCCACCCCGATGTCCAGCGCTTTGCCCGGCGTGCGCTTCTGGATCGTCTCCATCAGGTGCCGGTTGGGCTTCAGGTTGAAGCCGGCCGACTGACGGAAGACCTCGTTCCAGCTGCTGCGTTCCACCTCGAGGCCGTTGTCTTCCTGTTGGTGGCGAATGAGGTGCCAGCCCCCAGCCTCGCGGGCCCAGACCAGCGTCTGAGACGTGGGCACGCTGGCCTCTTTCCTTCCGCGTTCAGGGTCAACTCAGCGGTCGAGTAGGCGGTGAAGACCGCAGTCTGGCCCTCGACGCGCAGGCGCTCCGACTCCCAGGTGCGCGAGGTGACTTTGGGAAAGCCGGCCTTCGCGCGCGCGGCGACCTGCGCGAGCACCTGCTGGCGATCGTAGAAGCGGTTGCGGCCGACGCGGTTGAACTGCGGCGCTGCCAGCGCATCGACCCTCGCCACATCGAGCGCGTCGAAGGCGGCGAGGTACTGCTTGCTCAGCGCGGACCATTCGCACCCGAGTTGGTCGCACAGCCAGAGGCGAGGACGACGAGCACGACGGACGTGAGCGTTCGCATGGGGGCGAACGTAGGCGAGGGCGGGTCGTGAGTGGCCCGTCAGGGGTAGCCTTGAACGGGTCGAGGTCCCGCATCGGCAGTGAAACAAACACAGTCAGGCTGGCGACAGGACTTCGGTCGCTTCGGGTTCTCGAGGCCGGCGCAAGCGAAGCTGCAGTCAAGGGTGGCAAGGCACATCAGCTCGGTTGCGTCGCTCTTGTCCCTGCAGCTTGCGAACACCAGGGCTGCGGACAGAAGCAGCAGGCGGTGGTGACGGAGCGTGGCCTTCATCGCCAGGCACCATAGCCGAACGGCCCCTCACCCCGACCCTCTCCCCGCTTCGCAGGGAGAGGGGGATCAGGTCGTGCAGATCTCGACGGTGAGGTGATCGACCGGTACCGCGCCGAGCACCACCTGCTTGTATTCCTCGAGCGGCCGGGGC
>JANODF010000957.1:0-5916 GCA_031412555.1 Archangium sp. | reverse complement strand
AAGAATGGCGCCCAGCGCTTCGTTGGCCGACTCGGCCAGCCGGGTGCCTTCTTCGGCCACCTTGGTGTTCTCGGCCGATGCGCTCGCCGCCTGGCGGGCGGTGCTCTGCAGCCCTCGCACGATCTTCGCCACGTCACCGCTGGCCGCCGCCGCGCGATCGGCCAGGGCGCGGATCTCTTCGGCCACCACCGCGAAGCCGCGCCCGTGTTCACCCGCCCGCGCCGCTTCGATGCTCGCGTTGAGGAAGAGCAGGTTGGTGCGGTCGGCGATGAGGTTGATGGTCTGCACGATGTCGCCGATCTCCTCCACCCGGCGATCCATCTCCTTCATCACGGTGGACGACTCGCCGATCGACGCGCGAATGGTGGCGAGGCCGGCGATCGACTTCTTCACGATCACCCCGCCTTCGCGGGCGACCTCCGAAACGCGGGCGGTGGTCTGACCCGCGTTCTGCACGATGCCCATGATCTTCCGGGTGGCCGCCTCCAGCTGGGCTGCCCCGCTCGCGCTGGCGGAGGCCATGGTGTTGAGCTGCTCGGCGCTCTGCGCCACGCCTGCCGCCGAACGCGCCGATTGTTCGATGGCCGCTGCGTTCGACTCCACCGTGGCCGCGTTCTTCTCGGCGGTGGAGGCCACCTCTTCCACCGAGGCGGCGATCTCTTCGGCCGCGCTGGCGTTGGCCGCAGTGGTGCTCTCCAGCGCCTTGGTCTGCTCGGCCACCGAACGCACCGAACGGGCCATCTCTTCGGCGGTCGCCGAGGTCTGCTCCACTGCCGTGGCCATCTCCGCGGCATCGCGGGTCACCGCCTCGAGCGCGACGCTCACGCCCACCACGCCGGTGCTCAACGCGCCGACCTGTTCGCCCCCGGCCCGGGTGTCGGCCGACAGCCGGGTGATGCCCTTGGCCATCTCTTCGATGGTGGCCGCCACTTCTTCGATGGTGGCGGCCATCGACTGCCCGCGCCCGGCGATGTCGCCGATGTTCACGTTGGTCTGGGTGACCGTGGCGGCGAGCTCTTCGCCCAGGCTGGCCAGGTCGGCGACGTTGGCGCCCACCCCGCTGACCGAACGCGAGATCTCCTCCAGCGTGGCGGTGGTGCCTTCGGCCGAGTTGGCCAGCGCTTCACTGGTCTTCTCGCCGCTGGCGACCGAAGCGGCCAGCTGTTGCAGCCCCGCGGCCGAGGTGGCGAACCCTTCCAGCGTCTCCTTGACGGTCCTGGAGATGCTCGCCTGCGACTTCACCACCTGCTCCACCGTGCCGTAGAGCGACTCGATGCCCACGGCCAGGCCCTCGGCCGCGCCCCGCACCTGATCGCCGGCAGCGGCCTGCTCCATGCCGCCCGACGCGACCCGGGTGGCCGCTTCTTCGACCGACCGGGCCTGCTTGGCCGTCTCCCGCAACGAGGTCGCCGCACGGCCGACCCGGGCTGAAGTGCCTGTGGTGTCAGTCGACCCGTTTGTCTTCTTCGTTTTCCTGGCCATGGCTGGGTTCCTTTGAGGGTTCATCGGGTGCGATGACTTTCGAGAGATCGATGCGCATCACGAGCCGCTTGCCTGCGCGAGCGACCCGGCTCACGAAGCCGCGCGCCTGTTGCGACACGATCTCCGGTGGGCTTTGAAAATCTGCATCGGCGATGCGCACCACTTCGCGCGCGGAGTCCGCCAGCAACCCCACCGTGCGGCGCCCGTCGCTCACCACCACCAGCCGGGAGTCGAGGGTGTGGGTGATGGGCGGCAGGCCGAACCGCGCGCGCAGATCGACCACGGGGATCACCTGCCCTCGGATCTGCACCAGCCCCGCCACGTACGACGGCGCGCCGGGCACCTGGGTCGCCTGGGTGTACGACTCCATCTGCACCACCTCGGAGGCGGGCAGCACGTAATCGGCCGCCCCCACCTTGAACACCACGTGGAGCACGCTCATGCGACCTCCCTGTCCTGACGGTCCACCAACGCGAGCAGGTCGAGCACCAGGGTGGGTTGGCCATCGCCCAGATCGGTGCTGCCCGAGATGCCGCGCACGTTCACCAGCGCGTCCCTCAGCGGGCGCACCACCACTTCTTGCTGGCTGATCATCTTGTCGACCTCGAAGGCGAAGCACTGGTCGTGTTTGCGAACGATGATGGCCTTGGGCCGCAGGCCGGTGCGCGCTTCGTAACCGAGCACTTCGCTCAGCGTGTAGAGCGGCAACGTGTTGCCCCGGTGTTGGAGCAGGCGCACCTGGCCTTCGCGCGCGCCCGGGTGGGGGGCCGAGCTGATGCGTTCGGCCTCGAGCTCGACCAGGTCTTCCACCGCGCTGACCGGCACCACGAAGATCCGCTCAGCGCTCACGAACGAGAACGCGTCGAGGATGGTGACGGTGAGCGGCACCACCAGGCTGAACCGGGTGCCCTTGCCCGGGGTGGTCTGCAGCTGGAGCTGGCCGCCCAGCTCGTCGACCACGATGCGTTTGACGATGTCCATGCCCAGGCCGCGGCCGCTGGTGTGGGTCGGCGTGTCGAGGGTGGAGAGCCCGGGCCGGGTGATCAGCGCGAGCAGCTCGGCGTCGTTGGCAGGCAGCGGTTTGCCCGCCCGCCGCGCCACCTTCTCCGCGTCGATCCCGCAGCCGTCATCCGAGATGACCAGGCGCAGGTGACTGCTGGAGGTGGCCATGCAGCTGACCTCGATGCGGCCTTCGGCGGGTTTGCCCAACACGACGCGCTGGTCGGGCAGCTCGATCGCGTGATCGACGGCGTTGCGCAGCAGGTGAACGATCGCAGGCGAGAGCCGGTCGGCCACCGACTTGTCGAGTTCGCTGCGGCCGGCGTCGATGTGGAGCGAGACCAGCTTGCGCGAGCTGCGGCTCAGGCCCCGCACCAGCAACGGCGTGCGCTCCAGCATCTCGATCACCGGCACCATGCGGGCACTCATGATGGCGGCGCGCAGATCGCGCAGCTGCCGCCCGTTCTCCGCCAGGATGGGGTTCAGATCGCGCAAGGCCCCCTGCCCCTGCGCCACGTTGGCCACCGCCCGCAGCAGCCGCGCGCGGGTCACCATCAGGGTGGAGAGCACCTCGAGGGCTTCGTCGAGCCGGGTCACCTCGACGCGAATGACGTTGCGTTGCTGCTGACCCTGTTCGATCGCGGTCAGCTCGACCTCGTCGACCGAGGGGATCGGCGGGGCCCGTTCGCTGTGCAGCGCTTGCGGTGCCGCGTCGGTGATCGCGGTGATCGCCGCATCGGCCGCGTCCGTCAGCAGCAGGAGCACGAAGGCGATGGAGCCCCCGCCCCCCTCCGTCGGCAGCAAGCTGCGGGGAATCACCTTCACCAGTTCGCCCAGCGCCTCGAGCTGCGCGCGCACCGCGGTGATGTTCAGCCCCCGGGCCGCGCGCTCGCGGGTGGGCACGAAGTCGACCCGGATGGCGCGTCGGCCTTTGGCGATGCCATCGAGCAATTGGGTCTGCTCGGCGGCGGAGACCTTGGCGAGCAGCTCGGGGTCGAGCGACAAGGCGCCGCGTTGAGCGGGCAGCTGCGCGTCGAGCTCCAGCGAGGCCAGCGCTTCGATCAACTCCCGGGGCGCCGGCGCGAGCGGCTCGTGGCGCGCCAGACAACCGATGCGCTCTTCGATGGCCCGTAACCCCTGCACGATCTGATCGACCGCGCGCGTGGGCAGCTGGCCCGCCGAACGATCGGCCGTGCGCAGCAGGGTCTCCAGCTCGTGGGAGATGTCGACGATGGGCTCTGCGCCCACCATGGCCGAGAGCCCCTTGATGGTGTGCAACGAGCGGAACAGCTCGCGCACCGCCTTGGGGTTGGCTTCGTGTTTCTGCAGCGAGGCATCGAGCGCGACCAACGACGCCCGCGCGACCGAGAGGTGGTCCTCCACCTCGGCGAGGTACCCGACGATGAACTCTTCGACGTCGAGCGTTTCGCTCCGCATCGGTCTACGCCGCGCTTCCACCCAACAACGCGCGGACCTCGGCCAGCAGGGCCTCAGGCGTGAAGGGCTTGGTCATGAAGCGCGAGGCCCCCACCTCGAGGGCCTGCTCACGCGAGGCGTCGTCACCCCGGGTGGTGATGACGATGATGGGGAGCTGACGCAACGTGTCCTGGCTGCGCACGAACTCCACCACCTCGATGCCGCCGATGTCGGGCATGTTCAGATCGAGCAACAGAATGGAGAAGGGCTTGAGCGAAAGCTTCTCGATCGCCTCCAGACCGCTGCTGGCGTGCGTGAAGACCAACGACGCTTCAGGGCGCAGACACGCGACGATCATGTCGCGCATCACCCTGCTGTCATCCACCACGAGCACTTCAGGCACCGCACCGGGATATCCAAAATTCAGACCCGGTCACCCTCCCGAGATTGATGAGTTACCCCGCGGTAACCGATGAAAACGGCTGGCGGGCCTTCAGGGCAGGTTGAAGGTGGTGATCGTGCGGCCCGCGCCCTGGTTGCCGCCGTTCGCGTCTCCGGGCTGAAACTGCCCGCAGTACCAGCGCGTGATGCCGTTGGCGCGCACCTCGACCTCGTAGGGGATGGGGCCCGGGCCCGAGCAGTGTTGGTAGTACACGACGCGCACGATGTACGGGCCGCCGGTGGGGGTGACGCCCGGCGAGTAGATGATGTTCTCCACGTTGATGTTGTCGATCTCACACGCGGCATTCGAGTCGACGTCGAGCCAGCCCTTCGCTCCACAGTTCGGGATGGGAATGGGGAACGGCAGCGGCGGCGCGTTGGGGTTGATGCCCGGCTTGGCGTAATAGAGTTCGCAGGTGCCTCCGTCGGGCAGCGGCTCGACCAGGTGCAGATCGAGATCCTGCGGCTGGTTGAAGCGCAGCGTGACCTGCACCGGGCCCGATCGCCCGCGCAGCTGGCACTGGTTGCTGATGCACTCGTAGCCCTTGGGGCACTCGCTGGTGCACGACATGGTGCCCGCGTCGAACGGCAGGCAGCGGGTGGTCATGCCCGCGTCGTCGAAGGTGGGCTGGCCCGAACCACCACCACCGCCGCCGGTGTTGCCGGCCATGCAGGTGTTGGTGCCGAGATCGCAGACGCTGCCGGGCACGGGGCAGTCGTCGGGCGAGACGCACTGCACGCAGGCTCCATTGGGAAACACGGTGGGATCGCACGCGGGGGTCGAACCGCTGCAGCCATTACCCACGGTGCACACCACACACTTGCCCAGGCCCGCGTTCGAGATGGTCTGACAGATCGGCGTCGCGCCGCTGCAGCCGGTGGTCTCCGTGCAGGTCTTGCAGGTGTTGGTGGCGGGATCGCAGATGGGCGTGGTGCCGAAGCAGGTCATCGCGCAGCCACTGCCCGCATCTTGCCCCGAGCCGCCGCCCGAACCTGAACCGCCCCCAGGTCCACCGCCGAGGCCGGACCCGAACGGCGTGGCGCACTTGCCGGTGAGCGGATCACAGGTGAGCCCGGTGCCGCAGCGCACGCCCTCACACGGATCATTCGAGGTGGGCCCGCACTGACATCCGAACCAGGCAGAGACGAAGAACGCGATGGCGAAGACCCGGAGCTTCATCACTCGTCTTTACCACTCTCCCTCTCCCCGAGGGGGAGAGGGATTACCGAGCCCGAGGCTTGCGGCCACGAGAAGGCAGCGCCTTGAGCAACTCCAAAGCCTCCTTGGTGTGTTGCCACACGGTCATGGCCTTCACGCTGCCCTCCGAATCACCCTGCAGCACGGTGCGCGCGGCCAGCGCGAGCTCCGACAACCGCTCCTGGATGAGCAGCATCTGCATGGCGACCTCTTCGCGGAACGCGCCGTCATGGTCGGAGTTCTGAGCCTGGTTCTTCGCGTTCAAAGCGAGCTGCTCCAACACGGGCCCCAGATCCACCGGAGGCGCCGCAGCAGCAGCCACCGGCTGAACGCGAACAGCCTCCGACAACTTTTCCAGGTACGGAGTCAGATCGACCGCC
>JANODF010000956.1:0-9733 GCA_031412555.1 Archangium sp. | reverse complement strand
TGTGGCTCCCGTTCGAGAGACCGGCCACCGCGAACGGCGTGGTGCACACCGCGAAGGCAGCGCCATCGAGGCTGCACTCGAAGGTGCCCGCTTCGTTCGAGGTGAAGGTGAAACTCGCCGAAGCCGAGTTGCTCACAGCGGCCGGCGTGGAGGTCAGCGTGGCGTCGGGCGCGATGGTGTCGACCGTCCACGAGAAGGTCGCAGGCGTCGCATCCACATTGAGGGTCGCGTCACGCGCGCGCACCAGGAAGGTGTGGCTCCCGTTCGAGAGACCGGCCACCGCGAACGGCGTGGTGCACACCGCGAAGGCCGCGCCATCGAGGCTGCACTCGAAGGTGCCCGCTTCGGTGCTGGTGAAGGCGAAGCTGCCGCCGGTCGAAGACGTGACCAACGCAGGCGTCGAGGTCAACGTGGTGTCGGGCGCGGTGCGATCGACCAGGGTCGAGGTGGTGTTCGAAACGATGCTCTTCAGGGTCAGACCCACCCGGTAGCTCAGCATGGCCTGATTGGCGTAGGTGCCTTCAGCGCCCGTCACGGTGACGGTCACGCTGCCGGTGGCGCCACTGGCCAGGGTGCCCAGCGGCCAGGTCACGGTGCCCGCGGCGTTGGTGCCTCCGCCGGTGGCGGAGACGAAGGTGGTGCCCGTCGGCAACACGTCGCTCAGGCTCGCGGAGTACACCGCGCCCGGGCCCGTGTTCGTGTACGAGAGGGTGAAGGTGAAGTTCGTCGCGTTGGTGGTGCCCGGCGCGCTCTTGGTCACCGTGAGCACGGGCTGCGTCGTCGCGAAGAGCGCCGGCGTCTCGTAGAGCCCGTCGAGGAACAGGCGCAGGCCATTGGTCAGCGGATTGGCCGACATGGGCATGGTGGTGGTGGCGTCGTGGCCACCCAGGTAGCTGACCTTGCCCTTGTTCACGTCGCCATCGAGGTGGCCGGTGAGCCAGACCATGCGATTGCCGAAGGAGGAGCCATCGCGGTCGAGCAGCACCGAGCTGTTCGCGTACAGCGTCGAGCCGGCAGACAACCGCATCGACTCCACCGCGCCCGAGTCGATCGTGATGTTGCCGTCGAACTGCGAGAAGAGGCTGTCAGCCGACACGACCCGCACCGGGTTGGCCGAGCCGTTGTCCTGGATTCCGCCGGTGCTCAGGAAGCGGCCGTTGACGTTGTTCTCGAAGGCTTCGACCGCGGCGCACTGCATGTACGCGTGCGTGGTGGGGCCGGCGGCGAGCCATCCGCGCACTTCGCGCACCACTTCGTTCCGCGCGGGCACCGTGTAGTGCATCGAGGTGAGCTGATCGAAGGCGGGCTGACCTCCGCTGAAGAGCACTCCGTCGAAGGCACCCCCTGCCGTTCCCTCGACCGCGGTGAGGGTGAGCGCGCCGGGGCTGGTGGCGCTCCAGGCGTTTCCAGCCGAGTCGAGGATGTTGGCCGCGTTCAAATAGTTGAACGCGACGGTCTCAAAGCCATCGAGCAGTACGGCGATGCGCGGCGCGGCGATGAGCACCCGCTGCACGTCGGCATTGAAAGAAGCTGTGGCCACATGCACGTTGGTCACGGTGTCGGCGGCGAGGTACGCGTTGACCACGGCCAATGCCGCGGGCGTGACGTCGGCTGCAGCGATCACGAACGGCCCCGCCCGGTAGCTCAACGTGCCCAGCGGCACGCCCGTCTCCTGCTGAGACACGGTCGCCGAGAAGTCGGTCGCGCCCGCCGTTTTGCCTGCCAGCGCGATGCGCTGAACGGCCACGTTCGCGCGCAGCAGGCGATCGACCAACCCGAACGCACGCAGCTGGCCGTTGTTCTGGCTCGTGTTGTCCATCGGGATGATGAGCGAACCGGTGGCGAAGTTCGTCACCAGGGCCGACTTCTGCTGGGCGACGCGCGCGGGTTCTGCGGGCAACTCAGCGGGTGAGCAGGAAACGAGAGCCAGGCAGACCAAAGCGACGGGGCGGATCATGTTGTGCGTGACTCCTTGTCCAGCAGCCCCGCGGGAGTTTCATTGCGGCTGCAACTGGACCCACCCAATGTGTCAGCCTGAGTCATTCACTTCAATTGGGTCAAAGGTGCGTCTGGGTCGGCGACCCGGGTGGGCAGGCGGAAGTCTCAGAAATTCCTATGTGTGCAGCGGCCACCACCCTCACTTTGCGTGGGCCGGTGCAGCACCGCTCCACTACAGTGCGCCCGGTCATGGAGGCTTTGGTCTTTCCGAGTGAGGAGGCGCTGCAGGTCGCGATGCGATCAGGCCTCGTTCCCCTGGAGCTGCAGCGGGAGCCGGTGCGCTTCGGAACCACCCCCGACGGCCTCTACGAGGTGGTGCCGGAAGGCAGCCTGACCGCCAAGGCCCGCAAGGCGCTGCTGGCCGCGGGCGTGGAAACACGCGCTTCGAGTGTCGAGCTCAACGAGGCGTCGTGCTGGGCTGAAGCCCTCGCGCCCCGCCGGGTGGGCGAACCGTCGGGGGCCTTGCAGCAGGTGTTGTTCACCGTGACGGGCAGCCGTTCGTTGCTGGAGCTCTCCGGCGAGCTGCTGCGGTTGGGTTGCGATCGCCAGGAACTCTCGATGGTGAAGTCGCCCCACGCCCATGCCCTGGTGCGCGTGGTCGACCCGCCGTGGTTCGTGCTGTCTCGCGCGCTCGATCACCTCGATGGGTTGCGCGCTTTCGTGCCGACGTCTCCGGGCCAGGAACGGTTGTGGACCGAGGTGAGCTGGTCGCACCCGCTCGACAGCACTTTGGAAGCGCCCGACGTGGGCATGGTGTTGATGACCCGCGAGGGTCCGTGGTGGAGGATCTCCGACAGCGAGTGGATCGACATCGATCAGCTCGTGGTGCCGGTCGGTCTGGGCGCGGTCACCCGGCTCGAGCCGACGCTCGATGCGCCCAAAGTCCAGGTCACGCTCTCGTTGGCGCGCGCCGCCCGCCCCGAGCCGGCCACGCTCTTCGTGCTCCCCGCGGGGCAGGGCGCCGTCGAAGCGCTGGTGCGCTCCACCCCCGAAGCGCAGCTGGAGAACATCCTCTTCGTCGTCGCAGGAGAGCTGGTGGTGCTGCGCGCACGCCCCGGCCGCGAGGCCAACTCAGGCGCGTTGCCGGGTGACGCGTACTCGCGTGTGCTCGACATGCCGAACCTGTTCGCTCCGGCGGCGTTGACCGTCGAGCCGCCGCTGCGTCGCGATCGCCTGCGCACCTGGTTGGCGCCCGATCCGGATCTGATCACCTGGCTCGAGCCCACCGCCGGTGGTTTCGGCCGGCGCTCGGTGCTCGAGGCCGCCTTCCGCCCGCTGACCGAGTGGGTCGACTACGTCATCGATGGTGCGGCGGAGACGCTGCAGACCTGGGCGCGTTCGGCCCGCTTCGACTTCGAGCCCTTCGTGGCACTGGAAGACGCGCAGCCCGCGCCCAGTGAGAACAAAGACGACGAAGACGTGCAACGCAGCCGGCCGCGCAACCGGCGTGAGCCGCGGCCATCCACCCCACGCGAGTCGCAGGCCAGCGAGAGCGCGCCGCGTGCCTCGATGCCGGTGGTGGCCATCGAGTTGCCCAGCAGCCTCTCGGAGGCGGAAGCGGTGGTGGCCCGGGAAGAGCAGTCCTTCCTCGAGCTCGAGGCAGGCGCTGATTCTCCCGCGCGCCGGCACGCCTGGGTGCGGCTGGCCGAGATGTACTCGCGCGTACAACGCCCGCGTGACTCGGGCATGGCGTGGGCGCACGCGCTCTGGGAAGCAGGCCCCGATGATGCGCTGCGCATGGCGAGGCGCTGGGCTGACACCTCGGGCGTTCGGCTGGAGGGGCTGCTCGCGCACGCCGCGCCCAACGTCGAACAGACCCGTGGCGCCGTCGCGCACCTGCTTGCCGCGGCGCTCGAATCGAACCAGAGCATCGCGGCGCGCGTGACCGACTGGGTCACCTTCCTCGATCGCTTCAGTGAAGATCTCGACGCGCGCAGCTACTGGCTGGGCCGGGTCGCCGTCTCCCGGCTGGCCGGCGGCGATGCGCTGGGCCTCGCGCGGGCTCGTGACCGGGTGCTTGCGCGCGTGCAGGGTGGGCTCTCGCTCGATCGCGACGTGCCCCGGCTGCTCCGGGTGATGGGTCAGGCGACCGCGGCCGGTGCTGGTACGGGCCGCGCGATGCGGGTCGGCGCTCAGCTGGAAGCGCTGCTCAAAGCCTTCGAAGAGACTCCGCGCAAACGTTCGGCGGTGGAGTCTTCACCGCAGCTCACCCGCGCCTACGTGGGTCTCGAGTTTGCGTGGGGCTTCGCGCGCCTGGCCAACGCCGAACGTGCCCGGCAGCTGCGCGACGCCGCGTTGGCGGCGCTGGATCGCAAGGACGCCGTGCACGGCTACCTCACCCGGGCGTACGTGGCGCGCATCGAACAGGCCCTCGAAGGCGTGGCGCCGTACACGCCGCTCGCGCCGGAGATCAACGGCCTGCTCACGCAGCTGGAGTCGCTCGATCGCTACAAGGTCGATCGCCTGCGCCAGTTCAGCCAGGTGCTCGAGCCGCAGGAACGCCTCGAGGCGATCAGCGCGTTCTGGCGCAACAACACGCGTGAAGGGCGGGGCGAAGAGCTCGGCGCGTTGCGTTCGCTGCGCGAGCCCGCCGAGCTGCTCAAGGCCATCCAGTCGCGCATGAGCGTGGCGGCCGACGCGCAGCTGGGTGTGGAAGAACGGGTGCGGTTGATCGACGGCCTGCTCGACTATCTGCCTCAGCTGCCCGAGTCGCAGGCCCTCCCGTTGCTGCAACGCTTCCTCACCATCGGCGACGCGCTGGCGGCCAAACACCGCGCGGTGGTGCTGGAAGACGCGCTCAAGGTGGCAGGTCACTTCGGCCGGGCGGCGCTGGTGAAGCAGCTGGTGCTGCAGCTGGGCAACGCGATCAAAGAGGTGGGCGGCGAAGGCGTGGGTGAGATCGGCGGGTTGCTCGTCTCGGGCGTGCGCAGCCTGCGCCGCGTCGGTCTGCGCGAAGAAGCGGGCGAGCTGTTGGCGCGCGCCTCCACCGTGCTCAAGGGCGAAGACGTGCCCACCCTACAGGCGCGGCTCGGGCTCGCGTCGGGCTTCATGTACCTGGGCGCTTTCGCGCAGGCGCAGCCGATCATCGACGAGTCGCTGGGCCGGTTGGGCCGCGAGTCGGGGTTGATCATCGCCGAACGCATCAAGCTGACCCGCGCCACGGCGCAGGCGCTCTCGCACGCTTCCACCGAGCTGGCGTTGCCCGGCTTGTTGCGGGTGGCGCAGCAGCTGCCGTGGATCACCGACAGCTTCAACACCAACTCACACTTCTGTTTGTCGATGGTCGACTTCGCCGATGCGCTCGTTCTGGGGCACGTGGGCGATGACCTGACGCTCAATGAGACGACCCGCCGCTTCCTCGACGAGGACGAGTATCTCGTTCGCCGCCGGGTGCACCGCGACGTGGGAGGAGACACATGACGCAACCTGCGAAGCCCCGAGATCCGCTCGACTCCGTGGCGGAGATGCCGCTCGAAAAACTGCAGGCCGAAGCCCAGGGCCTGCGCGATCGCCTCAACCGTTTCCGGCTCGGCCTCGGGCGGCACTTCGTCGACAAGCAGCCGCTCATCGATCTGATGCTGGTGGCCGCCGTGGCGCAGGAGCCGCTGTTGCTGGTGGGCCCTCCGGGAACGGCGAAGAGCGACCTGGTGATCAAGTTCAAAGACGCGCTGGGCATCGAGGGCTCGGACTACTTCGAGTACCTGCTCACGCGTTTCACCGAGCCTTCCGAAGTGCTCGGGCCCATCGACATCAACGAGCTGCGCAGCGGCCGCTACATCCGCCGGGAACGCGGCAAGCTGCCCACCGCGCGGCTGGTGTTCCTCGATGAGATCTTCAAGGCGAGCTCGGCGATCTTGAACTCGCTGCTCACCGTCATCAACGAGCGCAAGTTCTACCAGGACGGCGTGGCCGTGCCGGTGAAGCTCAAGATGCTCTTCGCCGCGACCAATGAGATCCCCGAGCACAGTGAGCTCGGCGCGCTCAAGGATCGGTTCGTGCTGAAGGCCGCTTGCCGCTCGGTGCAGGAGACCCACTTCATCGAGCTGCTCGACGCAGGCCTCGATTCGCAGACCAACAAGGATCTGAACCAGAAGCCCTGGGTGGAAGGTCACGCCAACCTGGAAGACCTGCTCAAGGCGCATCGCTACCTGACGCTGCTGATGTCGCGTCGTGAGCCGAGAGACCGTGAGCTGTTCTTCCGCGACGAGGTGATGCGCGAGTTCCGCCGCGTCATCCGCACGCTGGTGCGTGAAGACGAGGTGTTCGTGTCCGACCGCAAGCTCATCAAGCTGTACCGCCTGCTGCGTACCCGCGCGTGGATCGTTCACGGCGGTGCGGTGGAGCGGGAAGATCTCCAGCTGCTCGCCTACCTGGGTGAGACCCGCGAAGAGATCGACCTGCTGGAAGAAAAGGTGCCGCGCCTGTTGGGAATCAGCTGACGTGTTCTCCCTCTCCCTTCAGGACAGGGTCGGGGTGAGGGCCCCAAATTCGAGACTGCAATTCTCATTGCTGCGAAAGCAGACCAGGTCCTTCCTGCGCTACAGAGGTCCCATGTCGCGAATCGCCAAGAACAACGCAGCCGCTCCCGTCGCCCCCCGGCCGCCCGCTGCAGCAGCGCCCGCCGCCCAGGCCTCCGCCCCGGTGGCCGCGACCGCGGGCTGGACCGTGAAGGGCGCCGCACAGGTCAAACCGTCCGCGCCGGCCGCCACCTCCGCCGAAGTGGCGACCGCCTTCTTCACCGCGTTCCAGAACAAGGACCTCGCGGCCTTCGAGAAGCTCTATTCGCCGGGCGCGACCTTCCACGATCCCATCTACGACCTGAAGAACCGCAGCGAGACCCTGGGCATGTGGAAGTCGCTGTTCGCCGCGGGCAAGGATCTCAAGCTGTCCTTCAAGGTGCTCGAGTCGGGCCCCGACGGCGCGAAGGTCGCCTGGACGGCCGACTACAAAGTTTTCGGGCGCCCGGTGCACAACGAGGCGGTCAGCAACCTGACCATCAAGGACGGGCAGATCACCGCGCAGCGTGACGACTGGTCCTGGTCGAAGTGGGCCCGGCAGGCCTTGCCGCTGGGGCCGCTGGTCGACTTCCCCCCGGTGAAGGCCGCCTTGCGGTTTTTCATGCGGCAGGCCTGACGCTCAGGGGTGGCTGACCAGCCACTTCTTCACCTCGGAGAGATCCTTCTCCCCGCGGGGCCCCGCAGCACCGAGCAGCACCGCTGCTTCACTGGCCAGCGTGCCCGCGCGTTTGCGCTCGGATGGCACGGCCCACAACACCTCCGCCAGCGCGCTCTTGGTCTGCCCCAGCTCCAGAGGCTCGGGCTCAGTCACCTTCGAGAGCACGGCCAGCGACTCCTCCAGCAGCCGCCGCGCGTCTTCCGGCTTCCCCTGCTTCGCTCTGATCTGCCCGAGGAAGTCGAGGCAGTGACCGAGCATCACCAGGTCGGGTGGATCGAGCGGGCGGAAGATCGCCTCGGCATGGGAGTAGTGCGGCTCGGCCTCGTTCCACTTCTTCAACGAGAATGAGGCATCACCCAGGCTCGCGTACGCGTACGCCGTGTATTGATGCTTCGGCCCATAGGTCTTCTCGAAGATGACCACCGCGCGTTCGAAGTAGGGGATGGCTTCAGCCGCCGCGCCCATGCTCCCGAGCAGATCGCCGAGGCCGTGCAGTGAGCGGCCGACCTGCTGATGCTCGGGCCCCAGCAACTTCTCGCGCACCTGCAGTGACCGCAGCAGCGACGCGCGGGCTTCTTCGAACTTGCCCAGAGTGCGGTACGCGTTGCCGAGGTTCTCGTCGAGACGCGCCACGTCGGGGCTTTCGTCCCCCTGGAGCTTCACGTAGAGCGCACGCGCCTCCAGATACTTCTCCACCGCTTCGTTCTCCCGGCCATGACCGAGCTCGGCGGCGATGTTGCTCAAGGTCTGCGCGACCTCTCGGCTCTCCGGTCCGTACAACTTCGTGCGGATCTCCATCGCCTTGCCGTGGGCGACGAGGGCCTCTTCTTTCCGTCCCAGCGCCGAGTAGGCGATCGCCTTGTTGTTGAAGTTGGCGGCCAGGTTCGGGTGCATCGGCCCCACGGTGGAGAGCCAGATGGCCTCGGCCTTGTCGAAGTACTCCAGCGCCTTCTTCGGGTTGCCCTGATCATCGAGCACCACGCCCAGCGCGTTGTAGACGGTGGCCACCCGCGGGTGACCGGGGCCGTGTTCACGCAGGCGAATGGCCAGGCAGGTCGACCACGCCTTCTCGGCCTCGGCATAGCGGCCCTGAAACTCGCGCATGGTGCCCAGGCTGAACTGGAGATCGTCCACCGACTGCTGCGGGTTGCCCGCGCGGGCGAGGGTGGCGATGGCCAGGTTGATCGCGTTCTCCGACTCGGGCCCGTTGCGCTGCGCGGTGGCCAGATTCTGCGCCTGCAGCCCCAGCGCTCTCGCGGCGAGTCGATCCTGTCCCGAGGAGGTCGCCAGCAACACGGCCTCGCGCAGGTGTTTGTCGGCTGCGTCGAAGTCGGAGAGGAACGAGTTGAGCTGGCCGATGCGCAGCTGCGACTCCGCGCGTTGCGGCGTGTACTGCAGCTTCTCCAGCGTCGCGTCGACCTCGAGGGCGAGCGCGAGCGACTCTTTGGTGTGGCCTGCTTCGCTGAGCGCGAAGACCTGCGCGAGCTTCTCCCTCATCGCGAGCACCTCACGCCGCTCGTCCGGCGACTGAGGGAGCGGCCGCTCCGACTTCACCGCTTCGAGATCCGCGCAGGTGGCGATGTCGGGCAGGTGACCGGTGAGGCTCGCTGCGCGTTGGGCGACCCGGGTATCGGCGGTGCGGAGCATGGTGGTGAGCGCGCTGAGTTCACGGCGCCGTTGATCGAGACAGGCCACGCGCTGCTCGAGCACGGCTTCGGTCTGTTCGCCTCGCACGCGGGTCGCCGTGCAGGCCGCTTGCTGCGCGCCGATCCACGCGAGCACGTAGGCATCGAGGTCGGCGGCCACCGTGGTGATCAACGTGTCCGGCGCGCCTTCTCGAGAGAGCGCGCCGGCGACCGCTGAACGCACGGTGGGATTCCACGCGTTGCCGACCGTGAAACCCGAGCAGGGTGAAGTGCGCGCGAACCAGCTCGAGCCGCTCACCAGCAGCAGGATGGCGGCGGCACTCAGCGTGATGACCAGGCGGCGGCGCCGATGGCCCATCGTCTCGGACAGCTCCTTCACCAGCGCGTGCATCGAGGGGAATCGTTGGGAGGGATCCGGCTCGAGACCGCGGTGAACGATCCGCATCAGCCAGGAGGGAACCCCACGAGGTGACGTGACCAGCTCGCCGCTCAGCACCGCCGTCTTCAGCTGCTCGATGGTGCTCGCGCGAAAGGGCCGTTCGCCTGCGAGCGCTTCGAAGAGCGAGACGCAGAAGGCGAACTGATCGGAAGCCGGTGATGCCGCGCCGCCAGAGAACAACTCCGGGCCCATGTACGCGGGCGTGCCCATCAAGGTGCCCGTGCGCGTCAGCTCTGAGCTGCCGTGGTCAGCCTGCGGGTTTGCCACCCGCTCGAGACCGACCAGGCCGAAGTCAGACACGCGCGCCGTGCCGTCGGCGTCGAGCAGCACGTTGTCGGGTTTGAAGTCGCGATGCACCAGCCCCGCATCGTGCACGGCCGCAAGCCCTTTGCCCGCGCCGGTGAACACCCGCAGCACCTCCTGCCAACCGGGCTTCTTCGAGAGCCACCCGCGCGCCGAACCACCGGAGACGAGC
>JANODF010000955.1:0-18011 GCA_031412555.1 Archangium sp. | reverse complement strand
GGTGCTACATCGTGCGACCTGTCTAAGTTCGTTTTAAGAGCAAGTTGGTCACGTCGCAAAGAAAAGTTGCTCCGCAAGTTTTGGAAAGCTCTATTCTGACGTCCAGCTGTCTCTAATTATCGAGAGAGCGAACCCAGTATCCAGTGTCGACTGATTACCACTCGAAGTACTACGCGCACGCGCTGACTCGAAGGCGTTCTGGGCCTGGTTGAGGCGCTCCCCCACTTCATTGAACGAGTCGAGTGCGGCGGAGAGTTTGTCGATCATCTTGCCGGCCTCCTCAGCGATGCGCTGGGCGTTGACGCCCTGCCGTTCGCTGCGCCACACGTGATGCACCATCTGCAAGGTGGCCAGCACGGTGGTGGGGCTGCACACCACCACCCGCTGGCGCAGCGCCTCTTCTGACAACCCGGGGTAACGGGAGAGCGCGGCATGAAACGCGGCCTCGCTGGGCACGAAGAGGAACACGAAGTCGAGGGAGCGCTGCTTGAGCACCGACTGGTAGTCCTTCGCGGCGAGCAGCTTCACGTGGGTGCGCAACGACGCGACGTGCGCCTCGAGATCGGCCTCCCGCTCCTCTTCTGAAACCGCGCGGGTGGAAGCGACGAAGGCCTGCAGGGAACACTTGGCGTCGATCACGATGGCCCGATCGGGTGGCAGGTACACCAGGGCATCGGGCCGCCGGTGGCCGCCTTCGGCATTGCGGTGATCGACCTGCAGCTCGTACTCGCGACCTTCGGTGAGCCCCGCCGTGGCCAGCAGGCTCTCCAGCACCAGCTCGCCCCAGTCACCCTGCGCGCGGGATTCTCCGGTGAGCGCGCGGGACAAGGCGGAGGCGTCTTCGTGCAGCTTGCTCTGGGTCTCCTGCAGCAACCGCAGCCGCTCCAGCAACGAGGCCCGATCGCGGTTGTCTTGATCGGCGTTGAGCTGAAACTTCTCTTCGAACTCCTTGAGCCGTTCGCGCACCGGGGTGAGCAAGCTCTCGAGGCTCTTGTGGTTCTGCTCGAGCATCGACTTGCCCTTTTCCTCCAGCAGCTTCTGGCCCAGGGCCTCGAACTCCAGGCGCATGGCCTGCCGGCTGCGTTCGAACTCCACAGCTCGTTCTTCGGTGCGGGCCCGTTCAGCGTCGAGCAACGACTCGGTGCGGGCGAGCGCTTCGGCCAGCACCTGCCCCCGTTCATGCACCGGCTCCAGCGCCGAGAGCCGCTCCGCCTGCATCTGGTTCTCGGCCTCGGCGCGGGCCAACTGCGCTTGAGCCTGACTGAGCCGGGCCTCGGCGGCAGCGGCGGTATTCCTCAGCTCAGCCGCCTGGCTGGCCACCATGCGACCGACCGCATCAGCGCGGGCGAACTCATCGCGTGACTGGGCGAGCGCTGCATCACCGATGCGACGAGCGAGCAGAAAACCCAGCGCACCGCCGACGATCAAACCCAGGATTGTGAGCGCGAACCCCATGTTCGCGAGGTGTACCAGAGGCCACCGACATCCAATTTTTCAGTCGTAGCCCACCCACTTCGCGACCACGCCGCCGTCTCGAACAACGAGACAACACTCGAAGAGCGCGCCGCCGGCGATTTCCTCCGAAGGAACAGACGCACACCGTTCGCATCGAGGGCAGTCGAGATGCCACCTCCGCTTCGTGCGGCAAGTGACCCCCGGCAAGTGACCCCTCGACTGGGCTCGGGGAGACCGGTGGTTGAGACGGATTCCGAGTCCCGCCAACCCGCTCGATGCGAACGGGTGAGGCCGGTGCCCCGGCTCGATCACCTGGGACTCGAGCCGGAAGCACGCCTTCGTCGAAGCGCCAGCGCGCCCAGCGCCAGGAGCGTGGCTTCACCACCGCTCGTGCACCCACAGCCTGACGGAGTCTTCGGAGGCTCGCTGCCAGCATCCACACCACCTGGGCTGCCCGCATCCACGACACCCGCGTCGGCATCCACCACGCCGGCATCCACCACGCCGGCATCCACCACGCCGGCATCCACCACGCCCGCATCCACCACACCGGCATCCACCACGCCGGCATCCACCACACCGGCATCCACCACACCGGCATCCACCACACCGGCATCCACCACACCGGCATCCACCACACCGGCATCCACCACGCCCGCATCCACCACGCCCGCATCAGGCAAACGAGAGTCCGGCCAGTGTTGCAAGCGCACCCGCCACGTCCCGAAAGGAGCCTCGTCGACGAGCTTCACGTACGCCACGCCCAGCGTGTCGGGCTCGATGCGCGTCAATGCCGGCCACCTGACATCGCGCCCCAGCGCAATGACCTCATCATCGAGCAGCGTCAGCGTGGTCGAGAAGGTGCGCAGGTGAAGCATCGAGCCCGGGCTCTCGACCTCACTGTGCGCGATGAACCAACCACCATCGAACGACGGCGCGACGGCGACGGTGCGTGGACAGCCCGCCATCAGCGTGGTGCTGTCGACGGACACCAGGCCCGCGGAGAACCGCTCGAGTGCGATGGAGCAACCACCGTTCTGCACGGCCACCAGCCACTCCGATCCATTCCACGCGAGCGCAGGGGGCCCGCGATCGGCCTCACGGGGCAGACCGACGGTGCGCGTCACCGAGGGGCCCAACGCGCCGCTGGTGTCGATCCACTGCAACACCAGCGTGGCCGAGCTGCCCAGAAAGTTGATCCCGCCCACCAGCCAGCCACCTGCGCCGGCAGCAACCGAGAGCTCGATGGCCACGCCGCGAAACGCGGTGGGCAACATGATCGCGCTGCCCACCGGAGCGCCTTGCGCGTCGAGTCGTTGGGCCGTCGCGACCGACGTGCTGGCCCCCACCACCAGAGTCGACGTGCCAGCCACCGCCAGCGCGCCGCGCTTCACGTTGGTGAAGTGGCGGACAGGCGTCCCCAGGGCTCCGCTCGCGCCGTCGACGCTCACCGACCAGAGGTCGTTTCGAACGATGTCGGCCCACGCCACCCGCCAACCCGTGCCGGTGGCGACGACGCCCACCACGCTCGAGCTCCCGTCGATGGTGGCCGGCGGCACCGCCACCAACTGCGGGTCGAGGCTGCGCAGCACACCCGAAGGCGCCAGCCGCGCGATGTAGGGCAGGTCGACGTACTGCACCTGCGTGTCTGGGACGCCCGGGCGGCGGGCTTCGGTGAAGCCCGCCAGCACCTCGTCGCCGAGGCTCGCCACGAAGGGCCCGCGCTGAGCGGCGCTGCTGCTCGACACCACCACGGGCGCCACAGGGCCCGCTCCGATGACGTGCGCATGAATGTCGAGGGGCTCGGGTGAAGAGTGACCGAAGGCCGACAACGCCACCAGGTCGTCGCCGCGCCGACCCAACGCGACCGCGCTGATCTGCGGGAAATACGCGAGGGGCAACGGCAGGCTCACGGGCACGGCCGTGATGCCGCCGTCGGAGCTCAGCCCGGTCAGCGTGAGCAGGCGCGTCGACGCGGTCTGGCCCGAGGTCAGCAACGAGAAGCCACCGTCGCGCGCCACCAGGGACGGCCACGTCACCGTCGCGACGCCCGCGTCGATGGTGGCCGGGCCCGCGATGGGCGCGCCCGATGCGTCGACCCACAGCAGGCGCTGCTGAAAGTTCGAGGTATTCCAGCCCACCAGCACCGTGCCGTTGGCCGCGGCGAGCGTGGTTTCGCGCGCAGCCTCTGACGAGCCGTTGAAGGTGGCCCACGTCTGCACCGCGCCTGCCTGAAGCGTCGCGGGGTCGATGAAGAACCCGAACAGCGCCGTCGAGGTGGTGCCGATGCCGACGTAGCGCGTGCCGTCATGCGCCACCTGCAGGTCGGCCATGAAGGCCTGGGTCACCACCACGGGTGCGGCGTTGGCCGACAGCGGCAACCGAACGCCGCTCACGCTGCTCACGGAGCTCCACGCCGCGAGGCAGTCCGTGGGGCCCTCCGCGAGGCTCAGGCCGGTGATGCTCGGTGACGGGAAGCGGGTGACTGCGCCCACGGCCACCCCGGAGGGCCCTGCGGTCAGGGGCGCCAGGCTGATGTTCAGGCCCTCGCTCTCCCACATCGCCCAGAGCTGCCCGCCACACACCGCCAGGCGCGGGGGCAAGGCACTCGAGGCGCGAAAGGGCAGCGCGACACCCGGTTGATCGACAGGCGCCCCGTTGGCGGAAAGCCTGCTCACCAGCACGCGCGTGGTCTCGAAGTACCGCGCGTCGCTGGTGTCGAGCCAGGCAGCCCAGGTCACGCCATTCCACGTGGTGAGGGCGGGCCTGTCTTGCAGGCCGCTGGCCGCCTGGAGCCCAAAGCTGCGGGTGCCGACGTCGGCGAAGCTGGTCAGCCCGGCGAGCACGACGAGAAGACCAAAGTGAGGACGCATGGGCGCTCTATGGCGCGAGGGCGGGGGCGCCGCAAGGCACCGCCGTCTCGAGCTTCACCGTGAGCTCAGGCGCTGGCGCCGGCGGTCAGCATCGCCGTGCCGGCCTTGTCGAGCAGCGCCACTCGCGGCGCGAGGCGACCCAGCCACCGCAGCATGGTGGCCAGCCCCGGCAGAATCTCGTCGCGGTTCTTCTCGAGGCCGCGCAGCGCAGCGTTCACCAGCACCCCGACGTCCATGAAGCGAATGCCCTCGGTCAGCCCCGGGGGGAAGTCGCGGTCGAGCGGCGTCCTGGTGGCTGGGGGCGCGAGCTCGAACACCCGCACCGAAGTGCCCTTCAACTGCGCGCGCAGCGACTGGGTGTACGAGTGCAGGCCCGCCTTGCTCGCGCAGTAGATGGGCGAGACCGCCATCGGCACGAAGGCGAGCCCCGAGGTCACGTTCACGATGGCCGCCTCGGGCTGCTTCGTGAGGTGCGGCAGGAAGCGCTGGTTCATGTGCATCGGCCCGATGAGGTTGGTCTGAATCTCGCGCGTGAGGTCGTCGAGCGCCGTCTGCCCAGCGCGCAAGTTGAGCACCCGCATCTGACCTGCGTTGTTGATGAGCACGTTGAGTGCAGGGAACCGGCGGGTGACCTGCTCGAAGAGCGTGTCGACGGCCGTGGGGTCGGCCACGTCGCTCACGAAGGTGTGCACGCCCGGCAGCCTGGCCCGCGTGGCAGAGAGGCGCGCTTCGTCGCGCCCGGTGATGAGCACCGTGTTTCCGCGCTCGAGCAACTGCCGCGCGAGTTCGAAGCCGATGCCGCTGGTGCCGCCGGTGATGAGAATCGTCTGGCCTGAGGTCTTCATGGTGACCCAGAGGTAGTGCCCGGGCTCGTTCTGAGAAAGCCGCAGGCGGGCGACACACTGTTAGAGTTTTCGAAACAATGGCCCTCGATCTCGATGCACTGAAGGTCTTCGTGAAGGTCGCCGAGTTGGGCAGCTTCACGCGCGCGGCCGAGCAGTTGCGGCTCAACAAGGCGCGCGTGTCGCTGCAGGTGAAGGGCCTCGAGACCGATTTGGGCAGCCAGTTGCTGAGCCGCACCACGCGCGTCGTGCGGTTGACCGAAGACGGCGAGCAGCTGCTCGCCCGTGCCCACCAGTTGCTCACGGAGGCCGATGAAGTCGAGACGATGTTCCAGTCGTCACGGGGCCTGCGCGGGCGCGTGAAGGTCGACTTGCCGGTGAACCTCGCGCGGGAGGTCATGATCCCCCGGTTGCCTGAGCTGCTGTCGCGTCACCCCGGACTCGAGCTGGTGGTCAGCGCGACGGACCGCCGGGTCGACCCGCAGCGCGAGGGCTTCGACTGCGTGTTGCGCATCGGCCCGGTGGGCGATGGAAGTCTCGTGGGGCGCAGGCTCGGGCTGATGCCGATGATGAACTGCGCGAGCCCGGGGTATCTGCGCAAGTACGGCGTGCCCCAGCGGCTCGAAGACCTCGAGCGCCACCTCGTCGTGCACTACGCCTCGTCGGGCGCAGAGGGGACGCCCTCGTTCGAGTACCCGCATGGCGGGGGCTACCGTGAATGGCCGATGCGCAGCGTGCTCACGGTGAACAACGTCGACGCCTACGTCGCAGGCTGCCTCGCGGGGCTGGGGCTCATTCAGGTGCCGAAGGCCGGGCGGCGCATGACGCTCGCGGTAGGCACCCTGGTCGACGTGTTGCCCGAGCTGACGTGCGCGCCGATGCCGGTGACGTTGCTGCACACCCACGGGCGACGTGTGCCGCGCAGAGTGCGCGCCGTGCTGACGTGGCTCTCAGAAGTGCTCGCGCCGCACATCGAGGCGATTGCGACGTAGTGCCGGGCGATGGGGTGGCGCCAGTCGGTGATGGTCACCACCCTCTGACGCAGCGCCTCCTCTGGCAACGCGGGGGAGCGGGAGAGCGCGGCATGAAACGTGGCCTCGTTGGGCACGAAGAGGAACGAAGTTCGCGCATGAGCCGCCTCGTGCACCCCGACCCGGCCGCAGCGCGTGAGATCAGCGTGAACGGCGAGCAAGGGCGTTGCTACAATCCACCGCGTGGAGCCCGCCCAAGCAGAGCCCGTCACGTGGCGCGTACTCCGTCAGCGCCAGAGCGCGACGTTGCTTCACTTCGGCTCGTTGGTCTGCGTTCACTTTCGCGGGCCGAGCACGTTCGAGGAGATCGCGGCAGACTTCGAAGCGCAAGACTCGATCCTCGAGCAGTACGGAGAGATCTCGCAGGTGGTGGTCTTTGAGGCCGACAAGATGGGCCGCATGGGTCACCTCTCGAGGGACAAGGCGGCAGAGCAGCTCGCGAAGTGGGGCGTTCGCCTTCGGGGCTCTGCGATCGTGCTCACCGGCGGCGGGCTCGCCGCGCGCTTCATGCGGGTCAGCATCGCGGGCGTGATGGCAATCACCGGGGGAAGAGTTCGCCAGCGCGTCTTCCCGACCATCGAAGAGGGCATCGCCTGGTTGAAGACCCTCGAAAATCAACATGCGTCGGTGATGCAGGCCGAGCCCTCGGTGCTCAAACAGCTGCTCGGTCTCTGATCGATCCCCACCCGACTCAGTCGTAGCCCACCCACTTCGCGACCACCCCGCCGTCTTGAACCAACAGACAGCACTGCGCGGAGTCGTTCACATCGAACTCGCCGTAGTCGAAGAGCGCGCCGCCGGCGTCAGCAAGGTCTTCGGGGCCCACGTAGTCCCGCCGGGGATGCGTGCCGCACCATGAAATGGGTTCAGCGACCGGCTTCGCTGCGGCAGGCACCTGCTGACCCAGGGCCACCGACTCACAGTACGTCTTCGGCGTGCAGCCGAGGCTCAACCCCACCAGCACCACGATGATCGACATTCGCATGCGCGAGCCCCCGTGCAATCGACACGCCTGACCATTTTCCGAGGGCGAACGAGAAGTGGAGCATGCGCGCGCAGCCCCCGGCACGACGCGCACGCCTCAATCGGGGTCAGGGTTGCCAGAGCCCGTGTTGCACGCCGCCCTGAATCACGATCGCGAAGGTGCCCCGCGCGCCCTGTGGAGCGGGCCCGTACGCGATGACGGCGCCGTTCACTTCGGCCTTCTTCACGGCCTGCCCGATGTCGGCGACCACGAGGTAGGTCCGAACGATCGGCTGCTCGTGCGCGGCCAAAGGCTTGCGAATGCCGATCAGGGTTCCATCGGCGCGAGTGGCGACACGCGCCTGCCCCAGGTCGGGATCCGGCGCACCAAAAGTGAGCCCGGCCACGCCCTGATACAGCCGCACCAGGGTCTCGGCATCTTCACTGACGATCTCGACGTACATGCGCGCTTCCTTTCAACCGCTGAGCAGCCAGTCAACCGCACGCTGCCGGGCCGCGCCCCGCAGACTGCTGATGACGCGCGGCGCACCGTCCCACCGAACCTCGAGCGTGCGGGCCACGCCTGCGATCCACGCCGGGAGCGTGTCGAGCGCGCCGGGTGGTTTCAGCTTCAGGGCGCGTGCGCTGGGGTGAACCTTTCCATCCTCTGCGCGGAACGCGTCGAAGTTCACCGAGCGATACCGGGTGACGAACACCTTCACGTGCGGAAGCTGCCGCGACTGAATGACCAGCCAGATCGACGCGCGCCGGGTCAGCCCCGCGTAGACCTCACGCGACTGGATCGAGACATCGAGCTGCAGGTGAGCGCCTTTGACGCCGAAACGCCGGAGCAGCGGCTCGAGCGGCGCCGCGTTCTCTCGTGCGTCGGTGGCTTCAGTGAGCTGCGCGAGCGCCGGCGCCAGCAGGGGCCCCTTCGCGAACGGCTCGAACCACGAACGCAGCAGATCGAGCGTGCGATCCCGCATCTTCAAGGCGAGCAGCACCAGGGGCATCAGGACGTCGGCCGACTCCGCGCTGCCGTCCTGGGCCAGCACGGCGACCAGCTGCGGTTTCTCCACGCCTCGCGCGGCCACCACGGCCTGCGCCGCCGCGAGCCCACGCGTCGACTTCGCGAGCGACGCGGCGCGGGCATGCCCCTTCGGGTGATCAGCCACCATGCTCAGCTCATGGAGCCACTTCGCGGCCTCACGCACCTGCGGCCCCGGCGCTTCGTCGCCGCGCAGCCACGTCTCGACGAAGATCTGGTCGAGCGACCCGCGCTTCAACACCTGGCGCAGCACCGGCACGAACTCGTCGGGCAGCTTGCGACACGCGGGCAGCAGCGACCACCCCAGCTCGCGCGCTCGGGCCATCGCCCCTCGCACCAGCTTCGGATCCATGCCCGGCTTCACGCCACCGAGGCCACGCACGGCGAACCACCCCGCGTTGGTGCCGCCTTTGACGGCCAGCTTCAGTGACTCGATGACTTGCTCGTTTCGCATCATCGCCTCGAACGGCGCGCATTCGGCTGCAGGTAGCTGAGCACCAGCCGGGTGAGGTGCTCCTGGAGCAGGCCCAGCTCGAGCCAACCCGGCTTCTCCATCAACACGCGCGCGAGCACGCCCTCCACCGCGCCGATCAACACCCAGGCCGCCACCGAGGGGTTGGTGACGCCCAGCTGATCGCGGTGCGTTTCCAACCAGGCCTCCACCAGCGGCGCGTACTGGCCGTTGAGTTCGTGCAACCGGCGCAACGCTCCGATGCGGGGCACCTGCTCGAGCAACACGCGGTGCAGCCGGGGCTGAAGCCGTTGCGCCTCGAGCATGGCGCCCAGCATTTCGTGCACCGCGGTGGCCAGATCGGCGTTCGCCAGCTCCGAGAGCCGCACCACCATCGCCGCCTGCAGCTGCTCCTGGTGCCGCTCCATCACCGCGAGCACCAGCGACTCCTTGTCGGGGAAGTACTGGTACACGCTGCCGATGCTCACGCCCGCCACCTCCGCGACCCGGTTGGTGGTGCAGGCTTCGTAGCCATCCTTGAGCAGAACGCGAGTGGTGGCCTCCACCAGCACCTCCACCATGGCCCGGCTGCGGCGCTGCTGCGGCTTCTTGCGGGGGGAAGCACGACGTCTCGAGGCCATGGCCCGCATGTTGCCTGAACGCGAGCCCAGGGTGAGTAGGTAAACGCGAGTGAAAGCTCAATGATGCGTGTTGAGGCCGGGGGAGAGATCACATGCAGATCCACGTACTGAGCGGGTTCCTGGTGATGGCGGCGGCGGGCGGCTTCAAGCCGTGTGGAGAACGTGAGGGTGTGAGCATTGCGTCGCGCCCGGTGGCGGGCTCCGGCTTCGTGGAGCTGCTCTTCACCCTGGAGACCCGGGGCGATCTGGAGACGATGTGCAGCGCGGCGTTCGGCACGGCGAAGATCGAACCGGGTGAGCCGCACGTCAACCTGCGCCAGGTGATCAAGGAGAGCGCCGACGCGCGGGTCACCTACGAACAGATTGCGCCCCCGGTGATCAGCCCCCGCGACTACGTGCTCAGCCGCACCCGCACGCACCCCGCCTCGGGCGGTTGCCGGGTGGACTTCGTCTCGATCGACGACGCGCCGTTGCGGCCGGGGCTGCTGCGCCTCAAACGGCTGGCAGGCAGCTTCGTGTTCGAGGCGTTGGGGGGCGGCCGGGTGCGCGTGGAGCACCGCATTCACATGGACCCCGGGGGTGCGCTGGCGCCCTTCGTGGTGGAGCCGTCGCGAGAGCGCCTGGGCGCCGAGTGGGTTCGACGCATCGCGAGGTGACGTCACCGCCGCGTGACGGGCGCGCCTGAAGAAGCCCGGGAGGGCGGCCGCCCCTGGCTACGCTGCCGCACATGAAAACGCGCGCGCTGCTGGCTGTGGTGTCGGTGTTCGTACTGGGGTGTTCGGGAACGCCGGTGATCGACGCAGGCACCGGGGGCAACGCCGGAGGCGGATCAGGCGGAGGCAGTGCGACGGGTGGAGGCGCAGGCGGCGTGGCGCTCGAAGACCTCTGTGCAGCGCAGCAGTCGGCCAACTGCGCCAAGGAGATCCGCTGCGGCGCGGCGGCCGCTGGCGCTGATTGCCAGAAGCTCACCGTTCCCTCGCGCAACGCCCTCATCAACGCGCGGGTGGACTGCCTGTCTGCCTCCTTGCGCGCCAACATCGCCTCGGGGCGCACCCGTTTCGACGGGGTGAAGGCCCGGCAGTGTCTGACGGCGATCGAGACCACCTCGGCCTGTGCCCTCAACGCCGTGCCCACCGACCCCAGCTGCAACGAGGTCTACACGGGCACGGTCGCGCCGGGCGGCAGCTGCTACGGCTTCAACGAGTGTGAGCCCGGGTTCTACTGCGACTCCACCTTGAACGTCTGCCCGGGCACCTGCCAGCCGCGGGTGGCCGCAGGCAACGTGGCCCCCAGCGTGCTGGCCTGCGCGACGGGTCTCTCCGGCGCGTTCAGCCCAGATGGAGGCTCGTTGTGCGTGGCGCCGGTGGCAGCAGGCCAGAGCTGCACCGCACTGCCCGGCTCGTTCTTCCCCCTGCCGTGTGCCGGAGCCACCAGCTGTCAGAGCGCGGGTGACGGGGGCAGCACCTGTCAGCCGCTCAAGACCGCCGGCCAGGCCTGCGCGGTGTTCGCCTTGAACGAATGTGCGATCGACACCAGCTGCGCTCCGGGCAGCGATGGAGGCACGCAGTGCGTGGCGTTGGCGCGCATGGGCCAGCCGTGCGGCCCCAATCTGTCGTGCCAGAAGGGGCTCGCCTGCAGAGCGGACGTCTGCAGTTCGTTGATCGCCGAAGGGGGTGTCTGCAGCGCAGACGCCGACTGCGTGGCCGGACGCCTGTGCAAGGCCGGCAGCTGCCAGCCGTACGGTGGGCCCGACGCAGGCTGCAACATCGCCCCGTTCCAGGGTGACTGCGGGCTGGGTTTGTTCTGCAACGGTGCCGCGCGCTGCGAAGCGCGGCGTGGGCTCGATGCGGGCTGCACCGGCAACGAATGCAGCATCGAGCAAGGGCTCAGCTGCGACCAGGCCAGCTCGCGTTGCCGGCCGATCTCCTGCACGGCCCCTTGAGCCGACTCACTTGCAGCGCTGGTTGCAGATCGCAGGCGGCGGCTGGCCACCGGGCCCGCTCGGGTTGACCTGAGCGAGGAACGCGGAGCACTCCAGCTTCGAGCGTTCGTCCTTGCAGCTGGCGGCGTTGGTCAGATCGAAGGACGTGGCGGTGGAGATGCCCAGGTTGGTGCACAGCTGGGTATCGGTCTTCACGTCGACACACGCGATGCCCTGGGCGCCGGCGGGCCGGAGCGGGTTCGCGTAGAGCAGGTCCTTGCAGTTCTGAACACTGGTGCCGAAGGCGGCCTGGAACTGAGAAGACTCCTGCACCTGCTGCGGCTGGCATTCGTATTCACGCTCGCAGACCTGATCGACCCCCGACTTGCAGAGCGACTCCTGCGAGGGACAACCCGTCAAGAGAGCTGCCGACGTCACGCCCAGAACGATGGCCAGACCACGCATGTGTGCTCCCGGTTCAAGAAGGAACTGGAAGCTACGAGCGGCCCGGCTCGCGCGTCTGGCCAAGACCGGGTGCCCGCGAGTTTGAGGTTGGTGAATCCGGGTTCCCATCTTCAGCAGCCGGAGAGCCGCTTCGTTTCGTGACCGACCTGTCGCAAGGTGCGGCCGTGTTCGTCGCTGAGCTCATCGCGCTGGCCTTTGTGTGCCTCGCGCTGTCGTCGATCTTCTGGAGCACCCTGACGCTCGGCATCTCGCCCATGCCCACCAGCACGAAGGTGAAGCGCGCGCTGCTCACGCTCATCCCCGCTGACTTCGAAGGCGAAGTGCATGAACTGGGTGCAGGCTGGGGCACGCTGGCCTGGGCGATCGCGGCGAAGTGCCCACGCGCCCGGGTGATTGGCTGGGAGCGTTCACCCTTCCCGTTTCTCTTCTGCAAGCTGAGGCTCGGGGTGCAGCGGCAGGACAATCTGAGTATTCGTTTTGGCGACTTTCATCAGGCCGATCTGAAAGGAGCGCAGCTGGTGATCGCGTATCTGTGGACGGGTGCGATGACTCGACTCGGGCCGAAGTTCGAGGCCGAGTTGCCGAACGGTGCGACGGTGATCAGCCACACCTTCGCGTGGCGGGGAGAGCAGCCTGAGTCCACCGTCATCACGCCCGATCTGTATCGAACGCCCATCTATCGCTACCGGATCGTGCGCTCATGATTCGCAACCTGTGGGTGGAAGCGGTGATCACGCCGCCCCTCAATTGGGCCGATGGCCGCCCGCTCGAGCCGTGCACGCCCTTTGAGATCGATCGGCCCATCACGTTCGGTCCTCGCGAGAGCGACGCTGACATTCACTGGTCGGCCACACATCGCCTGGTGCTCACGCCAGGACCTGACGGCGTCTTCTTCGAGGACAGCCGGGCTCGAAAGTCGAGGGGCGCGCCGCTGGTCAGACCGGGCGAGAGCTCGAAACCTTCCCTCACGTTGCGCGTGATCTCGACGCCGAAAGACAGCGTGGGCTGGCCGGCTTCAATCACCAAACCGAGAGGCCCCTGGAGTGACGAGCTGCTCTCCGTCATTGCTGATCAACTCATCGAACTGGGATTGGGCGTGGGGCAACGCTTCCTCACCCGGAATGAACGCGCAGATTTCAACTGGTTGCCGTATCGCGATGCGCAGATCACGTGGAGAAAGGGCGTGGTCGACACCATGAGGTCGGGCGCGCCCGCCGACTGGGAGTTCGGCCGCGCGCTCGGGGTCCAGGCTGTGTGCGCCCCCATGAGGGAATTGGCGATCACATGCCGCGATCCCATTCGGCCCATCGCCATCATGGAGGGGCTGGCCACTTCAGGCGGGCTGCCGTGCCTCGAGTCTTTGCGCTTCGAGGTCCCTCAGCCCGAGTTGTGGCCTGCGTCGGCGCTGCAAGGCATGACTGGCTTCGCGCAGGCGTTCCCGGTCCTCAAGTCGTTGGAGGTCCATCGGCATGCGCAGCTGCCGCCCGGCCCTTTCGTCATTGGTTGAAAGTTGGCGACCAAACACCACGCACCTCGAGGCAGAACGAGCTGACGCTATGGATTCGCCTGGAAGTGGAGGAGCATCCGCGCATGGCCACCCGGAAGAAGCAGGCGAAGTCGAAGTCGAAGATCAAAGCGAAGGCGAAGGCCCCCGCCAAGAAGGTCGTGAAGGCGAAGGCTCCCGCCAAGAAGGTCGTCAAGGCGAAGGCTCCCGCGAAGAAGGTGGTGAAGGCCAAGCCCTCACCCCAACCCGTGTCTGAAGTGAAAGGCGAGCAGACGCAGCAGATGTCGTTCGCCCAGATCGTCGGCGACATTGAAGAGCGCATGGCCCTCGATCGCCTCAGTGAGTAGCGCGCGCTGGGCCGTCCTGGGGCTGCTCCTCTCGGGGTGCCCCACTCCAATCACCGCCGTTGACGCAGGCACCGACGCGGGCCCGGCGATCGCCGATGCGTCCGTCGAGATCGACGCGGGCCCCACCTGCCTCGCGCTCGAGACCGTCGATCTCGATCAGGCTGACGCGGGCCGTGCCTTCCTGCTCGGAGCGGGCGCTGGTGGCGACTTCGTGCCCCGCCTCGCCTTCGACAACCTCTGGCGCGTGTGGGGTACAGGTCAGCCCGCAGACTTCGCCGCCGCAGCCCGCGCGCGTTACGGCTTCTCGGAAGCGCTCACCTTCAACGACGGCCTACCGATGGGCCTGCATCTCTCGGGCGCCCAGGTGCGTGCCGACTGCCTGATCTGTCACGCGGGCGTCGTCGCCGGCCAGACGGTGATCGGCGCGCCCAACAATCAACTCGATCTCGAACTCCTCATCGGTGATCTGAAAGCACTCGCGCTGCTGGCGGGCTTTCCTGCGCCCAACACGCCGACCGTGCGCACCGGCGCGCGTGGCGTGAGCGACATCATCGGAATGACTTTGCAGCTCGGGCTCCGGCAAGGAACGCCGCCCTTCCCCGTCAACACGGAGATTGGCTACCAGGATCCCCCCGCGTGGTGGACGCTCGCCACCAAGACGCGCGTGTACACCGACGGCAGCGCGCCGCAGTCAGGCCACCGCACCTTCATGGCGACGCAGCTCGCGTTCGGCACCACGCAGGCGCAGCTCGAAGCCCTGGAGCCGTCGTACCTGCAGCTCCGCCAATACCTGATCACCCTGCAGCCGCCTGCCTGGCCGTTCGCTGCTCCGGATTCCGCGGCCGTCGAGCGAGGACGCACGATCTTCCGCGCGCAATGCACCAGCTGCCATCGCGATGATCGCTGCGAGCGCATGGCCAGCGTCGAAGTGGCGCAGGGCACCGTCGGCACCGATGCCGAACGCGCCGTGAAGTACGGAGCCAACGAGGTCGCGCTGATCAACGGCACCTGGTTCGGCATGGACGATCCTCACCGGGCCACCGGCTCGTACGTGGCGCCTTCGTTGCGCGGCGTCTGGGCCTCGGCGCCCTATCTGCACAACGGCTCAGTGCCCACGCTCACCGCGATGCTCGACTCGACGCAGCGTCCCCGCTTCTTCAGGCTTCGTGGCAGCTCGCGCGCCGACTACGACGACGTGAACGTGGGCCTGAAGGTCGAGGTGTTCACTGCCGCGCCTGCGAATCCGAGCAGGGCTGATCGGGCGGCGGTCTACGACACCACCCGGCCCGGCCTCGGCAATGGCGGTCACGTGTTCGGCGATGCGCTCACCAGCGAACAGCGCGCCGACCTCGTTCAGTTCTTGAAGACGCTCTAGCGCTCCAGGACTTTGCCCCTCTTCTCTTCCCGTGGTTGGGTGAGCCCGTGATTCGCGAGGCCTTCCAGGACCTGAAGCGGCTGAGGCAGATCTCGCTCATCGCGGGACGCTTCGGCTTCGCGGATCTCCTGGAGCGCACGGGCATTCGCAAGAAAGACGAGTCGAAGCCCGAGACCGCCGACTCCGCCCGCGCTGCCACGGCTGCGCGCCGGTTCTGCCTGATGCTCGCTGAGCTGGGCCCCACCTTCGTGAAGCTGGGCCAGGTGATGTCGACCCGCGGCGACCTGCTCCCCCGCGAGTTCATCGAGGAGTTGGAGACGCTGCAAGACGACGTGCCCCCGGTGCCTTTCGATCAGGTGCGCACGGTGATCAAAGAGGCCTTCGGCAAGGAACTGGAGGAGGTCTTCGCGGAGTTCTCCCCCGAGCCCATCGCCGCCGCATCGATGGCGCAGGCCCACAAGGCGAAGACGAAAGAAGGCGAAAGGGTCATCGTCAAGGTGCAGCGCCCGGGGATCACCGAGCAACTGCGCGCCGATCTCTCGGTGCTCCACTACGTGGCGCGCGCGCTGGAGGCGGTGATCGAAGAGGTCGGCGTCTACACGCCCACCGGCATCATCGAAGAGTTCGACAAGGCGGTGCACGAGGAGCTCGATTTCTTGAACGAGGCCGCGAACATTCGCGCCTTCTACAAGAACCACCTCGAGATCACCCACACGCGCATTCCGAAGGTCTACGACGAGCTGACCGCGCGCACCGTGCTCACGATGGAGTTCTTCGACGCGCCCAACCTCACGCACGCGAACCTCGACGAGGAGGGCAAGAAGACCATCGCCAAGACCATCCTCGAAGGTGCCTTCAAGCAGCTCTTCGAAGACGGCCTGTTCCACGGCGACCCCCACCCGGGAAACCTGCTGGTGCTGGAGGGCCCAGTACTCGGCCTCATCGACTTCGGCCTGGTCGGGCGCATCACCCGCCAGATGCAGGACACCCTGGTGCAGCTGGTGCTCGCCGTCGGACTCAAAGACTCCGAGTCGGTCGCCCGCCTGCTCTACCGCCTCGGTACGCCCGACACGCGCACCAACATGATCGCCTTCCGCGGCGACATCGACGCGATCTTGACCACGTACATGCCCACGTCACTCAAAGACGTGAACAGCCGGCACCTGCTCGCCGACATCCTGAATCTCGCGGTGAAGTACAAGATTCGCATTCCGCGCGAGTACGCGATCCTCTCACGGGCGTCGGTGGCGATCGAAGGCGTGCTCCGCTCGCTGTACCCCGACCTGCCGATCAACGAGATCTTCCTGCCGTACGCCAAGAAGCTGCTCGCCGATCGCTACGATCCGAACCAACTGCAAGGCGGCGTGCTCAAGACGCTGCTCCGGCTGCAGGGCGCGGCGAACGATCTGCCCATGCAGCTGCAACAGATCATGCTCGACCTCGAGTCGGGCAAGTTCACCGTGACGGTGAAGTCAGAGCAGATGTCGGAGCTGAACCAGACCCTGCGCTCTTTCGCGGTGGTGGCCTTCGCGGGCCTGTGCGCGTGCGGCTTCATCATCGGCACCTTCATCGCCTTCGCGGGCAAGCCCTTCGAGATCTGGGGCGTGCCCGTGCTGGGGATCTTCGGCATCGCGGCGACCGTCTTCCTGTTCAGCACCGCGGTGGTGCGTCAGTCGTGGACGGGCTTCCGCAAGCTGTCCATCAAGCGGTTCATCGGGAAGAAGTAGCCGAAAGCTCACGGCGTGCCCGCGTCGGGCACCTCGCAGGCCACCTTGTCGAGATCGCGCACCACGCAGACCCGGCCCTCGCTGCAAGGCACGTTCGCACAGGGATCCACCGGGCCACCGCAGCCGCTCACCATCAGCACCAGCCAGAACGCGCGCATCGTTCACCCTGCCGCGAGCAGGCGCTCGAGGTCTTGTTGGAGAAAGGCCGCGCCCGTCACCCCCACCACCTGCCCGGGCAACGACTTCATCCAGGCCACCGTCGCCGGCACCGTGGCGTGAATCTGAATGGGGTTGCGCAGCTTGCCCAGCATCAAGACCGCGTTGACGGTCATGCGAATCATGGTGCCCTTGAGACCCGGCACGATGATGGTGATGCAGGTCGCGACGATCTTTTCATGCAGATCGCCCAGCAGGGTCGCGAAGGTCTTCTGAGCGCCGCTGCTCGCTTTGGCCGAACCATCGAACTTCTGGATCAGGATCAACACGTTGATGCGCGCCTGCCGGGTCAACACCTCGCGCACCCGGTTGCCGCACTCGGCGAACGCGGCATCATCGGGCGAGAAGCGCATCAAAATCGTGATCAACCCCGGCGCCTCGCAGATGAGCAAGTTGGGCTTGTCGTGAAGTGGAGTCACGAGCAAAACCATACTCCGGCGCTCGGCAGAGGTAGCCTTTCGCTTCTTCGATGCGCCTCTCGACCCACCTGCTGTCAGTCAAGTTCGGCCCGGTGCACGCGCTCGACGAGCTCACCCTCGATTTTCCCGTGGGCAGCCGCACGGTGCTCTGGGGCCCGGCGGGTGGAGGAAAAACATCGCTGCTCAAGTGCCTCACCGGCCTGGTCGCTCCCACGTCGGGCGAAGTGCAGTGGGACGAGGTGCCCATCTCCAGGCGCACCGCGAACGAGAAGCGGGAAGCGCAGGTCGCCTTCGGCATGGTCTTTCAGAGTGACGCCTTGTTCGACTCGATGACCGTGTTGGAGAACGTGTTGTTGCCGCTGCGCAAACGCAAGGTGCCCGAAGGCGAAGCGCAGGAGCGGGCCGCCGAAGCGCTCGCCCGCGTCGGGCTCACCACCGCTGCGCAGAAACACCCGGAGAACCTCTCGGGCGGCATGAAGAAACGCGCAGGGGTGGCCCGGGCCATCGTCGCGCGCCCCCACGTGTTGCTGGCCGACGATCCGTTCGCGGGTCTCGATCCGGTGACGGAACGATCGATCGCCGAGCTGCTGTTGGAGATCTCCGAGGGGCGCACCTTGATCGTGGCCCTGCCCGATCCCGTGCCGTCGTTGCCCACCGAACGTTCGATTCGCCTCGTCGCAGGCAAGGTGGCCGCGTGAGCCTGGTGCGATGGCTGGGCGCGATGAGCATGTGG
>JANODF010000954.1:0-8277 GCA_031412555.1 Archangium sp. | reverse complement strand
TTCGGTGGTGGCGAGCACGTACTCCTTGTCGGGGTCGATCTTCGAAGGGGCCACCACGAACGCTTCGGGGTGCGTCTTGAGCTTGGTGAGCACCTCGCCCTTCACCTTCACGGTGACCACGGCGTTCTCGAAGGGAATCAGCGAATAGACCGACGCGCGGGTGATCTCGCCCCGGGGTAGCCCGGCGCGGATGCCCTTCTTGTTGATCAACGCGGCATCGGCTTTCGCCTCGTCCTTCAGGGCGGTGGCCACCAGGGTGCGCAGCAGCGCGGCGTCTTCCTTGAAACCGGTCGCGGTGAAGCCGATCTTCTGGCCGAGGTCCTCATTGAGCTTCGTCTGCCAGCGTGCCCGCAGCCCGACGAGATCGGCGTCTTCGGCACCCGTGGTGGAGACCACCTTGCGGCTGGCGGTCAGCGTCTTGGTGCCATCGGCATTCAATTGGAAAGCCGCCGACACGTAGTGCGTGAGGTCTTCGCCCACCGAGAAGAACTTGGTGGGACCGGTGGTGTACTCCTGGTCGCCTTCGCAGCGGGTGCCGACCACGAGGTCGATCTTCCAGTCAGCGCGGGTGGCGAGCACCTTCTGCAGCGTCACGAAGCAGTCGTCGGTCAACGCGACCACCACGTCGGGCGAGTCTTTCTTGAGGCTCTCCAGGGCGGCGCCCACCGAGTCTTCCAGCGCGACGACCTCGAGACCCGACGAGCGGCCGGACACCGTGGTGGCGATGGTCTTCACGCTGGTGAAGCCGATGACGCCGACCTTCACGCCTTCGCGCGTGACGATGACGGAGGGCGCCAGCTTGAGCGGCTGCTCCGCGCCGGCCTTGTCCTTCAGGTTGGCGGCGAGCACCGTGAGGCCCGAGCTCTCGCGGAAGGTGCGCAGGGTGTCGATGCCGAGATCGAGGTCGTGGTTGCCGAGCGCGCTGGCCTTGTACTGCATGGCCTTCATCACCTCAGCGGTGGAAGCGCCGAGGAAGTGCGAGGAGATCGCCGCGCCCGAGAACGTGTCGCCGGTGGAGAACGCGATGGTGTTGGGCCAGCCTTCTTCGGCCTTCCACTGCGCGGCGAGGCGCGGGGCCTTCTCGGGCAACATTCCAGATTCGTGACCGGTCACCAGCAGGGTGATCTTCCCGGTCCGGGCCGGCGCGACGGGAGCAGGCTGAGCAACCGTCGGCTTCGGCTCGGTGGGCTTCTCGGCAGGGCAGGCGGACAGCGCGAGAACGCAGAGCAGGGCAGGGAGGCGCATCACCGCCCTCTAACTCATCTGATCCGAAGAACCCACTTGCCGGTGGTCAGGCCGCCTTCGAGCCGGCGATGGGCCCGCGCGGCGTCTTCCAGGGGACCCGTGGTGATTTCGAGCTGGAGCCTTCCGTCATCGATGCGCGCCATCACCTCGGCCGCTGCTTTCGCCGCCACGGGCGCCGGTAGTTCGGTGCGCAGCCAGAACGCGCTCACGCTGACCGACTTCTCGTAGAGCGCTCCCAACTCGAGCGGTGGCGGCGCACCGGAGGCGGTGCCGTAGGTGACCCAGCGGCCCAGCGGCCGAAGACACTGCAGCGCATCGACGGCCACTTCGGCGCCGATGCCCTCGAGCACCAGGTGCACGCCGCCGGGGCAGAGGGTGAGCAGCCGCTCCACGAAATGAGGGCCGCGGGTCAGCACGTGATCCGCGCGCGCGCGTTCGTGTTTGCCGTCGCGTGAGACCGTGCCGATCACCTTCGCGCCGGCTTCCTGCGCGAGCTGTGTCACCAACTGACCCACGCCACCCGCGGCGCTGTGCACCAACACCGTCTCGCCCTCGGCCACGTGACCCAGCGTGTGCAACACGTGCCACGCGGTAAGTGCCTGCACGGGGAACGCGGCGCCGGTGATGAAGTCCATCGAGTCGGGCAGGGTGAGGAGCTTGCCGACGGGAACGGTGCAGTATTCGGCGTGGGCGCGCGGTGCGGTGAAGGCCACGCGGCGGTGAAGCCACGAGGGGTCCACGCCTTGGCCCACCGCGAACACCACGCCTGCGCCTTCGAAGCCCGAGGTGTCGGGCAACGAGGTGCTGGCGAGGTAGAGGCCGCGCCGGCGTTCGGTGTCGGCGAAGTTCAGCCCGCCCGCGTGTACCTCGACCAGCACTTCGCCTGCGTGGGGGGAAGGTGTCTCGACGTCTTCGATTCGAAGCACGTCAGGACCACCAAAAGCGTCGAAACGAAGGGCACGCACGGAGGGAGCGTATGCGAAGGATCAGGACCCGGAGGTGGCATCTCGACTGCGCTCGATGCGAACGGTGGGTCTGTTCCGGTGAAGGAAATCCTCAACCTTCGGTTCAGGTCGTCGGCCGGCCGTACAACCACTGCTTGGTGCGCGAGAGAGCGAACATCGGCCGGTAGTGCACTTCGCCGTTCGAGTACTTGAGCTCCTCGTGGCGTTTCACGTCGCGGTTCTGGTTGTCGAGGATGTACGTGCCGTCGGGCATGTCGACCGCGAGCACCGCGTGGGCCTGCCGCGTCGCCGTGTCGGTGACGATGAGCATGCGCATGCGTGATTCATCGAAGCCCAGGCGCTTGAGGCTCGCGTACTTCGCGATGGAGTAGTCCTCGCAGTCGCCCCGCTGCGCGAAGAACTCGAGCGGGGAAGACCAGGTGTCTCCAGGGTCACCCAGGTACGCGTTGTCGTTGACCAGCCGGTTCGCGGCGATCAGCTGCTCCATCTGCGGCTTCCCGCGGAGCGCGTCGAGACCCCGCAGCCAGGTGTTCGCGGCAGCCGAGTTCCCTGCAGCGCCAGCGACGTAGTTCTCGGAGTCCATCTTCGCGAGCACGCTCTTCCACTTCGCGTCGTAGGGGGTGGTGGTGAGGGGCAAGGCGACGGCGCCGAAGACGTTGAGCCGCTGCGGGACGGTGGTGCTCGGGGTGGTGGGGAACACCTCACCTTGCGGCGGCAGCTGAACTTGCGGCGTCGCCCGGAGCAGGCCTTCGAGCGCCTGCGCCACTTCCTTCTTCAGGGGCAGCCGCGCCGATGCAGGCACCAGATCAGCCCGGCCCGCGAGGCGCAGCGCGGTGTCGAGCGCTTTCAAGGTGGTCTGACCGAGGCTGCCATCAGCGCCCCAGGGCAGCAGCATCAGCTCGGCCCTGGTGCGGCCTTGTGCGTGGTGCGCGCCGATCTTCATCAGCGCGCGCTGCACGACCTTGATGTCCGCGGCAGTCGAGGTGGTGCCGATGTTCTGCGTGCCCGCGAGCCACTTCTTTCCCGCCGGCAGGTCGTTGAGCGACGAGAGCGGCGCGGGAATCGATTCACCTCCGAGTTTGGTCTTGAGCGCCTGGAGACCGGCGCGGCTCTCCACCGCGTCGATGGCCTGCGTCGCAACGGCGCGGGCTTCGGTGGGGCTCAGCGCGGTGACCTCCGAGGTCGCGATGCGAGACGACTGCGTGGAGGCGGGCTGCAGGCGGGCAATGACACGTTCCGGGAGGCGGGGCATCGGGGCGGCAGGATAGCGCAGAGGGCTGCTATGCCGGTATCCGTGCGCATCGCTTTCATCACCTCGAGGCACTTCTCCGACCTGTACGAAGACGACCGCCTCGCCGCCGCGGAGTTGATTCGCCGGGGGCACACCGTCGCTCCCGTCATCTGGACGGAGACCAACCGGGTCGCGCTCGAGGCGTTCGAGGTGCTGGTGATGCGCACTCCGTGGGACTGGTTTCATCACCGGGCCCGCTTCCGCGCGTTCCTGGAGGGGCTGGTCGAGGTGAATGCGCGGGTGGTGAACGAGCCGTCGCAGCTGCTCGCGTTCGCCGACAAGTCGTACCTGCCGGTGCTGCAGAAGCTGGGCGTGCCGGTGGTGCCTTCCGAGTTGCTGGCGGCGCGCGAGTTGGTTCGGGTGCCTGCGTTGCTGGCGAAACACGGTTGGCAAGAGGCGGTGCTCAAGCCCGCGTTCACGGCCAATGCAGTCGGCGCGCGGAGGTTCGCTGCGGCAGACGCCGTCACCGTGCTGGCTGAACTCACGAACGCGGAAGAGGCCGCGCCGTGGTTGTTGCAGCCGTTCGTGCCTTCCATCGTGGAAGGCGAGCTCTCGTTCATCTTCTTCGGCGGCGTGTTCAGTCACGCGGTGCGCAAGCGTCCGAAGGCGGATGAGTGGCGGGTGCAAAGTGAGTACGGCGGTCAGTCGGCGCCATACGACGCTTCATCATCGGAGATCTCAGAGGCCACCGAGATCTTGCGGCGCTCAGCTCCGGGCGTGGTCTACACAAGAGTAGATGCAGTCGAGTGGAAGGGGAAGTTGCACTTGATGGAATTGGAGCTGGTCGAGCCAGAGCTCTTCTTCCGACACTCCGCCCGGGCCCCTGCGCTCTTCGCGGACGCACTCGAGGTCTGAGATCCCTCTCCCTTCGGGAGAGGGTCAGGGTGAGGGGAAAGTCACCTCACGCCCACAACCCACGCTCCACCATCGTCCAGGCCTGCACCCCAGGCACGAGCGGCAGAAACATCGCCACCTCATCGGTGCGAGGCACCCGCTTCGCACCAGGCACCGCGGTCAGATCATTTGTCTCCCAGATGCGCACGGTCGACAGCCCACCCAGGTGCGCCGCATGAGACGCCGCGTGAATGAGCAGTTTCAGCTCAGCCGGTGGCTTCGCGTCGAGGCTGAGCACCTGCAGCTCGTTCGTCTTCCAGTACGCAGTCCAGGTGATGGTCGACTCGCCCACACGCGCGCCGTGATGAGCCATCGGCCCGCGATTGAAGGCCGAGCCGTAGATGCGCTCGCGTTCGAGGTGCCAATCGAGGCGTGGCGCGGTGAGTTCGAGTCGCAACGTGTTCGCGTCGGCGCTCGGGTGCGTCGGCGAAGGCATCGTCTGCAGCCACTCGATGGAGGGCGCGTCTGCACGTGGTGTGAAGAACGTGTCGAAGGCGGGCACCGGGCAGAAGCCGAGGCGCTCGTAGTAGTTCGTGCCGATCTCGGAGAAGAGCGTGATCGCGAGGCAGCTCGGGTCTGAGCTCAAGTGTTCGATCAGCGCCTGCAGCATCTTCGCGGCGTAACCTCGTGCTCGCAGGGTCGGCTCGGTGAAGACCGAAGCGATGGTGGCGGCGGTTCCGGTTCGTTCGCCAGCACTGGCTGCGTCGAGGAAGACCTCGCACGACGAGAGGATTGATCCCCTCTCGTCTTTCCAGAGCCAGGTCGTGAGTGTGGCGTCGGCCCAGGGGTGAGAACGAAGGCGGAGTTCTCGCTCGAGGAATTGTTCGGTGGTGAGCCCGGTGCCCCAGATTTTGACGGTGAGGTGGTCTCGGGCTTGTTGTTCTGTATTTGAGGCGATTGCCAGCATCGTGAGGCCCTCACCCCGACCCTCTCCCGAAGGGAGAGGGAGACTATTTCGCGAGCAGTGTGGTCTTGCCGTCGTCGCTCGACGTGAGCAGGAACAACGTGGTGCCGCCGAGCGCGAGACCGCGCGGGCTGCCGGCGATGCTCATCACTTCCGTCGGCTCAGCACCGCTCGTCACTTCCATCAGCTTCGGCCCGGCACCGACGGTGGCGAAGCGCACCAGGCCACTCGACGCGACCAGAAAACCAACGTCCGCGGTCGCGAGCGTCTGCATGTTTCCACCCGCGCGGCCCACCCGGCGCAGCTCAGGGCCCGTGCCCTGGGGTGAGCGGAAGAACACCCCGTCACCATCGAGCGCGATCGGCTCCTCCGCCTTGTCGGACAGCTGCGAGCTGAACGCGCCATCGAGCGCCCCGCGCATCAGGCTCGAAGGAAAGCCGGCGATCCAGAACGCGTCTTTCCCGTCGGTCATGGCGGCGCGCGGGCGCACCTGCTCCTGCGCGATCAACGTCACTTCACCTTCGCTGGAGATCGCTGCCACAGCGCCCACTGGATCAGTCGACAGCGGGTCGACGCCATTCGGCATCAGCGTGACGACCACCAGGTCGCCCGACGAAGCGAGGCTGGTCACCAACGAATTCTTGAACCGTGCACGCACCACCACGGGCTCGCCCCCGCGTGCGTGCGTGGTGCCCACCATGCCGCCTTCAGAGAAGAAGACCGTGCTGCCGTCGACCGCGAGCGCACCGATCGCTCCATTGCGCGCGAAGAGCATCTTCGGCGGCTCGCCCTGGCTGGCCCGCACCAGCGCGCTCTTGCCATTCACGTCCATCACGAACAGCGCTGCGCCGAAGCCACCACGCAGCTCACGAGCGGTGAAGGCGCCACCGGCGATGGGCGCGAAACCGGCGACCGGCTCGCTCTTCGGCGCCGACAGCAGCTCCGCCAACTCAGGCGCGGTGGCCGGAGTGTCCGAGCCGGCGGCGTCGGTCTCCAACAGCGCGGCGACGGCGGCGGGGTACTTCGGCTTCTTCTTCTTTCCATCGGGCGCAGACTCAGGCTCGGTGGCCGTCGAGCCGTCCACCTTGCTGGGGTGGCGCCGCATGTATTCAGTGAGGCCGATGCCGAGGAGAAGGCACGCCAGACCCGCGAGGAGGAAGCGCATGCGCGTGAGCTACCACCAGTCGCGCTCAAGGCTCAGGTCAAAACGGCGCAGGGGCCCTCAGCTCGAGGGGGGCCGAAGTGACGGGATGGCGGAAACGCAGCACCTCGGCGTGCAACATGAGGCGTGCTGCCGGTGTGCCGTAGAGGCGATCTCCGACGATGGGCGTGCCCAGGCCGAGCTGATGTGCGGCGTGCACGCGCAGCTGATGGGTGCGGCCGGTGAGGGGAAAGAAGGCCACCCGGGTTCGACCGCCTTCACGTGCCAGCACCTCGAAACGCGTGTGCGCGGCTTTGCCATGCTCGAAGTCGACCAGCTGACGCGGCCGTTGATCGAGGTCCACCCGCAGAGGCAGTTCGATCTCCCCTTCGTCCTTCGCCACGTTGCCTTCGAGCACCGCGATGTACCGCTTGTGCACTTCACGCGAGAGGAACTGCGCCTGAAGCAGCCGGTACATCTCTTCATCGAGCGCGACCAACAGCAGGCCCGAGGTGTCGAGGTCGAGCCGGTGCACCGCCATCGCGTCGGGAAAACGGCGTTGCACGCGCGCTTCGAGCGAGTCGGTGACGGTCTCATCGCGCGCGGGCACGGAGAGCAGGCCTGCGGGTTTATGCAGCACCAGGAACCGCGCGTCTTCGTGCACGATGCTCAGCTCGTCTTCGGCGACCTCGCGCGGTTTCCAGGTCTGGCGCGGGGCGACGCTCAAGCCGCCGAGGAAGAAGGGCAGCACGGGCCCGCACTTCTCCCGGCACGCAGGGAAGAACATGCCCTCGACGCGGCCACCCCCAGGAGGAGGCGCGCCCCACCAGAACTCCGCCAACGCGAGCGGTCGCAGGCCCTGCACGCGCGCGGCGTTGAGCAGTTTGGGGGCGGCGCAGTCGGCGGCGCCTGACGGGGGATCTCCTGCGGGGAACAACGCGCGCACGGTGGTGGTGTCGCCGGCGAAGTTGGTCAGCTGGTAGCTGTCCCAGATGCGGCGCATCGTCTCTTGCGAGACCACCCGGCGCAGTCGTTCGAGGGCAGCGAGGCGGCGCTCCAGGGGAAACAAGAGGGCCAGTGCGGTCGCGCGTTCTTCCCGGGCGGTGGCTTCGGCGGTGCGGCGTTCGTGATCGTCTTTGCGGCTCAGCTGATCGAGCGCGTGCAGCGCGGTGGAATCGGTGGTGGCGGCGCGCGCGGCCTTTCGCTCCTGCTTGCGGAGGGTGTGCTGGGCTTTGAGTGCGAGCCGTCGTTCGGTGTGTCGCGCGTCGAGTGCTGAGAGGGCAGCGCGGGCAGCGAGCAACGTGGGCTCGCGTCTCGCGGCGTCGACGCGTGCGGTGAGGCCCTTCACCATCACCTCGGCGGGGATCTCCGAGGCGATTCGGAGCTCGGCGTCGAAGACGGGTGGTGCGTACCCTTCGAGCCGCCACGCGCGCTCCACCTGGCCTGAGACCGCGCGCAGGAAGCCGACGCGGCCTTCGGGTGATTCGACCACCAGCACGCCGAACATCTTGCCGCCTTCGGCGCGGGTGAGCACCGAGGTGGGGAAGCCGGGCGCGATGAGGCCCGTGCGGAGGTCTTGTTTCACCAGCTCTGCGCAGCGCTGGGCGAGCGCGTGAGGCGCGAGGTCATCGAAGGGGCTGGGGAAGACGCGCGGCCGCTCATCGCGGAGGGGCTGCGGCTCGAGCCAGGTGATCACGGGCAAGGCCTACCCTGAGTCCCCCTCCCTGCGAAGGAGACTGATGAAACAGGTGCCTCGACTCCGCTCGGTAACGAACGGAACTCACCGAAATCCGTTCAGCCCGACCCGAGCGGAGTCAAAAACACCGTATGTATCGTC
>JANODF010000953.1:0-6732 GCA_031412555.1 Archangium sp. | reverse complement strand
CACCAACGATTGGGCGCAGGTTCGGCCCGAATGGGGGCTCGCCAACAATGCGGCCTTCATCGTCGCGCCGCGCGAGCACTGCCGGCACCTGAACCTTCAGGGGCGCTCGTTTCTTCACGAGTATCGGCACCAGGAAGATGAAGGCTTCGGGGTGCTCGAGCTGATCATGACGGCGCCTATGGTCGTCACGCACTGGATCAACTTCCAGTACTACGCCTCGACCGTCGACAACCCGCGCTACGGCAGCGGGAACAAGGTCTTGCACAACGTCGTCGGCGGTCACCTGGGCGTCTTCGAGGGCAACGGCGGAGACCTGAGGATCGGTTTGCCGCTGCAGTCGCTGCACGACGGTGCGCGGTGGGTGCACACGCCGCTGAGGCTCAGCGTATTCATCGAGGCGCCGCGCTCCGCGATCATGCACGTGCTCGAGAAGCACGCAAACGTTCGGGCGCTCGTCACCAATGGCTGGCTGTCGCTCTTCCAACTCGACGACGCAGAATGCGGCATCTACGGCCTGAGCGGAGGGCGCTGGAAGCCAGCGCTGGCAAGATGAGCGCGGGTCCGCGCGGCCCCTACGCTGGCGCCCGGTTCTCGATCCTGACCCAGCATGGAAAGGAGCGCGAGATGGCGCCGCTCTTCGCCGAGGTGCTCGACGTTCGTCTGGAGCTGGCCACGGGTTTCGACACTGATTCGTTTGGCAGCTTCACGCGCGAGGTCGCGCGTCAGGGAAACCAGATCGAGGCCGCTCGCGCCAAGGCAAAGAAAGGCATGGAGCTGCTCGCGCTCGACTTCGGCATCGCGAGCGAAGGGTCGTTTCATCCCGGCATCTTCGGTCTGTATGCCTCGAACCTCGAGCTCGTCGTGCTGGTCGATCGGCTCCAGGGGTTGGAGATCGTCGGCCGCGCCGAGGGTCCGTCCCACCACTTCCACAAGCGCGTGACGACCCGCGATGACCTCGAGGTCTTCGCCCGCAAGGCGGGCTTTCCGAAGCACGGGCTGATGGTGCGACCTGAAGACGACTACGACCCCCGGGTTCGGAAGGGCCTGACTGATTGGGCCGCCCTCCACGCCGCGTTCGGTGAGGCCCGGGCGGAGTCGCGGTCGTCCGTGGTCTGCGTGGAAAGCGACTTACGGGCCCACATGAACCCGACGCGAATGGCCACGATTCGCCGAGCCACGGAGAACCTCATTCGCCGAATTCAGAGCGAGTGCCCTCGGTGTCAGAGCCCAGGCTTCTGGGCCGCCGAACGGATCACGGGACTTCCCTGCCGCGACTGCGGAGCTGGCACGGTTGAAGCGCGAGCTGAACGGTGGGCCTGCGTCACGGGCGACCACTTCGAGCTTCGAGACCTCAACGTGGGTCGTTTCGCCGACCCCGCGCGGTGTCCCTCATGCAACCCCTGAGCGATGATGCAGAGAACGTTTGTGGCTTGATCCTCGTTCGGAGCGCGGCCGAGGTTCCCATCGCAGTTCGAGCCGTGAACGAACTCCTCGCGAGGTGGCGTGCACGAGCAGCGGCGATCCCTCAGGTTCTTGGAGTTCTCGCGGGCGCGGGCATCGATGTGTGGAACTCCAAGCCGTCGCACGGAGGTGAAGGAGAGATCACGCTGCGCGAATCCACTGGGTTGTCGGGCATCTGGACCCTGTGTTGGTTCGAGCTGTGGCCGCTTGAAGGGAGCGCACGAGCGAGTGCTCGACGTCGCCGCCTGCTCGATCAGGTGCGCTCCGACCTGCAGGGCACCTTGTTTCCCGTCTTCACGCGCGACGAGGCACGCAAGGGTATCGAGCCACTCGTCGAGGAGCTCGAAGACCGATATCCGGCCCTGCAGGTCGGCGAGGACCGCTTTGTCCATGAGCCGCTGCGAGGCGGGCTCTCGCGACTGCCCGTACTCCGAACGTTCCCCCAGTTGCATTGACCGGGGTGGAAGCCCATCAGCTCAACTCAGAACGCAACCAGGCGCTCCCAGGGCAGCAAGCCGAAGCCGATGCCCAGACCCCGTTCTTTTGTGCTTCAGGTGCCGAGATACTCAAGCCCAGGGGGGCCGCTGGTCTCAACGCGATAGCGAAGCCTGCACCGTCCACGGGCTGACCGTGGTGTCGACGAAGAACAAGGTGCGTTGATCGACGCCGGGGCCCGAGCCCACGATGGCAAACCCACCGGGCGCCTTGTCGGCCACCGGGGTCAGGCCGGCCGGGCTCGCCCAGATGAAGCGGCGCGCCACGATGCCCGCCTCCTCGACCACGAAGCGCATCGAGGTGCCTTGCGCCGGTGAGGTGGCGGGCGGGTAGAGCACCATTCCGGTGGCCGCATACGAAGCCTGCGCAGCCGGGCTCCCTGAACCGGCCAGCGCGACCGCGGCGCCCATCACGCAGGTGTCGTCGGTGGGGAGCACCGCCACGCAGCCCGAGGTGTCCACGGTCGAGGTGGCGCTGAACACAATGGTCCTTCGAATGGTGTTCAGCACGCTCTTCACCGCGTCGTGTTTCGAGCGGAGCACCGTGGCGGAGCTGGTGAGGTCTTCCGAGATCACCAGCAGCGTGTCTTCGTCATCGAGCGCCCCCAGCTCCACCGTCCTGCTGACCGCACCCACCACGATGCCGGCGATCGCGCCGCGGCTTCGGCCACTCTCATCCACGCTCTTGCGAATCGCAGACGATACCGAGCTGGGCGTCACGCGCACCAGGGAACCCGGAGAGACGAGGCGAGCCACCTCCACGCCTTCGAGAGAAACGGTGGCCGCGGTCGGGCCTGCGTTGAGCACGTAGAAGCTGCTCACCGCCGCGCTGATCACCGCGCCGCCCGGCAACGCGCCGCCCAGCAACGAAGCGCCCTGCCCAATCGCACTGCCTGCCGCGTGAAGCCCTGCGTTCACCTTGCCGACCCAGGCCACCTGCAGCTCGCCGTTCTTGCCGTGCACGAAGTACGGCGTGGCCTCCACGTCGGCCTCCGCGGGCCGGGAGAACTCGCGAGCAGCGGTGTTCGGGCAATTGGAAGTGTCCGCGTCGCTGCGAAGTCCCACGGCGGCCATCGTGCCGGCGGGCGCGCCGAAGTCGGCCACGCAGTCACCGTCGGTGTCCACGCCGCCTTCCAGCTCCACCGAGGCCAGGCCTGCGTTGACCTTCTCTCCGAACGTCGCGCCCTGGGTCTGCTTGGCGACGGTCACGTTCATGGAGATGCGGTTGGGCGTGGTGTCCAGCACCACGAAGCTGACCGGCTCACCGGTGGTGGTGTCGAACTCGAAGGGCAGCGCGACGGGCGTCTTGGTGCCATCCGCCGCGAAGTTCCGCGCCTGCACCGTGCCGCGCTGTTTGATCAAGGTGACGTGGCCGGTCTTCGCCAGCGACTGCATCGGGAGCACCGGCTGGCCCTTCTCCTCGCCCTCCAGGGTGACGGTGACCGTCTCGCGGCCCAGGTTCACGATGCGAAACTGCACCTCGTGCGTGACTTCACCGGCGTCGGCTTCACAGCGGTTCGAGAGGGGAGTGCAGGCGAGCAGGGAGGAGATCGAGGTGAACACGAGCAGGTTTCTCATGAGGGTTTCGCCAGCTGTGCACTGAGAATGCCAAGCACCTTCCGAGGCAGACCGGGCTCGGGGCGGGGCAGAACCGAGAGAAGCACGACGTCGTTGTCGCGATCTGACGCTTCGTATCCAGCGCATGAGTGACACCCCCAGCACGGGCGGCAAGTCGGTGGCGGTGGTGATCTCCGGCATCGGCCTGCGTGGTCGGCGTGGCGTCGATCGCAGCGCCCAAGTTCTGCTCAGTCAACTCGTGCTCAACCTGCCTGCCCTCGCGCTGGGCTTCAGCGTGGAGGTGGTGGGCCTCTTCTTCGTCTTCCGTGGCTTGTGGTCGATCTTCATTCACTCGAATGTGCGCGTGCCCCTGGGGCCGCTGCGCTACCTGTTCGGGGCGCCCGAAGTTCATGCGTGGCATCACGCACGTCACCCGGGCCGGGTCGCCAACTTCGCGAATCTTGCGCCGTGGTGCGACCTGCTCTCTCGGCACCTACCATTGCCCCGCGCAAGGCGAACGGTTCGAGCTCGGCCTGCCCCAGCCAATACCGCTGGGTTACTTCTCACTGCTGCTCTTGAGCTCCACACCATCCCGCCGCACAACGAGGTGAAAAGGTGCGCGTCTAGCACTCGCAGTGAAGGGCCCTTCTCGGCATGGCGCCTGCTTTGAAACGCCCCATGTTCGCCGTGCTGGCCACATTGCTTGCCGCAAGTCCGATGACGGGGAAACCGCCTGAGGCCACCGTCCGAACGGGTGTGTTGCGCGCGCGGGTGGACTTCGTCGGGTTGATCACCTCGTCCTGGTACGTGCCGCAGAGCCGCACCCACATCGAAGCGGCGCTCCAGTCGCTGAGTCGCGACACGCTCAATGGTGAAGGCGTGTTGCTGGCGGCGCCGGTGTTCGGCCCGTGGATGACCGCGGGGCAAAGTGGAACGTTGAGCGGCGGCGATCGCGCGTTGCTCTACACGACGGGCCTGCTGCAGCTGGTCGGGCTCTCTCTGGGCGCGATGCACTTGTTCGAGAAGCCGGGGCCGGTCACCAAGGGCCCCGTGCTGAGCGTCTCGCCGATCGCCGCGGGACGGCTCGGCTTGAGCATCCGAATCACAGGATTGTAGTTTCCCTCTCCCTTCGGGAGAGGGTCAGGGTGAGGGCCTCACAGCCTTCACCCGCTCGAGATACCGCTCGACCAACTTCGTCTGCCGAGTGGCCAGCACCTGGTCGACACCGCCGATGAACACCTTCTCGGCAACCGAAGACAGCTCCAAAGGGTCGCCTTTCCACAAGACCAGATCCGCGCGTTTCCCCACCTCGATCGATCCCAGCTCCTTCTCGAGCCCCAACGCGCGAGCGGGCTCCAAGGTGATCGAACTCAACGCCTTGCCGCGAGCAAACCCATGACTCACCGCGATGCCCGCCTCCTGCCGCAGCCGCCGCCGGGAAAAGTCATTGCACGCGATCACCACGCTGACGCCCGCTTCACCGAGCTTCGTGGCCAGATCATCCCGCGCGCGAAGCTGCTCGAACGAACCCGGCACCTGATTCGAAGGCACCAGCACCACCGGCACCTGCGCCTTCTTCAACTCCGCCGCGACGAGCCACGCTTCACTGCCACCGGCGATCACCACGCGGATCTTCTCTTCCTGACCAAAGCGCACCGCCTCCAGAATGTCCGAAGCACGGTGGGCGGCGAGCACGAGCGGCAGCTTTCCCTCGAGTACGGGCAGCAGCGCCTCGAGGTGCAGCGCAGACAACGACAACACCCGTGACCGGTTCTGCTCCACCGCCGCCTTGTTCTTCGAATACCAGCGCGCATCCGCCACCACCTCGCGCAGCTTGAGCCACTGCCCACCACGCGCACCGCCCGACAACGAAGCGCCGCCCGAGCCGATGTCTCCGAACATCGCGACTGGCTTCTTCATGTCGGGCATCGAGTTCATCGCCCCGGTGAGCGGCACCCAATGACCCAGCCCCCCGAGCACGCCGCTGCCCGGCGCCAGCACCGCGCTGGTCACGCCTTCTTCACGCGCGACCGGAATGCGCATCGAGAGCGGATTGAAACCATCCGCCGCGCGAAAGCCCGGCACCATCGCCACGCCGCCGAGCGACTCATCGACGGTCGAGGGCTCCTGGTCGACCTCCTTGAGCCCCAGCGGTGACGCCGCGTCGATGAAGCCCGGCGTGAGCGTCTTGCCCGTGCCGTCGATGCGCGTGGCACCCGCGGGCCCGGCTGCCGTGCCGACCGACACGATGCGCTCCCCGTCGATCACCACGGTGGCGTCTTCCAGCACGCGCCCATCACCCAGCTCGACACGCACGTGCTCGATCGAGATCGCGCTCAGCACCACGCTCACCACCAGCGCCGCGTTCATGGCAGCTCCTTTCCATCGACGAGGCCGAGTTCGAAATCGGAGATGGGCACCCGGTGCGCGGCGCGGTCGTAGACGACGCTGCCATCGACCAGCACCTGCTGCGCCAGCGAGTACACGCTGAAAGGATTGCCGTTCCACACCACCACGTCGGCGCGTTTGCCCTTCTCCAGCGTGCCCACGTCGGCCTCGATGCCCAGCGCCCAGGCGGGGTTCGCGGTCACCCAGCGCAGCACCTGGTCGTCACTGGCCTCCAACCCGAACCGTCGACCTGCAGCACGCGCCTTGGCGGCTTCTTGATTGAGCCTGCGCATCTCCACCGCGGAATCGGAGTGGAGAATCGGCCGCCCGCCGGCGCGCTGCACCAGCGCCACGTTCTGCGGCACTCCGTCGAGCGACTCCATCTTGAAGCCCCACCAGTCGACCCACGTGGAGACCGACACGTTCTCGGCCGCGAGCCGGTCGGCCAGCTTGTAGGCCTCCACGGCATGGTGAAACGAGCGCACCTGGTAGCCGTACTCGCGCGCCACATCGAGCACCTGGTGCATCTCGTCGGCGCGGTAGCAGTGGTGATGCACGAGCAGCTTGCCCTCGAGCACCTCGACCAGCGTCTCCAGACCGAAGTCGCGCGCAGGCCCTTCGGGTGGATCGTCAGGACTGCCATCGGGCTTGGTGGTGGGCGGCGGGGCCTTGCCTTCTTCCGCCGTGTGTTTGGCGCGCCACAGCTCGAGATCGCGTTGCCACTTCTGCTGACCGCGCCGGTACTCGAGCGCGCGTTGCAACGAGCTGCGCAGGGTCGCCACCACGCCCATGCGTGACATCGGCTCGCGGTGCATGCCGCCGTAGTAGCGCT
>JANODF010000952.1:0-13198 GCA_031412555.1 Archangium sp. | reverse complement strand
GCGTTGCAGCGGCGCGGGGTGTTCCGTCCACCCGAACCTGTCCATGTCCTTCTTCCGCTCGGAAGGAAGGTGCGTGTCACCAATCGCGAAGAGCCGCATGTTCACTTCAGTAACGGCAGAAGGCGCCGCAGACGCCACCGTCAGTGGAGAGCAGCTGCCCGGGTGCGCACTGGGTGGCCGAGGCCGGGCGGCAATGGCCCGCAGTGGTGTTGCAGGTCTGGCTGCCTGCGTCGGAAACGCCGGTGGGGCACGGCGCGGTCGCGGTGCAGGTACACCGGCCGCTGGTGCCCGACGCCGCGCCACAGGTCAGCCGATCGAGGGGCTGACAGACCTGGCTGCCGCTGCACGCGAGGCCACAACCGCCGCAGTTCATCGCGTCGGCGCTGGTGTCGATGCATTCACCGGTGCAGCAGCGCGAAGCCGCGCCCGTGCCGCACTGGGTGCCATCGGCCAGCGGGTTGTAGCGGCACGTACCCGTGGAGGTGACACAGCTGCCGGTCATGGCCTGGCAGGCGTTGGGAGGGCTGTTGCACACCACCGCTGTTCCACGGGGACACACGCCGCCGGTGCAGACTTCTCCGGTGGTGCAGAGGTCGCGATCGTCGCACGACACCCCGCCGCAATCGGAGTCAGCACAGTCGACCTGGTTGTCGCAGTCGTTGTCGCGGCCGTCGCCGCAGGCCGTCTCGCGCGCGGTGCACACGGAGGCGTCGGAGTTGCCCGCATCCTGGCCATCGAACCCGCCGTCGTACGACGTGCACAACCCCGCGTCGGAGCAGAAGTACCCCGCGCTGCAGGCCCCCGCCGAGTCGCAGGGCTGCGTCTCCGGGTCGAACTGCACCAGGAGTGAACAGCCAGAACACCACGCCAACAGCAGCAACCGGAGCCAACGCATGGCGGGCACTTTCACCCAGACGCCCCTCGAAGGCGAGGCCAGTGACAAAGCGTCGCCAATGTTGCGAACGGGAGCGCGTGACATGGCTTCGTGCATCGGCCATTGAGCCGGCCATGCGCCGACTGAGCCTCGTCCTCGCCCTGGTTGCCTTCTCGTGCAGCGCTCCGCCCAAGCCGGGCAAGGGCGTGCCGCCCGAACATTTCTGCCCGGGAGCCGCCGGCTGCGAGAAGGGCAACGACGGCAACTTCACGGTGGGCATCGCCTCCATCGCCACCAGCCCCACCGGCTGGGAGCAGCCCCGCCCCGACTTCCTCGCCAGCAAAGGCGACATCTGCAACGAAGGCGCGCCGCGCGGCACTGACGGGCTGCCGCACTGCTCGGAGCTGATCGCCGACGCGTTCAAGGACTGCGGCAAAGACACCTTGTGCCCGGGCGTCACCGGCTACGTCGCGCCCGACGCCGACGGCTCGCAAGGTGATGGGGTGCTCGACTGGTTCAGCGACTGCGGCCGCGATCGCAAGTGCCCGGGCGACGTGGGCTACACCGCGCCCGACGCCGACGGCACTGAAGGCAACGGCAAGTTCGATGGCTTCTGGTTGGCGGGCTTCGGCAACAACATTCCGATGTGGAGCGTTCACGACGACACGTTTGCCCGCGCGGTGGTGATGACGAACGGCGACGTGAGCATCGCCATCCTCAGCATCGACGCGGTGGGGCTCTTCAACGACGACATCGTGAAGATCCGCGCGCGGGTGGCGAAGAAGATGGTGAACCCGCCCGACTTCATCATGGTCTCCGCGACGCACACCCACGAGGCGCCCGACACCATGGGCCAATGGGGCCCGCGGCCCGTGTTCCTCCCCGAGCGCGGCGTCGACGACGTCTGGTTCGACAAGGTGGTGCTCGAGAACGCCGCGCAGGCGGTGGTCGACGCGGCCACCTCGGCGAAGCCGGCGAAGGTGTTCGCAGCCACCGGTCACCTCGGCGCCCGCACCCGCGAGACGTTGCGTGACTCGAGAGATCCGCAGGTGATCGACGATACGGTGACCGTGCTGCGCTTCGCCGAGAAGGTGTCCGGCGACACCATCGGCACGCTGGTCAACTACGGCAATCACCCCGAGAGCCTCTCCGACGTGAACAACCAGTCTTCATCGGATTTCGTCTGGGGCATCCGCGAAGCGATGGAGAAGGGCGTCTTCAACGCCCAGGGCCAGCTGCTCGCTCCCGGCGCCGGCGGAACGTGCGTCTTCCTGCAAGGCAAGGTGGGCGGTTTGATGAACCCGCTGCAGGTCGAGGTCACCACCGTCGATGGCGAGGTGGCCAAGCAACGCAGCTACGCCAAGGTCAAAGGCATCGGCGATCTGGTGGCGAAGACGGCGCTCGACGCGTTGGGGGGTGCGCAGGAGATCACCGCTCCGCTGCTCGCGTTCGGTCACCAGCCGCTGCTGTTCAGGGTGGAGAACACCTCGTTCCAGCTGGTGTTCATCAACTTCAGCATCTTGAAGCGAAAGCTCTTCGACTTCGATCGCATGAAGGTGATCAGCGAGGCGAACTTTCCCAAGGTGCAGTCGGAGGTCTCGAAGATTCAACTCGGGCCGGTGCGGTTCTTAGGGGTGCCGGGGGAATTGTTTCCCGAGTTGGCCATCGGCTTCGATGCGGCGTTCGCCTACGGGCGGCCGCTGGTCTCCGAGACCAATCCGAACCCGCCGGATCTCACGATGGCCCCTGCGCCGCCGTATCTGCAGGAGCAGCTGGGCGGTGACATCAACATGGTCGTCGGCTTGTCGGGTGATGAGGTCGGCTACCTGGTGCCGCCGTACGACTACAAGCTGCACCCGACCGCGCCGTATGGTGAGCAGGCGGAGGGGAATCATTATGAAGAGACGAACTCGTTGGGGCCTTCGACCGTGCCCACGTTGCTCGAGGCTGCGCAGAAGTTGATGGGCTGGGAACCGGGGCTGTAGGGGTGGCCCGAGCTCCCTCACCCTGACCCTCTCCCAGAGGGAGAGGGGATCTCTATCTCGATCGCTTGAGCGTGCGAATGGCCTCGCCGGCTTCGTCCTGACCGCAGTTCTTCTCGTCCTTCGGCGTCTCCGAGAGTTCGCGCAGCGCCGGGATGATCTCTGCATCACCGAGCTCACCCAACCGCACCGCGGCGCGCGCTCGCACCGCACATTCCTTCGACTGAAGTGAAGCTGCGTACCGCTCAGGCAAGGCGAGGCCTTTGGTGCGGCCCGCGCCGTCGAGATACCGCAACGCGCCCCACTGCCGCGCTGACGGGCCCTCCTTCGCGAACTGCCTGAGCACCTCGTCGGAGAGTGACGGAGGCAACATCGAGAGCCACTCCACCACTTCGGGATCCGTCTCAGAGACTGCGTAGCCCTCGACCAACATCTCCAGCACCGCCGGCCGCGCAGGAAACAACGTCTGATACGGCGACTGCCGAATCATCGCGCGCGCGTCGTCTTCCCTGCCCAGCTCGTGCAGCGCGCCCACTTTCACCGAGAGCAGCACCGGGTACAGCCCCTTCGAGTCGGCCAGCACGGCGTCGATGGTGGTGAGCGCCTCTGCGGGCTTGCCTTCACGCAGCTCGGTCTCCGCGCGCTCGACCGTGGTGGGGGGCAACATCGCCCACGCCGCCGGCACCAAGAGGGTGAGCCCCGCGGTCACGGCCAGGCTCTGCTTGAACTGCTTGTCGAGCCGGCGCGCGAAGCGGCCCACCGTCTTGACGCCCTGCATGCCGCGTTGGCTGAAGCTGGTCGCGGTGTCTTTCACCGCGCTCAACGTCTGCGTGGTGACCGCGCTCAGCACGAGCCGCGTCTGCGTCGACAACGCGAGCTGATCAGCCGGCAACACACTGCGCAGCGCCTGCACCAGGGCCGCTCCGTCCTTCGGCCGGTTGACCGCCTTCTTCTCCAGGCACGACATGACCAACTTCACCAACAGCGGGAAGGGGCCGACGTGCGGTGCGACGGCCTCGAGCGGCGGGGGCAGCTCACGCACGTGCTGCTCGAGGTAGTCGCGCGCTTCCGGGCCCTCGAACGGCAACCGGCCCGCGAGCATGCGGAAGGCGACCACTCCGAAGGCGTAGACGTCGGTGCGCGGATCGACCGGCTGGGCCATCGCCTGCTCGGGCGCCACGTAGGCCGGCGTACCGATCGCCTGGCCGGGCAAGCTCATGAAGGGATCGACGCCCGGTGGCAGCTCGGGTTGGGCAGGGCCGCTGTCGGTGTCGAGCTCCATCAGGCGCGCGATGCCGAAGTCGAGCAGGCGGGCTTGTTCTCCACGTGGTCCGGGGCCGATGACGATGTTCTGCGGCTTCAGGTCGCGGTGAATGATGCCGCGCTCGTGCACCGCCGCCAGACCTTCGGCCAGCTGCAGCAGCACGCGGATGGCGCGTTTGGGTTCGAAGGGGCCCAGGCGCAGGGATTTCTCGAGCGTCTCGCCTTCGGCCAGCTCGAGCACCAGCACGGTGCCGTCGCGCTTGTTGGTCTCGAAGTCGATGACCCGCACCACCGAGGGGTGATCGACGGTGGACAGCAGCTGCGCCTCGCGGCGGAACCGCTCGCCCATCGCAGGTTGTGCGGAGAGATCGCGCTTGAGCACCTTGAGCGCGACCTGACGGCCCAGCGAGACCTGCTCGGCGAGGAAGACTTCGGCCATGCCGCCACCGCCCAGGTGACGGATGAGCTTGAAGCGGCCTCCGAGGACGAGCCGATCCTTCGACACGTGGCGGGGTGTACCAGAAGCGGGTGAGGGCCTACTGACTGAAAGCCGCGGCGAGCTCGGCCAGCTTGTCGGTGTTCACGAAGTCGGCGTGGGCCGCTTTCGACTCCGACCAATACGAGGTCGTGTCGGGGTTGGCGAAGAGGCGAATCGGCCGCCCCGTGGCGTGCGCCCCGTTGATCAGGTTCTCCAGCTGCCGGCGCTGCGTCGCGGGGATCGCACCGGCGCCGTCCCACTGCATGAAGGCGTAGTAGTTCACCGCGTAGAAGCCCCACTTCCCATCGGCCGGCGGATCGTTCACCGAGAAGTTGTTGCTGTCGCGGATGTACGGGCGCGGTGCGGGCAGCTCGACCAGCGCGCGTTTGCCGGCGTCGTCTCCCGTAAGCACCACCGTCACCGCGCCCTCTTGGGATTGGCCTGCGTCATCGAAGCGCGTGAGGAAGGCGTAGTCGGCGAGCTGCGCGGCGAGGGTCGACTGCAAGGCGGCGCTGCCGTTCTTGAGGTCGAGCCAGAGGAAGAAGGGCTTGCCGTCTCCGTGCACGCTGCCGCCGTTCGCGGCCAGGCGTGCGGCGAGCGGATCGAGGTAGAGCGACTTGAGCGAGCCTTTGTACGGGGCGCCGTCGTGCGAGACGCCGAGGTCGGTGCCGTCGAGCCAGAGGTCGGCTTCCACGCTTTCGAACTTCGCGTCGAGCGCGTCGAGCAGCGGGCGGGTGTGCTCGTAGTCGTTGTGCGCGTGCTTGAAGGTCGGGTTGAACGTCGGGCCCGCGTCGATTTGCGGGAGGACCGGGGGGCAGGCGGAGAGAAGAAGCGCGAGACAGAGACGACTCATGCTTCGGAGGTTAGCCGAGCTCCCTCACCCTGACCCTCTCCCAGAAGGAGAGGGGATTTCGTCAGGCGGCCCTGGGGTGCGCCACTCTCGAGAGTTGTTCTTCGAACCAGGCGCGATCGCGTGCGTTCGCCAGCGCGACTTCGGCGTCGATCTCGCCTCGCACGAACAGCTGCATCAAGGATTGATCGGAGGTGCGTGTGAACGACGCGCCGAGCGGGCCCAGGGTGCGATCACGCACCAGCGCCTTCACCGCCTCGGTGCCCGGGAGCAGCTCCCAGCACAGGCTGCGGCCACCCGTGCGATTGGGCACCAGGCTCTGGCCGAACACCCCGCGCAACATCGACGACAACGAGGTCGAACCCATCGGCGTGAGGTCGACCAGCTTCTGCACCGCCGCCGCCGCCGTCTTCGAGTGCACCACGCCCAACACCAACCGGCCGCGATCCGCGAGCGCGAGGGCCGCCGCCAGGGTGGCCGCGTCGTCGAGCTGACCGACCACCACCAAATCCGCATCACCCCGACGCGCATCTTCCAACGCAGCCGCGAACGACGGCGCGTGCACGCCGATCTCCAATTGCTGCACCAGACCCTTCTTCGACTCGAGCACGTAGTCGACTGGGCTCTCCAACATGCAGACGTCGAGCGGCCGGCTTTCGAGCGCGCTCTGCACCAACGCCGCCACGGTGGTCGAAGTGCCCTGCCCTGCCCCGCCCGCCACCACCCACAACCCACTGCCGCGCAGCACGTGAGCGAACTCATCGGGCACGCCGAGGCCCGCAGGCGACGGCACCTGCCGCGGGAGCGCACGCACCACCACGCTCAACCCATCGCGCCCCTGCTGGCCCCGCACGTAGAACACCGCCTCCTTCGAGACGTGGCTGAACTCGAAGTGGGTCAGCTTGCTGAGCGTCTCCCGCATCGACTGGGGCGCCAGCGCGCTCATCGCCTCGCGAAGATCGTGAGCACTGAAGGGCCCGAGCTCCTCAAGGCAGTGCAGCCGACCTTCGACGCGCACAAAGGCGCGTTTGTCTTCAGCGAGGTGCAGATGGCTGGCGTGTTTCTCAGCGAGCTGCGCGATGACCGCCATCAAGGTGGTGCGCGGGGCTTCGACGACGGGCGCGGGCGGAGGCGGCGGCGCGGCCACGATGGAGTCCGACGAGAGGCCCTTGCCGGAGAAGATCAGCTCTTCCCCACCGGCGGCCAGCTTCACGCGGGCGCGGAGATCTTCGCCCTTCATCTCCATGTGCGCCGAGAGCGTGCCTTGCGCGGTCTCGAACACGAAGTCGATGGGCTTGCCGGCGAGGAAGTCGGGCGTGCGATCGCGCGGAACGGTGTCTGCGAAGAGCAGGAGAATCTGCCCGGACCGCAGCGACTGCTTGAACACCGGCGTCGTGGCGCCATTCGCGTCGACGTAGAAACCCGGGCTCTCCGAGTCCAATCGGAGCGTCGTTCCAGGGTGGGTGAAGAGGTACTCGGTGAGGCGATCGAGTCGAGCCATGCCGGTGCCCTGTGCAAACGACGCACCCGGTGAAGCAGGCGGTACTTCAGGTAGCAGCGATCGAGGCGCGCGGTCTTCAGGGGCTGCCGGGTGCGTTACCACCCGGCGCTTCCGGCCCGGTTGCTCTCGGCGCAGGTGGCTGAATCATCTCGGCGGGAACGAAGGCGACGATGCGCGCGCGGCGATCGAGCCCGATTTTGCGCCGGGCCTCGAGCGACTTGCGCTCCTTCTTCGAGGGCGCGTCGGTGCGGCCCGCGAGTTCGACCAGTCGCTCTTCGATGGCCGCCAATTCTTCATCGAGGAGCAACGCCTGCACGTTGCGCAGCTTGCCCTTGCCCAGGGTGTTTTCGGTCGCGACCGGAATGGCCCGCACGGTCTCCAGCCGCACCGCACTCTCGGGTGTCTCGCGGGTCAGCTCGAGCTCCACCAGCAGACCGTCACGCTTGGTGCCGTTGGGCTTGTCGAAGTCTTGATTCGAGACGAGGTTGCCCAGCGAGAAGACCACCAGCCCGCGGCCGCCCTGGCTGCGCTCGAGATACTCGATGGGCTGCAGCACGTGCGGGTGATGGCCGATCACCGCGAAGGCCCCTGCGTCGATCATCTGCTGGGCGAGCTTCCGATCTTCCGGCGCGGGCGCGAACTTGTACTCGGCGCCCCAGTGAATGAAGACGATCAGCGCGTCGACCTCGGCGGCACGTTCCCGAATGGTGGCCAGGAAGGTGTCGATGCTGCGGCCTCCGATGATGGGCTCGATCAGGTACGGCACCGAGGGCACGTGCGGGAGCGTCTCGTCTTTCTTGTTGTTGAACCCGTTGAGCCAGCGGGTCACCGCGAGAATGCCCACCCGCATGCCGCTCTTCTCGACCACCAGCGGCGTCCACGCGGTCTCGGCGTTCGCCCCTGCGCCCGCAGTGAGCAGGCCGGCCTCTTCGAGATACGAGCGGGTGGAGGTGATGCCTTCTTGATGTTGATCGAGGCAGTGGTTGTTCGCGAAGGTGGCGATGTCGACGCCCACGCGCTTGAGCGCTCCCAGCAAGGCGGGCCGCGCGTTGAACACCATCTCACCGCGCTCGGGCTTCTTGAGCACCACGATGGGCGTCTCGAGGTTGACCACCGCGAAGTCGGCGCGCTGCAGCGCGGGCGCGAGCGGGCCCAGCACGTGATCCCAGCCTTCGTTGTTGGCGTCGTCACCCTCGCGGGCGTGCATGGTGGCCACGTACTTCACGGGGTCATGCGGGATGACGTCGCCGCCGAAGACGAAGGTGACCCGCGCGGGCGCAGCCTGGGCGAGCAAGGTGAAGACGAGCGTGGTGAGCAAGACGGCCGCAGTATGCGCTGATCAGGCCCGTCAGGGGAGCTGCGCCACACGAAGGGGCTGGATGATTCAGGACCGCAGCAGGTACGCCAGCGACACCAGGTACGCCAGGGGCATGCCCGCGCGGAACCACATGTCGAGGCGGCGCGACGTTTCGGTGCGCTCGGTCTCCCACAGCCACAAGGAGACCGTTGACTGCGTGACGGACACGATGATGAAGAAGAAGGCGACCAGGTGCATCTGGTCGGCCAGGGTGATCACGTTCGTGTCGGGCAGCGCGTTGGCCACCACGTACTGGCTGGCGATCGCTCCGAACAACGCGCCCACCCCGACGCCAAAGCGCGGGTCGACGTTCACGGGCCGCATGAAGAAGGCGAGCCACGAGAGCAGCACGCAGGCCCACAAGCCGAAGAACAACTTGATGAAGAAGTTGGCGCCCACGCGGGTGAACGAAACCGCGGTGGTCAGGCGCGCGTAGCTGGCCTGGTCGCCCCTGGGCACCGTGGGGTCTCCGAAGTTCGAGTGGTAGGTGCCCACGCCCGCTTCGCTGGAGAGCCGCTCGAAGTCCCAACCCGGCAGCAGGATCGAAGGTGACGCGGCGGAGTTTTCGCCGTCGGCCACGTAGCGCAGCGCCTGCGACTCGAGGTCTTCCTCTTCCACGATGATGGCCAGCTGGTGGTTGTCGAGCGGGTAGTCGGAGACGTCGAAGAAGCGGGTGATCTTCGCGACCACGCGCGTGTACGCGTGCCGCTCGCCGTTCGAGAGTTCACGCACCACGGGGTCGGTGCGGCTCTCGATGCGACCGTCGACCACCGAGAAGGTCTCGTAGGGCTTGAGCTCGGGATCCTTCCAGCGGAACCACAGGTAGAAGTCGACGGTGAAGCTGTCGTCGCGAAGGCTGAACTCGTGAATCTGATTCACGAAGACGCCGACCGTCACCAGCTTCGCGTTGGGATCGTTGGGGATCGAGGCGTGCGCAGGAACTTCCTGCCGGCGCGCCACGGCGGCCTTGCCGTTGCGAACCACCATGCTGATGCCGACCACCAGCAGCACGGCGCACAGCACCAACATCACGTTCCGACGCATGGAGCGTCCACCTAGCAGAGGGAAAACGGCGAGGACACTACACGTCGGAGTAACCCCGTTTGTTCCGCACCCAGACGATGCCGATGGTGAACGCGGCTGCGGCAGAAGCCGCCAGCAGCAGCAGGAAGATGGGCCCCAGGTTGCCTTTGCCGGTGTCGTAGAGGCGGCCGATGAGCAGCTCTTGCACCACGCTGCCGATCGAGCCCATGCCGTTGATCACCCCGGCGGCCAGCACCGCACCGCGCCGCGAGCCGATGTCCATCGCACCTGCGCCGCTCATCAACGCGTCGGGCCCGTAGAGCGTGAAGCCCACCAGCCCCAGGCAGACGGCGAAGAGCGTCACCGACACGCCGCCCCCCACGGAGAGCAGCACGCACGACGCCAGCATGATCAACATCATCAACAGGCTCACGCCCGCGCGCCGGCTCTTGAAGAACTTGTCGCTGAGCAGGCCCGTGACGACCACCCCTGCGACGCCCGCGAGATCGAACACGGTGGAGAGGTAGCCCGCGTCGTCGCCCTTCAAGCCGAAGTTGCGCTCGAGGAAGAAGGGCGCCCAGCTCCAGAGGGAATAGCGGATGAACTTCACGAAGAAATAAAACGCGCCCACCAGCAGCACGTTCGTCCACGCCTTGCGTGAGAGACCCTGCCCTTCGCCTTCTTTCGGCTCGTCGGGATCGTCGACGGCGGGCAAACCGAGATCGCCTGGCTTGTTGCGCTGGTTGAAGACGAAGAACGCCTGCACCGCCAGCAGCACCAACGCGCCGGTGAAGAAGCTGTAGCGAAAGCCCCACTTGCCGAGCACCCACGCGGCGAGCGTGTTCGCCACCACGCCGCCGACCTGGAAGTTGGTGGCCCAGAAACCCATCACCGTTCCGCGTTCACTGCGGCGAAACCAGTTGGCCATCGTGCCCACGGTGCCCGACCAGCCCGTCGACTGCGCGAGGCCGTTGAGCGCCATCAGCACCATGAAACTCTGAAGCGAGTTCGACACGCCGAAGCCCACGTTCGTGGCGATCGACACGCTCATGCCGAGGATCAGCAGGAGCCGGGGACCCAGCCGGTTGCCCAGCGCGCCCGAAGCGAACTGGCCCAGGGCGTAGGCCACCAGGTACACCGAGCCGATCATTCCCAGCGCGGTGGCGTCGAAGTGCAGCTCGTTTCCGAGCGCGGACTTCACGATGTAGAACGGCTTGCGGCAGAAGTAGTAGCCCGCGTAGCAGAACCAGGTCGCCGCGAAGATGCGCCACCGCCAGCGGATGATTTCAGGCGGGAGTACGGCGGCGGCTGACACGGCACGCACCACACCGTTCCTCCCGTGCGAAGTCGAGGGAGGACTTCGCACACCAACCGGTCGAGATGCCACCTCCGCTTCGTGCGGCAAGTGAACCGCCTCGACTCCGCTCAGGGGGCACCGGTGTGGGCTGTCCCTCAAGTACCCAACGGCTTCTCTTGCGCGGCCCGCCGCAGCGATCCCACAATCCTGAGCGTGATGACCCCGCTGCGCTGGACGACGTTGCTCTTGTGTCTGGCCGCGGTCTTCGTGCTCTGGCCGCTCTGGCCTCCGCTGGTGCTCGCCGCGTGGACGGCCGCGCTCACCCGCCCCGCGCTCGCCCGCTTCGAGCGGGGCTTCAAGGGCCGTCGCCGCGCCGCCGCCTTGTTCTCGCTGGGCTTGTTCGTGCTGCTCGCGCTCCCGCTGGCGTTGATCTCCATCGGCGTCATCTCGGGCGCACAGGAGCTGCTGGCGATGGTGGAGACCTCACCCACGGCGGCCAGTGCGCTGCAGTCGTTGATCTCGTCGCCCGAGTCATCCAGCAGCGTGGTGCCCCGGAGCCTGCCTGAGGTGCTCGCGTTGCTGCAGCGTTCGGGCACGCAGGGGTTGGGCATTCTCACCAACGTCGCCGGCGCCGCGGCCAAGGGGTTGATCGGGCTCTTCATCTACTTCGCGGGCGCGTACACCTTCTTGCTCGAGTCAGCGGTCATCTGGCACTGGGTGAAACGGCATCTGCCCCTCGAAGGCAAACACCTGCAGCGGCTGGGAGAAGCCTTTCACGAGACCGGCCGCGGCCTGCTGGTGGGCGTCGGCCTGACCAGCGCCACCCAGGGCCTCGCCGCCACCATCATCTACGCCTCGCTGGGTGTGCCGCGCGCGTGGGTGCTCGGCCCCATCACCGGCATCGTCTCCATCATCCCGGTGGTGGGCACCTCGCTCGTGTGGGTGCCCATCTCGGTGGGCTTGTTCCTCACCGGTAAGCCCGTGCACGCGGCGGTGCTGGTGGTGCTCGGGTTGACCGTCATCGGGCTCATCGACAACTTCCTGCGGCCCATCTACGCGCGCATGGGCTCGCTGAAGATGCCGCTCTACCTGCTCTTCCTCGCCGTCTTCGGAGGCCTCGCCGCCTTCGGCACCTGGGGCGCGGTCATCGGCCCGCTGGTGGTGCGCCTCGCGATGGAGGTGCTGACGATCTCGAGGGAAGAAGACGTGGCCCCTGAGAAGGTCAGCTGAACCCAGGCCACCGGTCCTCCCGAGCGGTCAAGGGAGCGAAGCCGCTCACTCCGGTTTGGTGTTGAGCGCGGCGGCGATGCTGCGCACCACGGCGCGCGGTGAGATGCGCAACGACTGCATCGACACCCAGTTGAGCAGCCCATGCACCGAGAGCACCTCGCCCTGCATCATCGCCTCGTAGGCGTGCGCGGCCACGTCTTGCGCCTTCGCCACACCCGGCCGCTGGAACAGCCGTGAACTGTCATTGCCCGCGCGCCCAGCGAACTCGGTCGCGGTCGCACCGGGGCAGTGACAGGTGACCGTCACGCCTGAATCTTTCAGCTCGTGCGACAACGCTTCGGAGAACGAAACGACGAACGCCTTGGTCGCGTAATAGGTGGCCATGAACGGACCTGGCTGAAAGCCGGCGGTCGAGGCGATGTTCAAGATGCGCCCGGTCTTCCGCGCGCGCATGTCGTGGCCGAAGAGGTGGCACAGCTCGAGCAACGTGGAGCAGTTGAGCTGCACCATCTCGGCTTCCTTCTCCAGAGGCAGATCGAGGAAGGGGCCGCTGCTGCCGAAGCCCGCGTTGTTGACGAGGTAGTTCACCTCGAGGCCCCTGGCCTTCACCGCGGCATGGACCCGCGCCGCCGCGCCGGGCTTCGAGAGATCTTCCGAGAGCACGATGGGGTTGATCTTGTGCAGGCGCAGCCGCTCGGCGATCGGCTCCATGCGCGCGGCGTTGCGGGCGACCAACACGACGTCATGGCCATCACGGGCGAAAAGTTGGGCGAATTGTTCACCGAGACCGGCAGACGCGCCGGTGACGAGGGCGACAGAACGGGGGCTCATGGGGGGATATCTGCCACGGTTACCGAAAACGCGCCCCCAAACTCCGTGGGCTTCACACCTGCGCGGAGAGTGTTATTCCGTGCAGGCACATGCCATCCCTCCCCGAGACACTGACGAGCGATACCAAGAAGGCCCAGGTCGTCGATGATTGCTGCGGCATCATCGACGCGGAAGTCTCCGACAAGGGCGGCTTCTCCGGCCTCGCCATCAAGGCGGGCTACGCAGCCGTGAAGGGCATCAAGCCCGGCTTCGTGAAGCACGTGGTGGCCGATCTGCTCCCTGAATTCTCGGTGGCGCTCGACCCGATTTTTCAAGAAGCGAAGACCAAAGGCGTGCCGGTGGCCTCGCACTTCAGCTCCAACGCGAGCCGGGTGGCGGATGCGTTGCTGGCCATCACCGACGGCAAGGCGAAGCGTTCGTCGAGCGGGGTGGTGAAGGGCACGTACGACAAGCTGCGTGGCACGGCGAAGAACCATGTCGAGGCCGCCGTGCCCCGCCTGGGTAAGTTGGTC
>JANODF010000951.1:0-9103 GCA_031412555.1 Archangium sp. | reverse complement strand
TGCGGTGGTGGAAAGGGCTGCTGATGGCGAAGGACAGTGTCGACGTTTGCATCATCGGTTCAGGCGCGGGTGGCGCGCCGTTGGCCCTCGAGCTCGGCCGCGCCGGCTTCAAGGTGGTCGTGCTGGAGAAAGGCGCCTGGTACCAGACGACCGATTTCGTGCACGACGAGATCATGAACTCGCGGCGCAACTTCTTCATGCCGCTGCCGTGGGATGAGCCTCATCTCTGGCGAACCGAAGGGCAGCCGTACGCCCGCACCAACGAGGCGTGGACAGCCAACTGCGTGGGCGGCGGCACGGTGCACATGAGCGGGTATTTCTACCGGCTCAAGCCCATCGACTTCCGCCAGAAGACCGAGCTGGGCGCGCCCAAGGGCAGCAACGTGGTCGACTGGCCCATCACCTACAAAGATCTCGCGCCGTATTACGACAAGGCCGAAGCCGAGATGGGCGTGTCGGGCAACGCCGTGCCGCACCCGTTCGCCGAGCCGCGCAGTGGCAACTATCCGCTCCCGCCGCTCGCAGAACACCCGGTCTCGGCGGAGATCGACAAGGCGGCGAAGTCGCTGGGCTGGCACGCGATTCCGACGGCGCGCGGCATTCTGAGCAAGCCGTACCGAGGGCGAGATGCGTGCGTCTACTGCACCCTGTGCGGCAGCTACGGCTGTGAACACGGCGCCAAGAGCAGCACTGCGGCCTCGTTGATTCCCGCGGCGATCGCGACCGGCAACGTCGAGCTTCGCCCCAAGTGCATGGCGAAGGAGATCACCGTCGACGCGAAGGGTCTCGCCAAGAGCGTCATCTATCTCGACGCCGACGGCGTGGAGCAGGAGCAGCCCGCGCGGGTGATCGTCTCCTCGTGCACCGCGGTGGAGAGCGCGCGCCTGTTGCTCAACTCGAAGTCGAGCCGCTTCCCCAACGGGCTGGGCAACGACAACGGGCTGGTCGGCAAGAACCTGCTGTTCTCCAGCTTCGGCCAGTCGAAGGCCACCTTCTCGGTGGCCAAACGGGGCGCCGAGTTGCCCTGGCTCACGGCGAACATGCCCTTCGTCAACCGCAGCCTGCAGGACTTCTACGTGATGCCCGACGATCGGTTCGGCTTCCGTAAAGGCGGCACGCTGGGCTTCATGTGGGCGCACCCCAACCCCATCTTCGCGGCCGTGGGCATCGCGCGGAAGGGTGAGAACGGCGTGTTCGGCAAGGCGCTCAAAGACAAGCTGCGCACGTACCGCGACAGCCGCGTGCTGGAGTTCGAGATCTTCGGCGAGTTCCTCTCCAACGACTCGACGTACGTGGGCGTCGACCCGAACGTGAAGGACAAGTTCGGCCTGCCGGTGGCGGCGATCACCATCAAGCGCCACCCGCTCGACTTCACCATGACGAAGTTCCTGGTCGATCGCGGTGAAGAAGTGCTCCAGGCGATGAACCCCGACAAGGTCGATCGGGTGGGAACCACGGGCGAGACCACCATTCTGCAAGGCGGTACCTGCCGCTTCGGGAAAGACGCTGCGACCAGCGTGCTCGACGCCGATTGCCGCAGCCACGTGGTGAAGAACCTCTACGTGGTCGACGGCAGCTTCCTGCCCACCAGCGGCGGCGTGCCGTTGACGCTCACCATCGCGGCCAACTCCTTCCGGGTGGCGGAGAAGATGGTCGCGAGCTTGAAGAAGTGAAGCCTCTATTGAATGTCGCGCAGGCGCAGCGGCAAGACGTCGATCTTCATCAGGTAGCGGGTGCGCGCATCGGAGTCGACTTCGATCAAATGATCCCCCGTGCCCGACAGCTCGGCCTTGCGGGTGACCCAGCCGATCTTCTCGTTCTCACCGACCAACGTCTTGCCGGTGACCTCGACACGCACGCGCGAGCTGCAGCTCTCTTCGAAGAAGTTCATCACGGTCTGTTCACCCGCTCCGGCAGTCTCGAACAGGAACAGCCCGATGCTCACTTCGGACGGCTCGAAGATCTTGATGGCCAACTTGTTCTTCCCGGGGAAACGGCCTTCGACGTAGCTGCGATCACCCACGAAACAACCGACGGTGGTGGCGCACACGTTCCACGCACCCGAGCAGTCGTCTTCGATTCTCGTTCCGATGAACTGGTCCTGAATGCTGCCGCACCCAGAGCCAACAATCGCGACGAGCAGTACCCAATGAAGTAGTTTCATGCGGCGTTTGACCACCTTCTTTTGAGGACTTTCATGAAGCGATCGTTGATCGTTGGCTGCATCAGCTCACTTGCGATTCTTTCGGGTTTGGCGGCTTGTGGGAAGGCGCCAGTGGCCTGTGATGGCGAGTCCCTCACCAATGCCGCACAGGCCTGCCCCGACCGGGCCAGCCTCGGGTTTGCCCAGGAGTTCAACAGCGGAACCTTCATCGGCACGAGCGTGCCCGAAGCCATTCGCATTCAGAACGGAGGCATCGCCGATCTCAACATCACCAGCGCGACCTTCAGCGGCGACACGGCCTTCACGCTCTCGACCGAGCCGGCGACGCTCCCGGCCACCATCAAGGGCAACAAGAACTTCTTCATTCGCGTCTTGTTCGCGCCGACCGAAGCCAGGCTCTACACCGGGAAGATCACCGTGCAGAGCAACGCCGAGCTGTCGCCTTCGCTCGAGTTCGACGTGAGCGGCTGCGGCGTGCCGACCGATGGTGGAACGTCGCCCTGCTACCGCGACGGCGGCCGCTGAACCGTTTCTGCAGGAGCTGATCGAGGGCGCTGCTTCTTCTGGAAGCGGCGCCCTCTTTCTTTGCGACTACGGCCGCTGCGCGAAGCCGCAGCCTGCATCGACGACCGGGCAGGTCCCAGCCCCACCATCAGGTGACGTGAAGTTGGCCGGGTACGGCGCGATGCGCTGGCTGATGCGGTAGCGAATCGGGTCGTTGTCGGTGCGATCGATCGCCGCCACGTTCGCGAAGTACGTGCCGCCTGCCGTACGCGCCGCCGAGAAACAGCTGCAGCCGATGGGCGCCGCGGTGATGGTGGTCGAGGTCGAAGTCGACGTGCGCGAGAAGAGCATGGTGCCGTTCGACGCGCTCATCGGCAGGTACCAGGGCGTCAGGCTCGCGCCGTTGTACCGGTAGATGAGTGTCTGCGCGCCAGCGCACAAGCCACCATCAGGCACCGCACCCGTACCGCAGAAGGTCAGCTCGAAGGCGACGTCACCCGCCGGAGAGCCACCGTCCGAGGGGTGCAGCAGCTCCCACGAGAGCTCCCACGACTGATCGCCCATCGCGCCGCCGAAGTTGAACTGAAAGAGATCGCGGTCGGTCTCGATGGCGTCGTAGTCGGCCAACCGGCGCAGACCGCCGCTCTGGAAGTACCACTCGTCGGTGTCCGACACGCGGCCGTACCCGAAGCTCAGCTCACCCTGTGAGACGGTGGTGGCTCCACCCAGGCCCACGTTGGTGGGCCCACCCACGCGGCCCGCTTCGTCGGCGTCGTCCTGCCACTCGAGGTTCAAGGTCCAGTCGCGATCGTCGGCGTACTTGCTGGCGCCCTGCCCTTCATCGCGGAACATCACCAGGAACTCGGTCGCCTGGTTCTGCGTGACGGGCAGCGCCCCGACGAGGTTGCGCAGGTTGGGCACCAACGGCAGCTCTTCATTGCGCTGCGCGTAGAGACACAACGGCGGGTCGCTCGCGTCACACAGCTGATCGACCAACGGCCGGCTGGTCTCGTCGCTGTGCGGGCAGATGCTGTTGTTGGTGCGGCAGGCCACCTGGCGATCCTGCGCGGTGGCGCCGGTGGTCACGCGCTTGAGCACGCGCAGCTGACGAGCAGGCGTGCCGGTGAGCGGCGCAAACCGGCCGCCGCCCGTGGCCGCGGTCAGCCGATACCGCAGGGTGGAAGGGCTGGCGCGTGCGGGCAACGAGACCAGGAACCACTCCTCATCGGCCACGTAGGACAGCTTGCCGGTGAGGTTCACGCTGCCGTTCGCGGCGATGTTCACCATGCGAGCGGTGGGGCCGGTGTCGTTGCCGTTGGTGCCCTCCTGCGCGTCGAGGTCGGGCAGCAACTGCACCTGCACGGTGTACTGAATGCGCAGGTCGCCCCTGACGGGCAGCGTGCTGGTGGGCGGCTTGAAGCCCTTCACCACCACCTTGTACGTGCCGGCCATCGGCGCCAGGCGCGCGGTGGCCAGGTCGATGCGGAGGAACTCGTTGGCCATGAAGCCTTCGGCGATGGGCCGATCGGAGGGATCGAACAGCGTGTACGAGAGCTTGAAGGGGGGCGGCGGGCTCATGGGGTGCGGGTCGGGCCCCTGAATGCGCATGTAGATGATCTGCCGGCTGGCCGCGGGCACCGCGAAGCTGAAGACGTCGACGTCGTCGTTGGTGGCCAGGTAGCCCGTGCCACTGCCCTGAAGCGGCGCGCCCGCGAGCGGGATCACCGTGGGCGTGGTGTCGTTCGGCTCGTTCACGTCGGGGTTGTCGATGATCTCCATGAACAACGAGTAGGTGCTGCGGTTGTCGACCCGGTTCTGGCCCGACGCACCTTCGTCAGCCACCAGCGCGAAGAGCCGCGCGTTCGACTGATCGAACGGAACGATCACGTCGATGGGCCGGGGCGCCGCGGCCCCGTGGCGATCAATCGCCGTGGCCACCGAGACGAAGCCGCCGTCGCTGGCTTCGCGGAGCACGTTGACCGAGAAGTTCACCGCGGTCTGTGCCGCCGAATAGCCGCCCCCGATGTGGAGCAGTGAACGCGCCGTCAACCCGCCGGGCGCCTCCGCGAAGTACCAATCTTGATCGACGCCCGCGTCGGTGAGCCGGCTGATGTACGCGCCCGTCTTGATCGCGCGGTTGGCTTCACCGCCCGTGGTCACGCTCAGGTGGCAGTTCACCGAATCGGCCTCGGCCTCTGCCTGCGAGTTGCAGAAGTCAGGGGGCAGCCCGCCTGCGTCTTCGCACACGGCCTCGGTGCCTTCGATGCACTCCGTCGGCTCGGGCGGACACCCCATCAGGCAAAACAACACACACGACGAAACGGCGACGCGGGAAATGGTTCGCATGGGAAGCACGGTCTTTTCTAGGCCTGGGAGAACACTACGGCGCCGACTGCACGACGCTCTGACAGCCTGACACGAAATCCTCAGGCTTGACCTTGATGATGCCGTCGTGCGGCGACTTGATTCCGCCCACAGGAAAACGCGACGAGGTGTGACGGAAGGTCCTCAGCACCGACTTCGCGGTCGGATCGTCGCCGGGCAGCATCGAGTACGAGACGAAGATGTTGTTGAAGCCTGCCCCCACGCGCGGGAGATCTTCACCACCGTCCGGATTTCCGGCGTCGCGCGAGTCGGGCATCGTGTTCGCCAACGAGACGTTACTGATGCGGAAGTCCCAGCACTGTCGCCCGTTCGGTTCGAGCCCACCCTGCTTGGTGACCTCGTAGCGATAGCCGGTGACCGAGAGGTTGTCGGAGTCGACCACCAGCGGGTTCATGTGCATCGTCAGCTCGTCGCCGGTAGGCAGTCGATCGTTGTCGGGATCCTGAGGCAGATCTTTCGACGAGGGCTGGCTGCCCAGCTTGAACTCGACCGCGTCGGAGATGCCATCGTCATCGGAGTCGACGCGTTGTGCGTTGGTGCCGACGATCTCTTCGTCGCAGTTGGTCAACGTGTCGCAGTCTTCGTCGACGCCGCGCAGCTCGGGCGGGCAGCCGAGGTCGACGCCGCCGCCGTCGGCCAGGAGCACCTGGTTGGGAGTGAAGGTGCCGTTCTTGTTGTCGCGCGCCCAGACCTCGACGCCGTCGGAGAACCCGTCACCATCGCTGTCGGAGACCCACGGCAAGGTGCCTTCGACGAGCTCGAGCTGGTCGGTCAGACCATCGGAGTCGGCATCGCCCGCATCGAGCGGACTGCCCGCGGGCGCGCTGAAGTTGGAGGCCACCAGCTTGTCGAAGACGTAGGTGTGCCGGACCTGCCCGAAGCGGAAGTTCAAGAAGTTGATGGGCTCGCTGTTGCGGAAGTCGCGGAAGTCGCCGCCCCCCAGGGTCGCCATGCGGTTGAGCCGCTCGGCGTTCTGATTGACGATCAACAACGGGCAGGCGCCGGGCGGCAGGTCGGGAATGCCGCACTGGTTGCCACCGGCCGGAATGGTGATGCCGCCGTCGAAGTTGCAGGCGCTGGAGGCGATCGGCTGGGTGGGAATGAACACGTGCACGGTGTTCACCTTGACGTCGTCGGCCAGATCTTTGAGCTGGCAAATGCGGCTGACCGCGCTGCCGCACAGAAGCTCGTCGTCCTGGTTGTTGGTGGGCTGACCGTCGGAGAGGAAGATCACCGAATAGCGCGCCCGCGTCTCGTCGTTCATCTGGGCCAGCCGGTTGGTGGCGATGTCGCTGTTGATGAGGGCGTAGATGTCGGAGAGCGGCTTGACGAAGTCGGTCGAGTCGCGGTTCGGGTTGGGGCCGCCCATGCCCGCGTAGGTGAGGATGCGCTGACGCAGGGCCGTCTTGTCGTTCTGATCGTAGTCGACCACGCGATCGAACTCGGTGCGGCCGCTCTTCGACAACCACGCCGTGGTGCTGCCGCCGAACAACATCACCACGAAGCTGATCTCGGGCTCCTGAGGCAGGTTGTCGAGCAGGTCGACGGTGGCTTGCGCACGCGACCCGTTGGGGTCGGTCACGTTCATCGACTGCGAAGCATCCATCGCGATGATGATCTTGATCGGCCTGACCACCTCGTTGGGAGAAGGCGTGCAGAAGCTGCCCTCGAGCGTGAGGGTGCGGTCACGCGGCACTTCATCGTCGCGCCGCTCGTCATAGAGATAGGTGTTGGTGCAGGCCGCGAACACCGCGGCGACCAGGAACGCGCTCAGCCCGACCTTCAAAGGCGACGGCGACATCAGGGCGTCCCCCGGGAGGGCGAGACGCCCAGGCAGGTGGTGTCGTACTGCGCGGGCGTGGCGATGTTCTGCGGCGGCACGAAGTCACCGTTGCTCAGCGGCGGGCCTTCGGGCCCTGCGGGAATGCGCACCGACGGCGGGTCGTACTGCGCCCAGAAACAAGCCGCTTTCCACACGCCGTAATCGGTGGCCACGCCGCTCTCGGGGGCTTCGGAGAACCACACCTTGAAGAGGTTGTAGCCCTGGGTGAGGCCCGCGCGGTTGGGCGGCGTGACCATCTCGAGGTTGCTGACCTTGAAGTCGTAGCAGACGCTGTCGTCGGCCTGCACTTCCGACTCGAGGGCGAACTGCATCGCGTTCTTCTGCTGGAAGGGCACGTCGCGCGTGATGGGGTTGCTGCCGAGGCGGAACTCTTCGTTGTCAGAGGTGCCGTCGCCGTCGGTGTCGATGCCGTTGGGCAGTCGCAGCTTCGGGTTGAGCCCGTACCGGACCTCCATGCCATCGGGCACGCCGTCGGCGTCGGAGTCGACCAGCGTGGGGCGGGTCTTCAAGTAGGCCTCGACGTACTGCGAGAGCCCGTCACCATCGGTGTCGCGCGCGCGGCAGTTGGGGGTGAGCGGCGAGGCGGGATCGCACCCGCGGCCATCTTTCGCGTCGGGCCGGAAGCCGTCGTCGAAGCGGCGCACTTCGAAGTTGTCGTCGAAGCCGTCGTCGTCGCTGTCGGGGAAGTTCTTGTTGGTGTTGTGGCTGAAGTCGTTGTCGAAGGTGTCGATGAGCCCTTCGCCGTCGGTGTCGACCTCCCGCTTGTCGAGCCCGGGCTCACTGGAGAGCGGCTGCACGATGAGGTTCTTCATCACGTTGCGCGACGCGAGCGAGGCGTAGTCGAGCGCGCCGAGGTTCAGCTGGGCGAGGCCGGCGAAGTTGGAGAACTCCTGGTAGGTGCCGTTGCCGCGCTGGGCGAGTTGCCGCAGCGTCCACTGTGAGATGGCCTTGGCGGAGAGCGCCCCGTCGGCCACCGGCGTGGGCCCGGGCCACCGCACGTACCGGCCGTAGATGTCCTGGCAGATGGGGCCGCAGTTGCGCACCGCTTCTTCGTTGAACATCAGCACCGTGTGCAGGCGCACGTCGCCCACGTTGTATTGATCCTTCAGGTCGGCGATCTGCTTGACGTAGCTGAAGAGCTGGTAGTTCTGGTTTCGATCGGTGCCGCGCACGTAGCCGGTGATCGCGTCGGCATCGTCGGGGTCGACGATGTTGCAGAAGTTCATGTTCGGAGGCCCCGCACCAAACGAGTCTTGCCAGGTCAACTCGGGGTTCAGATCGTCTGCGTACTGCGTGAGGTTGTCGTTGCCCGAGCAGCGGGGAAACGGCACGCCGTCGGTGAGGAAGACCACGATGTAGCGGGTGCGGGGGAGCACCTCGGGCGTGGTGGCCTCGGTCTCCACGATGTCGCTGGCGATGAGCGAGTACGCGTACGCGAGCGCGCCCTGGTAGTCGGTGCCCTTGCCGAGCTCCGACTGCAGCGCGTTGAGCCGATCGTCGAGCTCTGCGTTGGGGCGGCCGAACCGCTGCGGGTTCATGCCGCTGGGCTGAGGCCACACGCCCTTCACGTTCGTCTCGAAAGGCACCAACGCGACCTGCACGTTGGGCTGCGAGCGGAACTGCTGCAGCAGCCGCTGCATCGCGCGCACGCGGGCCGGCTGCATGTTGCCCTGGTTGAAGCCGTTCACCTGGCAGAAGCCCATGTTGCCCTGGCTTCCCGGCGGGTCAGAGACGCACATCGAGCCCGACTGGTCGACCACCAGCACCACCTTCACGGGGAAGCCGGAGGGATCGGGCGGCGTGGTGCACACGCGGCCGGCGATGGCGATGCGGTTGTCGACGTTGATGTCTTGAACCTGGCGTTTCTCCACCAGCGCGTCGGTGCAACCAACGGCGAGCAGCGCAGCCATGAGCGAAGCGGGTAGAGCTTTCAAGACGACCTCCGATGATTCCGGCCTTGGAGAAAACGGCAGCGAGTCTACAACGGGCGAGCCCCCCGGCAGCGATCGCTGACGAGGGGCTCTCCTTCACGACTGAGTTACGACCGCTTAGCTGCGGCGGCGGCGGGCCAGCGCGAGCAGGCCGAGACCGAGCGCGGCGAGCGACGCATCCATCGGGATGGCGCTGCAGGTCTGAGCGCCGTTCTTCCCATCAGGCGACGCGTTCAGCTTGAGCGACGAGGTGGAGTCGCGGTTCTCAGGGTACGC
>JANODF010000950.1:0-4548 GCA_031412555.1 Archangium sp. | reverse complement strand
TTCACCACGCGCGCCAGCTCAGCCACGCACGCCTTGGGATCATCGACGTTGCGGATGCCGAACGAGATCGATGCCACGGTGAAGCGCGACGATTCGTAGGGAAGCTTCATCGCGTCGGCCACTTCGAACTTCACGTCGAGGCCCGCGTCGGCCGCCTTCTTGGGCGCGAAGCTGAGCATGCCCGCGTTGAAGTCGGTGCCGATCACCGTGCCCGAGGGGCCCACGGCCCGCTTGAAGGCGAGCGCGAGATCGCCGGTACCGGTGGCGCAGTCGAGCACCGAGTCACCAGCCTGCACGCCCGACCGCTTCACCGCCACCCGGCGCCAGATGCGGTGAACGCCCATCGAGAGCACGTCGTTGGTCGCGTCGTACCGCGGCGCGATCTGCGTGAACATCTGGTGAACCTGTTCGCTCATGAGCCCACCGCGGTGAGGGCCTCGTGGCCCGAGAGTTTCCGCCCCGTCGCCTGGAGCAGGCCGGGCAACGTCTGCATCAACGAGCCGAACATCGCCGGCGTGAGCGCCTGAGGGCCATCGCACAGCGCCGTCTCGGGCGTGGGGTGCACCTCGACCATGAGCCCATCTGCACCGGCCGCCGCGGCTGCCAGCGCCATGGGGATCACCAGCGAACGAACCCCGGTGGAGTGCGAAGGATCGACGATCACCGGGAGCTTCGAGCGCTCCTTCACCCAGGCCATGCCCGCGAGATCGAGCGTGTTGCGCAGGGTGGTGTCGAAGCTGCGAATGCCGCGCTCGCAGAGGATCACCTGGTCGTTGCCGCCGGCGAGCAGGTACTCGGCCGCGTGCAGCCACTCCTCGAGCGTCGCGCCGAAGCCGCGCTTGAGCACCACCGGGCGCTGGGTCTTGGCGACCTCCCGCAGCAGCGAGAAGTTGTGCATGTTGCGCGCGCCGATCTGCAGCACGTCGACGTAGTCCATCATCAGCGAGAGCTGGCTGACGTCCATCACCTCGGAGATCACCGGCATGCGGTGGCGCTTGCCCTGTTCGGCCAGCAGCTTGAGGCCCATCTCGCCCAGGCCCTGAAAGGCATACGGAGAAGTCCGGGGCTTGAACGCGCCGCCCCGGAGCACGTGCGCGCCCGCCTGCTTCACCGCGGTGGCCGACTTCTCGACCTGGTCCGCGTTCTCCAGGGCGCAGGGGCCGGCGATGACCGTGAAGCGGCCATCACCCAACGTGACGCCCGAGCCGAGCGACACCTGGATGGTCGCTTCGCCCGCCGCTCTCAGTACCTTCGTCGCCTCATGCGAAGCCATGCGCGCTCCTGTTCAACCAGTTCAAGCCGTTTTGAACTTGGTGATGCATCTATAGCGGCAATGCCTTAGAAGACAACTGCGCCGTGGGGAACGACCTCGCCAGAATGCAGTACGTGGGCATCGCGCGACCCGCTCACATCGGGGCGTTGCTCCGGTTGGGGCCTGAGCCGCTTTCGGTGTTCTGGTCGAACCCATCACGCTCCCTTCATGTCACAGGCCTCGGGGTCGCAGGAGAGGGGGGCGGTGACGTCACCTGGCTCTCGACGCAGCCTCCGGTCGCGCCGCCGGGACCGTGGTTCGGCGGCTGGGCGTTCGACCCCGAACGCTCGTGGGATGGTTTTGACGGCGAGCGGTGGATCCTCCCGGAAGTGCTCGCCTGGTGGGATGGCTCGCGGCCGTGGATGGCGGCGTTCGGCCCCGCGGGCACCTCGATTCAGGCGCTCGAGGCCCGGCTCGATCGGGTGCAGGAGGTCGAGGCCATCACCAGCTCGGCGAAGTCGCGGCTGATTCCCGGCAGCCGGAAGTTCTGGGATGCCCGGGTCGAGGCGGCGCTCAGCGCCATCGCGGGCGGCATGTTCGAAAAGGTGGTGCTGGCGCGGGTGATCGAGATCGAGAGCGATCAACCCTTCGCCGAGCGGGCGGTGCTCAAGTCGCTCGAGGCGCGGCACCGGCAGTGTTGGTCGTTCCTGGTCAGAGGCCGCGATGGGCGGGCTTTCGTGGGGGCCTCGCCGGAGTCGTTGTGCGAGTCCTGCGGCAGCGCCTTCTCCACCGATGCGTTGGCAGGTACGGCGGCGGGCGGCGACGGCTTCCGCCTGATGCAGAGCGACAAGGATCGCCGCGAGCACCAGTCGGTGGTGGATGGCATTCGTGAATCGCTCACGCCTTTTGCGGCAGAGCTCAAGGTGGCGGCGATTCCACGGGTGAAGGTGCTGGCCAACGTCGATCATCTCTTCACGCCGATTCAGGCGACCTTGAAGCCGGGCATCCGGGCGCTCGACGTGGCACGCGCGCTTCACCCCACGCCGGCGGTGGCAGGCCGCTCACGCGCTGCGGCGCTGGCGTGGCTGCGGATCAACGAGGGCTTCTCGCGCGGTTGGTACACCGGTGCGGTGGGCACGATGGGGCCGGGTGGGCTCACGTTGGCGGTCGCGCTTCGTTCGGCGTTGATCTCGGGGTCGCGCGCTCAGGTTTTCGTGGGCGCGGGCATCGTGGCGGGAAGCACGGCCGATGCCGAGTGGCTGGAGACGGAGCGCAAGTCGAAAGCGATGCTGCCTGCGCTCGGAGTTCACGATGAGTGAGAACCTCAACCAGCGCTGGGCCGCGACGCTGGTCGGCGCGCTCGTGGGTGGGGGCGTGAAGCACGCGGTGATCGCACCCGGCAGCCGCTCGACGCCGCTCGCGTTGGCGCTCGCGGATCGCCCCGACGTGAAGTGCTGGTCGGTGATCGATGAACGCAGCGCCGCTTTCTTCGCGCTCGGGCTTTCCAAGTCGACCGGTACGCCGGCCGCGGTGGTGTGCACTTCAGGCAGCGCGGGTGCGCACTTTCTCCCGGCCATCATGGAGGCCGATCAGGGTGGCACGCCGCTGGTCGTCTTGACCGCTGATCGCCCGTGGGAGCTGCACGGCTTCGGCGCGCCGCAGACCATTCCGCAGGTCGGCATGTTCGGCCGCTACGTGCGTGGGGCGGAGGCGTTGCCTGCGCCTGATGAAGAAGGCCTCACTCACCTCGCTGCGGTCACTTCGCGCCTGGTTCACCTGGCGTGCTCGACGCGCGGGGCGGTGCACTTCAACGTTCCGTTCCGCGAGCCGTTGGCGCCGATCGAGGGTTCGCCTGCGCTGGTGCTCAATACGGTCTCGACTTCGTTCGCGAAGCTCTCCGTGACGCCGGATCTCTCGGTGGTGAACGCGGCGATCGCGGGCGCGCAACGCGGGCTCATCGTGTGCGGGCCGCGTGAACGCAACGATGACTTCGGTGCCTGGGTGCACGAACTCGGTACGCGGCTGGGTTTCCCAGTGGTCGCCGAAGCGGCCTCCAACGCGCGTTTCGGTTTCCCTGGCGCGATCACGGTGCTCGACACGTTGCTGCGAAATCCGAAGTTCGCGGCCTCGATGAAGCCCGACGTGGTGCTGCGTTTCGGAGGAGGCCTGACCGCCAAAGCACCGCAGGCCTGGCTCGACACCTGCGGTGCACGGATCTTCCAGTTCACGGACGATGGCGCACAGTTCGATCCCCAACACCGAGTGGAACAAGTGATCCATTTCTCTCCCTCGCCCCTCGGGGGAGAGGGTCGGGGTGAGGGGATGGCCTGGCACCAAAGCTGGAAGAAGTCGCAGGACGCGGTGCTGAGCGCATTGTCGAGAGTCCCGAGAGAAATCACCGAGCCCCTGATCGCGAGGGAGTTCATCGCCGCTCTGCCAGCGCACACGTCCGTCTTCCTCTCCAGCTCCATGCCGATCCGCGACGTCGACGCCTTCGCCACCAGCCCGCATCCGCTGCGAGTCTTCACCAACCGCGGCGTGAACGGCATCGACGGCATCACCTCCACCGCCCTCGGAGTTTCCGCCGGCACCCACCGCCCGACCGCGCTCCTGATCGGAGACGTGGCCACGCTGCACGATCTCTCCGGCTTCCTGATCGCCCGACGCCATCACCTCTCACTCACAGTGGTCGTGGTGAACAACGACGGCGGAGGCATCTTCCACTTCCTCCCCATCGCCGGCCGCACGCCGCACTTCGAAGAGCTCTTCGGCACCCCTCACGGAGTCGATCTCACTCACGTCGCCGCGCTCGCCAACGCGACTCTTCACCGCCCCACCGACCTCGCCACCTTCGGCCGCACCGTGACGCGGTGTCTCGAAGGCGGGCTGCACCTCATCGAGGTCCGCACGCACCGCAGCGAAAACGTCGACGCCCACCGCGTGCTCTTCGCGAAGCTCGCCGAGGTGGCGTCATGAAACTCGAGACCACCCGCTGGGGGACCGGGCCGACCAAGGCGGTCTTTCTGCACGGCTTCACCGGGTCGGCGCGTTCGTTCGATCACCTCGAGGCCTTGCTGGGCGATCTGCTGAGCGCGACCAGCGTCGAGCTGCCCGGACACGGTCAGACGCCAGGCGCGAGCTGGGATGACACCGTCGCCGCGATCACCCAGTTGCTTTCTGCCCGCACCGTCTTGATCGGCTACTCACAGGGCGCGCGTCTCGCCCTCGCCGTGGCCGGGGCTGCCCCCAACCGCGTCGAGCGGCTGGTGCTCGAGTCCTGCGCACCGGGCCTGCGC
>JANODF010000949.1:0-2062 GCA_031412555.1 Archangium sp. | reverse complement strand
GAAGGGGGCAACGCCGACGTGATGATCGAGTCGTTGCGCGACACCCCGCTGCAACTGGCGGTGACGCTCAAGCCGTTCTCCTTCGGGTCGTTGATGCCGACGAAGGATGGCGAAAAAGCGCCGGCCGGGCTGATCAGCGCCATCCTGGAGGCCAACGGCACGCTCGAGTCGCCCAGCGTGCGCGTGGTCGGTGCGCTCAAGGATCTCCGCTTCGATCGCGTGCAGCTCGGCAGCGGCCGCTTCGAGCTCAAGAGCACCGGCACCGAACAACGTTTCACCGTGGCGCTGGGCGGCGAAGGACGCGACGACTTCAAGGCGAAGGGCACCACCGGCCTCGACCTGCGGCTCTCGAAGCTGCGCCGGGGGCTCGAGTGGCAGAAAGCGCCCGTCGACGTCACGCTCGACTCGCGCAACTTCGACGTGGGCTTCCTCTCGGGTGCGACCGAGCTGCTGCGCGTGGTGGCCGGCCGCGTCGACCTGACGGGGCGGGTGAGCGGGGTGCTGGGGCTGCCGAAGTTCGTGGGTGACGCCAGGGTGCGCGACGGGCGCATCGCGCTGGCGGGGTTCGGCGATTACCGCGACATCGGGCTCGAGCTGCACGCGGGCAACGATCTCATCGAGGTCAAGAAGCTCGAGGCGAGCAGCGGCGGCGGCAAGCTGCAGTTGGTGGCGAAGGCCGCGCGACAACAGTCGGGCGTCTTCCTGCTCACCAGCACCGGGAGCAGCGATCGGTTCCCCATCGTGGTGGATGATCAGCTGCAGGCCACCGCCACGCTGAGCTACCAGCTGGAAGGCGACGCCAGCTCGACCCTGGTCGACATCCGCAAGCTCTCGTTGCCGCGCGTCGACGTCGGGTTGCCCGAGGTGAAGAGGAAAGACCTGCAAGACCTCGTGCGCCCCAGCGACATCATCGTGCTGCGGGGTGGCTCGAAGGCCACCCAACGCCGACGCCAGGCGGCCAAAGAAGCGAGCACCAATACCAGCAAGCCGCTGGTCATCCGTGCCCTCATCGATGCGCCCCGGAACATCTGGGTGCGCAGCTCCGACGTGAACATGGAGCTGGGGCTCAGTGATGGTTTCCGCGTGGAGCTCAACGACGGGCTGCGGCTCTACGGCGAGGCGCGGGTGATCAGAGGCACGGTCGAGGTGATCGGCCGCGAGTTCACCGTGCAGCGAGACAGCCAGGCGCGTTTCGCAGGTCTGGCCGCGCAGCCCTACGTCAACGTGGGCGCGCTGCACGTGAACGCGCGTGAACAGGTGAAGATCACCGTCGCCGTGGCGGGCAAAGGCACCGACCTCAGCATCAAGGCCTCCAGCGAGCCGCCCATGCCCGAGTCAGACATCTACGCCGTGCTCGCCACCGGCCGGCGCAACCTGAAGACCAGCGGCGGCGCCACGCTCTCTCCGGGCCAGGCGGCGTCGGTGGTCGGTCAGCTGGCGGCCAGTCAGCTCAAGACCGTCATCGCCAAGAAGCTGCCCATCGACGTGTTCAACTTCGACACGAGCGACAACTTCGAGAAGGTGAAGCTCGACGTGGGCAAGTACCTGTCTGACACGGTCTACCTGGGCGGCTCGGTCGACATCGGGGCGAAACGCGAACGCGGCGAGAACGTGTGGGCGGGGCGGCTGGAGTTGCAGCTGACCAAGTCGATCTCGCTCGAGGCGTACGCCGGTGACGCGCTGTCCTTCGGCGCCGACGCGATGTGGTCACGAGACTTCTAATCCGTTCCCCCTCTCCCCCTCGGGGAGAGGGTCGGGGTGAGGGGCCGAGCTACTTCGGCGCCTCCAACTCAGTCCGCACGTCCCACAGCTCGGGAAAGAACGTGAGCCCCAACGCGCGCTGCAGGAACGTCACCCCTGACGAACCACCGGTGCCCATCTTGAGGCCGATGATCCGGTGCACCGTCTTCATGTGCCGGAATCGCCACAGCTGAAACCGCTCCTCCATGTCGACCAGCTTCTCGGCCATCTCGTAGGCGACCCAGTTGGTCTCGGGGTGTTCGTACACCTGCTTGAACACCTGCATCACCTGCTCGCTCTTCACGTAGGGCAAGGTGAAGTC
>JANODF010000948.1:0-3588 GCA_031412555.1 Archangium sp. | reverse complement strand
GCTCGACCTGTGGGGCTCTTCGACGCAGCGCTCGATGCGACGGTCTTGTTCTCGTTCGACCGCAACGGGTTTCGCCGGCACGCGCGCGCGTTCGACCCGGCGGATCTGGCGGTCGATCTCTCGGGCAAAACCATGATCGTCACGGGTGCGAACGCCGGCCTCGGGCTCGCCACGGTCAAGGCGCTTACCAAGCTCGGTGCGACGGTGGTGATGGCCTGCCGCGATCTGAAGCGGGGTGAAGCCGCGCGCGCTGGGGTCGATGGAAGCACCGAGTTGCAGCAGCTCGACGTCTCCTCTCTGACCGGCGTCGCGCGTTTCGTGAAGGCGTGGGGTTCGCGGCCGATCGACGTGTTGATCAACAACGCGGGCGTCTTGCCTACGGAGCGCCAGGCGACGGCCGAAGGGCTCGAACTGGCCTATGCGACCAACATCGTCGGGCCGGTCGCGCTGACCGAGGGGTTGTTGCCGCTGTTGCGTTCGTCACGAGGGCGCGTCATCACGGTGTCGTCGGGCGGCATGTACCCCGTGAAGCTCGACCTCCGGGCGCTGCGCGGTGAGGTGAAGAAGTACGACGGCGTCGCGGCCTACGCACAGAGCAAGCGCGCACAGGTGATCCTGAACGAGCTGTGGGCCGTCAGAGAGCCACTCGTCACCTTCGCCGCGATGCACCCGGGCTGGGCCGACACCGCGGGGGTGAAGGGTTCGATTCCGACGTTCCATCGCGTCACCCAGTCGATCTTGCGGAGCGTCGAGGAAGGCGCTGACACCATCGTGTGGCTCGCGGCCTGTGCACGCGTCGCCGGGCAGAGCGGGAAGTTCTGGTTCGATCGTGCACCCGCGCGCACCCACGCGTTTCCGTGGACTCACGAGCGCCCGGAGGACCGTCGTTTCGAAGCCCTCACTGAAATCAGGGGATGAACTCGACGGACCCGTTCGTACCGTTCACGCGCGGGCGAACGCCTGGGCCTCCAAGTCCGGGCGCCAGTACCGCGTGCTCGAGGAGGTCGCCCCGGGCGCCTGGGACTGCTCCGTGGCTGCGTTCCTCGCGAAAGCCATCCTCCAGGCGCGGGCGGGGGCGAGCCCCAACATCGAGGCCGTGGCCGCCCTCACGCCCCATCGCTCGTGGTGATGGTGGGGACCCAGATGGCGCCCTCCCATTCCTTCAAGGTGCGCTCGTCCCATTCGGCATCGCGGGCGACGGCGGGTCGACACGCTCCCTCGGCATGGAGAATGGCCGTGCACAGCGCGACGAAGGCATCGGCCACGTCGTAGTCGGGCGTCTTCCCGCCGGAGCTGTAGCGAGAGCAGAGCGCGAGCAACCGGAGGTCGACGTCCAGCTTGATGCCGGCTGCGGCGCACGCGGCGATGCCGAGTCGGACTGCCTCGTCGGGCCGAGACTTGTAGCTCGACAGTCCCATCGCCCGCAGCGTTGCGCCTGGGTAGACCTCGATGGCCTCCCCGTTGCCGCGCCCGCCAGGGAAGGGCAGCACGCGGTACTTGTGCGACTCCCAGAGCTTCGAGAGCAGCACGTTCCCGAGCAGCGTCATCTGAAACGTGGCCTGGAACTTGTCCTTGAGCGGCGGCTGGCCACCGGCGGCGACATCGGTCGCACGCTTCGTCCAGAGCCGTGCGCGCTCGGCTCGGCTGCGCCACGCGCCGAAGGGGCTGAAGTCGAGCGGGTCCGTGAGGGGGAGCCGTTGGGCGACCCACCAGTTGAAGGTGCGCCAGCCGTTGAAGGCTCCCTGCGTATGGCCGGCCTCCGCGGCGAACCTGGGTTCCCGCAGCAGCGCGTGGGGCACGCTGAAGGGGAAGTCGAAGCCGACGACGCGCGCCGGCCGGGCGAGCAGCTCGTCGAGCAGTTCCTTCGTGCTCCAGCCCGGCGGCTCATTCGCGAGGAGCCGCGCGTTCATCCCCGTCATGTCGATGCGGTACCTGCGCCAGTCCGTCGCATGCGCGGCGATGGCGATGGTCTTCTTTCGCTGGTCGCGCGCCCGTTGCGGCCCGCCGAAGTCGACGCCGACAATCGGTGGAGTCACGCGACGTCGCGTCCTGGCACCGAGCAGGTCGCCATCTTGCGCGCGCCGTTCTTCACGATGGTCCGCTCGCGTACCATCTTCTGCAGTCGGCGCTGCACCGTGCGCATCGGAGGCACGTCGCTGTTCAGCGCCGCCACGATGGCTGTGCTGCCGGCGCTGCCCAGGCCGTCGCGCTTTCGGACGAAGCGGGCCCGGAAGAGGGACAGGAAAAGTTCCACCTTGGTGTCGGGCCTCATCGTGGGGCTGGCCGAGAGCGCCGCTGATCGGGGGATTGGTTCGTTCCACTCGGCGAGGCGTGTTCGGAGTTCGGAGAGCTGGCGCTCACGCTCGGCCTGTTCATCCGCAACCTTCTCCGTGTCGGCGATCGCCCTGATGATCGCCTCGCGCTCGTCGCCTGTGGAGCCCGGCATGGTGCGAGGAACCTATCGCGTGCCTGCCGGTGGGGTGCAGCATCGCTGCTTGAACTCCGGGTATCCCGAGGGGCGCGGTACCCGCAGGACCGAGCGCGCGAAGTGGTGCGCGCAGAAGGCGATGTCATCGACCTGGCCGACCAATGCCAGGAAGCGAAGCGGCTCATCGCACTCGTCGACGCCGCTCGAGTTCGGAGCGCTGAGGTGACGCGCCTGGGCGCGGGCAGCGCTCCGAGACGAAACCCGAGGGGTGCCGTGCTGGTGCTCGAGCTTCGGCTGTGGTCCGTGATGCGGACAGTGTCATGCTCCCCGAATCGGTATCCGAGGGGTGTTGTTCGCTTTGCCAGGGGTCAGAGGTCCATGAGCCGACGTGTTCTTCTGGTTGCTGTGGTCATTGCCCTCACGTTGGCGTGCGGGGCACCTCCTGTCGTGCCAGTGGTCGGCCTGGTCGAGGCAACCCCCGACTCGCTTGATTTCGGTGCGGTCGGCCTCGGCGGCTTCGTTGATCGGAACTTCACGGTCCGGAACATGGGCGGCGCCGCGGTCGGGCTCCTGCGCGCCCGAGTTGAGGGCGACGCGTCAGGCGAATTCTCCCTTCCAGATGCGCTCTTCAGTTCGATTGCACCGGCGGAAGAAGCGACCGTCACCGTTCGATTCAACGCGCGTACCGAGGGCACTCGTGTGGCGCGGGTCGTCATCGAGACTGACTCTCAGCTGACGCCGTCGCTGGTGGTTTCTGTGGCTGCGTTCGTGACGCCCTGCGTCTGCGCGCCACCGCCGACCTGCTTCCAGGTCAGCCAGTGCGTCGCTGGCGGCCAGTGTCAGTATTCGCCCGTCCCCGGCTGCACCCTTGATGCGGGTGTTCCCGATGCTGGAGCACCTGATGCCGGAGAGCCCGATGCCGGAGAGCCCGATGCGGGCGTTCCTGACGCGGGCGTTCGTGATGCCGGAGAGACCGACGCGGGTGTTCCTGATGCGGGCGCTCCTGAGGCGGGCGTTCCTGATGCGGGCGTTCCTGATGCGGGCGTTCCTGACGCGGGTGTTCCTGACGCGGGTGTTCCTGACGCGGGTGTTCCTGACACGGGTGTTCCTGACGCGGGTGTTCCTGACGCGGGTGTTCCTGACGCGGGTGTTCCTGACGC
>JANODF010000947.1:0-14588 GCA_031412555.1 Archangium sp. | reverse complement strand
ACCCGCTGCGCGTTGAGGGCGATCTCCCGGGCGCTGCGGGCCAGCTCGCCGGTGGTGGAAGAAGCGGTGTCGAGGTTCTGCACGCGCGCGCTGGAGCGGCCACTCGAGAGGGCACCGGTGGCCCCCGAGAGCTGGCCTGCCGCATGGCCCAACCGGCCGAGCAAGGCGACCAGCTGCGCCTCCATGCTGGCGATGGCGCCGGAGGCCGCGAAGGTCTCGTGTTCACCGGCGATGAACCGGGGCGCGCCGTGTTCTCCCCGGGCCAGCCGCTCGGTCTCTTCCGCCAACTCCTTGAGGGGGCCGCCCACCATCGAGCCGAAGAGCCAGGCAGACACCGACACGGCGAGCACCACCAGCACCACCAGGCCCACCAGGGGAACGAGGCCCCCGCTGCGTTGCGCGTCGGCGAGGGTCTGCATCGCAGCGGCATCGGGCGCGGCCACCAACTGGGCGAGCAAGGTGCGCATGCGGCTGAGCGCGAGATCGCCCACCAGCAGCAGCGGCGTGAACACGGCCACTCCGGCGAACACCATCAGCCGGCGGCGCAAGACGAACGCCACCGGAATGCCCGCGTACAGCTCGGTGACCGGCAAGCCCGCGGCCACCAGATCCCGCAGCACCTGGCGCGCGCGCGGCACGCTGACCAGCAGCGCGAGCACGGCGGTGAGCGGCGCGACGATGAGCCCGATGAAGCTGACCTGCAGCACCACGCGCGGCGGCACCGGGGTGAACGCCGACCAGAAAAACCCGACCACCAGCGGCCCCGCCAGCAGGAAGACCAGCGACAACCAGAAGGCCACCTCTGGCATGCGCATGACCTCGTTGGCGGCCAGGAGGAGGTTCGTGTTGGTGGGAGGCAACGTGCCTTCGCCCAGCGAGCGCAACGTGCTCAAGCGCCGCTGTTCGATGGTGTCGCCGGTGAGGTTGAAGACCACGATCACCACCAGCAAGGTGATGCCCAGCACCAGGCGCGTTCCTTCGGGCAAATCGATGGTCACCCAGGTGTACGCGGTGGCGATGAACAGGCCTGCCAGCACGGCGAAGGTGCTCAGGTTGGTGAGCCAACGATGCCGGCCCGCGAGCGGTGAAGCAGCGTTCGTCACGAAGCGGCCTCGGGAGAAACGGTGTGCGCGGCGAAACGCTCCAGCGACAAGACGGGCCACAACAGGCCGCCGGTCTCCACGAAACCCGACAGGGCGCCGCCCCACGCAAGGCGCAGCACCGGGGGCACCGCGAGCAACTTCAGGCGCTCGGCGTGCACCTCGACGCTGTCCACCACCAACGAGGTGTGGTGATGGCGCAACGACTTGCCGTCGAGGGGAGCGAGGGCACCGGCCTCAAAACCCACGCCGGCGTACGGCGCGCCGGGCTGAGGCAGCTCGAAGGCAGTGACCTCCTGGGCTCGCACGGCCAGACGGTCGACGCCCACGCGACAGAGCACGAGCCCCTCGATCACCTCAGAGGCGGTCGTCACGATGCGCTCACCCGGCGGTGGAGAGGAACTCGATGAACGTCTGCGTGTCGATGACCGCCACCTCGCCCGCCGCGGCGCGCGCCGGACCTCTCAGGTGTTGGTGCACGCCCACGTCGCCCAACCGCTCGAACGAGCCCTCGAGGGTGGCCACGCCGAGCACCTTGGTCGCGGTCAGCGCCACCGAGCCTTTGGGCGTGCGCACCAACACCGCGCGTTTGAACGTCTCGTCGATCGGGTGACCGGTCAGCCGGGTGAGATCGACCACCGGCAACACTTCACCGCGGTGGGCGAAGACGCCGAGCAGGTGAGCTGGTGCTCCGGGCACCCGGGTGAGCGTCGGTACGTTGACGACCTCGGAGGCCGTGTCTGCGGGCACGGCGTACAGGCTCGAGCCGCAAGCGAAGACCAGATGTCCATGCACGTCGGCCACGGGCGCATTTGAAGCACACCTCTCCCCCGCGCCCAAGGTGAAGCTGCTCAGGCCACGATGCGCGCACACAAGGCGGCGTCCACCCGCTGGGCCAGGTCGTCCAATCGCGCGGTCAGCCCTTCGTGCACCAGCTTCAGGTGCCGGGCGTGCAGCTGGGCCTGGGCGCGCAGCCGATCCAGCGCATCGAGGCGGCGCACCAGGAGCGACGCGCGCTGACGGGGCTGGGCGAAGAGGGCCTCCAATTCGAGGGTGAGGGCAACCACGCGCAGCTGCACCGCATCCGAGGCCGACGCACGGAGCGCCTCGAGGGTGTCGGTCGAAGCGCGCACGGGCACGGTGTGCAGCTCCCAGCCCCGCAACTGGGTGAAGGCGCCCCGGAGCGCCGCCAGTGAACCGTCGAATTCAGGCGTCAGCCAGAAGACGCCGCTGCGCTCCAGCACGGGCACCGCCAGCCAGGTGTTCAAGGTCTCTTCCAGCGCGGCGGGAAATCCTTCCGTCACGGCTGCCAAGCCGGCGCGCGACCAGGCCGCAGCGACCTCTGGAGCGGTCACGGGCGCGCTTCCTGCCCACCAGACCAGGTGTCCGAGGGGCGCGGGCGCGAAGAGCGAGCCGAACTGCATCGGGGTGCTTGCGTCCCTCCGGCCCACTTTCGGCGAACGATCCTACTCTCGTTTTGGAACGCAGCGGGCGAGGCACCTCTCCCGATTGCTGGTCGTTGCCTCAGGTGCGGGTGATCGCTAAGTGCCTCGGTGTGTTCGCCCTCTTTCAAGAACTGCAGCAGTACGTGGGCTTCGGAGAGACCGACGAACGCGCGTTGAGGGCGTTGCACCCCAGGCTGACCGCGAGTTTCCCCGCGATCTCGGTGGCGTTCTACGAGCGCGTGCTGGAGCACCCCAACGCCCGAGCGGCGCTGACCCGCGGCGAAAAACACGTGGGCCAGCTCAAGGAAAAGCTGGTCATCTGGATGAACGAGCTCTTCCTGGGCCCGTGGGACGCGGCCTACGTGGAGCGGCGCGCGCGCATCGGCCGGGTGCACGTGCAGATCGCCCTGCCCCAGCACTACATGGTCTCGGCGATGAACGTGGTGCGTGTGCAGTTGCGCGACCGCATCGCAGAGGTGGTGGATGAACGTTCGAGGGAAGGCCGGGTGGCACGCGACGCGATGGAGCGCATCTGCGATCTCGATCTCGCGTTGATGCTGCACACCTACCGGGAAGATCTCGAAGCGAGCCAGGCGCGCTCCGAGCGGCTCTCCACCTTCGGCCAGCTGGTGGGGAGCATCGGCCACGAGCTGAGAAACCCGCTGGGCGTGATCGAGACCTCGCTCTACGTGCTCAAGGGCCGGCCGACCACCGACGAGCGCACCTTGAAGCACCTCGATCGCATCGGGCTGCAGGTGACCCTGGCCAACGACATCATCACCCAGCTGCTCGAGCTGATCCGGGAGCAGCCGATCAAGACCGGGCTGGTGGATCTGGGGCAGCTGGTGTCGGAGGCACTCAGCAGCGTGAACGAAGGCATCGTGTTCACTCCGCCGCCCCCCATTCAGGTGCAGGGCGACGCCACGCAGCTGCGGCAGGTGGTGGTCAACCTCGCGCAGAACGCCACGCACTTCGCGAGCGCCAGCGGCCGGGTGGAGGTGCACCTGCAGGCCACGGCCGTCGACGCGACCCTCACCGTCGACGACGACGGGCCGGGCATCGACCCCACCATTCGCAACCGTCTCTTCGAACCGCTGGTGACCACCCGGCCGGGGGGCATTGGGCTGGGCCTGGCCCTGGTGCGCCGGGTGGTGGAGCGGCACGGCGGGGTGGTCTCGGCTTCTCGCGGCCCTCTGGGTGGAGCGCGATTCACGGTGCAGTTACCGCTGCAAGGTGGGGAGCCGACATGACCCGCAAGTACCTCGTGGTCGACGACAACGCGGAGTTCGCGGAGAACGTGGCGGAGATCCTCACCGACGCGGGCGCCGAGGTGTGCACGGCTTCTGATGCACAAGGCGCGCTGGAGCAGCTGCGCAGCACCCGCTTCGACGGCGTGGTGACCGACATGCGCATGCCCGGCCTGTCGGGCACCGAGCTCATCAGGCAGCTGCGGGCGATCGACCCCGGGGTGCCGGTGGTGCTGCTCTCGGCCTGGGCGCAAGACGAGCAGGTCGAAGCGGCGCGCCACATGGGCCTGCTGGCGTTCTTGAACAAGGCCAGCGGCACGCCGCACCTGATTGAGCTGATGGAGCACGGCAGACGCAACGCCAGCGTGGTGCTCATCGACGACGACCGGGCGCTGGTGGACAACTTGAGCGAGGCGCTGGCCTGCCGGGGCTTCACCGTGTGCTCGGCCTCTTCAGTCAGGGAGCTCGATGAGATCACCGTCAAGCCGATCGCGGCCCTGGTCGACGTGCGTTTGCCCGGAGCGATCGACGGCGCAGCCCTTTCGCGGGTGAAGGAGCTCTTCCCCGGCACCCCCTTGCTGGTCGTTACCGCCGCGCGTGAGTTCGAGAAGGAGGGTCTGGAAATCTTCCGGAAACCCTTCGACACGGCCAAGCTGGTGGCGCGCCTCGAGGCGCTTGCACAGAAGGCAGGAGCCGCGTGACTGCAAGGCTGCTCATCGTCGAAGACAACAAAGACTTCGTGGCGAACCTCACGGAGATCCTGGTCGATCTGGGTCACGAGGTGCGTTCGGCCGACAGCTGTAAGAAGGCGCTCGAGCTGGGCCGCGACTGGGTGCAGGTGGCGCTGGTCGATCTGCGCTTGCCCGACGGCGACGGAACCCGACTGGCGGAGGAGCTCAAGGAGCAGAGCGCCGACTGCGAAGTGATTCTGCTCACCGGCCACGCTTCGGTGGAGTCGGCTGCGGCCGCCGTGCGCGCCGGCGTGTGGGACTACCTGATCAAGCCGTGCGCGACGCCCGATCTGCTGGCCACCTTGAGCAAGGCGCTGCGCCACGTCGACGCGCAAGTCGAACGGCGCGAGCTGGCGCGGCGGGCCCAGCGGGCCGAGAAACTCGCGGCGGTGGGCACCTTGACCGCGGGGCTCTCGCACGAGATCAGAAACCCCCTCAACGCGGCGGCGCTGCAGCTGACCGTGTTGGAGCGCCGGCTGCGCAAGCTCGAGCCCTCCATGCAGGCTCCGTTGATCGAGCCGCTCACGTTGGTGCGCGACGAGATTCGCCGGCTGGAGCACATCCTCCAGGACTTCCTGCAGTTCGCCCGGCCGGCGCACGTGAACATGCGGCCGGTGGCGATCGACGAGCTGCTGGCGCGCGTGGTGGCGCTGCTGCGCAGTGACGCAGAGCGAAGGCAGATCGAGCTGGAGTGCCTGCCCCGCAGCGCCACCGGTGCGTCAGGCGACGCCGATCAGCTGCGCCAGGTGTTCATGAACCTGACCTTGAACGCGCTCGACGCGGCGGGGCCGGGCGGCAAAGTGCGGGTGGAGAACTTCTCCGACGCAGACGGAAGTCACATCTACGTGGACGACTCGGGGCCAGGGGTCGCGCCCGAGCAGCGCGATCGGCTCTTCGAGCCCTTCTTCACCACCAAGGCCCAGGGTTCGGGGCTGGGGTTGCCCATCAGCCACGCGATCGTCTCGCAGCACGGCGGGCGCATCGAGCTGGGTCGCAGCTCCCTGGGCGGGGCACGATTCGAAGTCGTGCTCCCGCGCAGGTAATTCACTTCAGTTCACGTGCGGCTTCTCAGGGGTGTGCTGCGCGTCGGCGTACTCCTTGAGCCGGTACTGAATCTTGCGCACCGAGATGCCCAACAGATCAGCGGCGCGTGAAGTCGAGCCGTCGACCAGCTCGAGCGTGCGCAAGATGGCCTCGCGTTCGATGTCGTAGAGCGTGGCGCCAGGGATGAGGGAGTCACCCGTGCGGTTGGTCGGCCGGGGCCCCCGCAGGGCGATCGGGAGATCGTCTGCGGTCAGGTCGGCGCCGCGGGCGAGCACCACCGCGCGTTCGATGACGTTGCCCAGCTCGCGCACGTTGCCCGGCCAGTCGTAGGAGAGCAGCGCGTTGAGGGTGCCGGGGGCCAGGCCCTTGAGGCTCTTGCCGTGCACTTCGCCGTAGCGCTCGAGGAAGTGGTTCACCAGCGCCGGAATGTCGCTCTTGCGGCGGCGCAGCGGTGGCAGGGTCACCGACACCACGTTGAGGCGGTAATAGAGGTCTTCGCGGAAACGGCCCGACTTCACCTCGGCCTCGAGATCGCGGTTGGTGGCCGCGACCACGCGCACGTCGACCTTCACGGTCTGGGTGCCGCCGACGCGCTCGAACTCCTGCTGCTGGAGCACGCGCAGCAGCTTGACCTGGAGACCGGGGCTGACGTCGCCGAGCTCGTCGAGGAAGAGCGTGCCTCCGTTGGCCAGCTCGAAGCGGCCTTCACGGCGGCCCACCGCGCCCGTGTAGGCGCCCTTTGCGTGGCCGAAGAGCTCGCTCTCCAGCAGGGTCTCGGTGAGCGCGGCGCAGTTCACCTTGATGAAGGGCTTGTCGCGGCGGGGCGAAGCTTCGTGAATGGCCTGGGCGATGAGCTCCTTGCCGGTACCCGATTCACCGAGGACCAGTATCGTGGCGCGGGTGGGCGCGGCGCGGGCCACCACGTCGAACACGCTCTGCAGCTCGTTCGACTCGCCGACGATGTTGGAGAACTTGTGCTTCTCGCGCAGGCGTTCGCGCAGCAGCTCGTTCTCCTGCTTGAGGGCCTTCTTCTCGAGCACCTTCTCGAGCTTGGCGAGCACCGAGCTGACGTCGACGGGCTTGGTGACGTAGTCCTCAGCGCCGGCCTTCATGGCCTGCACGGCGGTCTCGATCGACGCGAACGCGGTGACCATCACGAAGGTGCAGGTGTGACCATCGGCACGCGCGCGCGCCAGCAGGGTCAGCCCGTCCATCTTGGGCATGCGGATGTCGCAGAGCACCGCGTCGGGGCGGAAGCTGCTCAACGCAGCGAGGCCTGCTTCGCCGTCGCCCGCTTCGCCGACCTCGTAACCTTCTTCGGTGAGAATGGTCTTGAGCGCATCACGCGCGTTCTGCTCATCGTCGATTACGAGAATGCGGTGCTTCATGGAGCTGCTCCTTCACGCAGAAACTGCGCGATAAACCGTCGTGGTGAAAGTCTTGCGGGAAATTTAGCGAACCACCAACACCGGGCGCTTACAGATGTGCACGATTCGGTCGGTGATGCTGCCTACCAACATGCGGGCGACGGCCCCGCGGCCTTTGCTGCCCACGACAACCAGGTCGTAGTGGCCCGTCTCCGCCAATTCGGCGATGGCTTCAGCGGGGCTGCCCCGCAGGCAGACGCGGGCCAGATTCGGCCGGGCGACCTCGGCGGCGGCTTGAGTCAGCAGCACTTCCCCCGCGCGCATCGATTCTTCGGCCAAACGGCCGGCATCGAACGGGACTTCTGCGGGAATGAAGACGTTGGGAACGACGTGAGCGATCGTCACCTCGGCGCCCATCTTGTCGCCAATCTCCAGAGCCTTCCGGACAGCGTGCATCGACGCTTCAGACCCATCGACGGCTGCCAGGAGCTTCTTCATGGCGACTCACTTTGCAGGCTTTGGGCCGTTGGTGGCCGTTCTATTGCTTGGTTACCGATCATGCGCATCTTCCTCGTTGGGCTGATCTTTCTGGGCGTTTCGGCATCGGCGGCAGACCCGGCATCGAAGCCAGTCACTGCAAAAAAGACCGCCCCCGCGGGTGCGAAAAAGAGCCTCGAGGCGCCGTCGTATCTGAGCCCCCTGGCGAGGCAGTTGTTGAAGCAGCGAATGAAGCGCCACGGGCGGGACATGTTGTCGTTGGTGCAGTCCGTGCTTTTCCTCGATCGGGAGAGCACGCAGCGCCTCGCCAGCGAGGTGGCCAAAGAGCCCCGGCTGACCCGGCCGATCGCCGGCGGCGCCGACGACGTCAACGCCGCTTTGCCCGAGCGCTTCTTCGTGCTCCAGGACGAGCTGCGGTCGCGGGCACTCGACCTTCAGACGGCCTCTTCGGGCCCCGACAACGCCCAGCTCGCGCTTCGCCTGGGGGAAATGACCCAGACCTGCGTGAACTGCCATTCGACCTATCTGCAGCCGCCAGTTCGGGCGGAGCCGTGAAGAAGCTGCGCCCTGGACTGGCCCCCGCGCAGCCTTTGCACGAAGGCCCCGACACACCCGCCAACAGGGCCGCGGCCACCCTCTTGCACACGCGCAGGCCCATGCGGCCGACGCACGAGCCCGCAAGAGGTACCGAGAGCATGATGCACAGCGCCCGTCGGCTGCTGAACGCCCGCTGCGACGAGCTGCGCGCCCGGTCGGGTGCTGACGACTCGAGCGACGAGCTCACCGAGTTGCAGCACGCGTTGGAGCGCATGGAAGCGGGCACCTGGGGGCAGTGTGAACACTGTCACCGGGCGATCGGCCACAACCGGCTCAGGGCGTTGCCTGAAGCGCGCCGCTGCCTCGACTGCGCCACCCACTGAAGCTTCAGCGGCCCAGGAACCGAACGGTCTGCTCGCGCACGGTGCCGTGCGTCGTATCGGTGACCACCAGCACCACGTCGACCGGCGCCGTCAGCAACGAACGCGCGATGGAGACGGACACCGGCACGTGTGCATCGGTCAACGAGGCCAGCTCCACGACGGGCGTGCCGACGATGACCTGCGCCTCCACCGGTGAACGCACCTCGATGGTGAAGCGGGCGGGCCCGGGGTTCTTGTTGGTGACGTGCACCTCGAAGGGGTTGCGCACCAGCTCGCCGTCGATGACGTAGGGCATGGCCCCGCGCGCGCGGAAGACGTTCGCTTCGAAAGGCGTGCGGGTGGCCAACGAGACGCCCAGGGTGCTCACCGTGACGGCCATCAACCCCGCGTAGACCACCAGGCGGGGGCGCAGGGTGCGGCGGGGTCGACCGTTCTGCTCGTTCTGCGAAGCGAAGGCGATCAGCCCCCGGGGGCGCTTCACCTTGTCCATGATGTCATCGCAGGCGTCGATGCACTGGGTGCAGGCCAGACACTCCATCTGAAGCCCGTTGCGGATGTCGATGCCCGTGGGGCACACCACCACGCAGCGTTTGCAGTCGATGCAGTCGCCCACCCCGCTCTGCTGCAGCTTGCCCCGGGGTTCGCCGCGATCCACCCGGTAGGCCACGGTCACCGAGTCGCGATCGTGCAGCACCGATTGCAGCCGGCCGTAGGGGCACAGGACCACGCAGAACTGTTCGCGGAACCAGGCGAAGTTGAACATCAGCACCGCTGTGAAGCCCAGGGTGAGCCCGAAGGCCTCGAGGTGCAGGCCCGGGCCTTCGACGATCATCAGCCACAGCTCGCGAGGTGAGACGAAGATCGCGGTGGCGGTGTGGGCGATGGCCGCGCTGAGCACGAGGAACACGGTGTTCTTGCCCAGGCGGCGCAAGAACTTTCCGGCGGTCCACGGGGCGGCGGCGAGACGAATGCGCGCTTCGCGAGGGCCATCGAAGAGCCGCTCGATGGGCCGGTAGAGCCCCTCGAGGAACACGGTCTGGGGGCAGCCCCAGCCGCACCACACCCGGCCTCTCCACGCGGTGACGAAGAGCAGGCCGAAGATGAAGGCCAGCATCAACAGCAGCACCAACCAGAAGTCCTGCGAGTTGAAGGTGGAACCGAACAGGTAGAAACGGCGGTGCTCCACGTCGAGGTGGATCATCGGGTGCCCACCCACGGGGATGAACGGGGCGAGCACGTAGAAACCGATCAGCACCACGAAGACGGCCCTGCGCCAGCGCATCCACTTGCCGTCGACGTCAGCGGGGTGCAGCTCGCGCCGCGAGCCGTCCTCGTTCATCGAGCCGAGGATGTTGGGCCGGGGCGTCATCAGTCGAGGGGCTCGCCCTGGGGTTCTTTGCCGGCGAGGCCCTTGCCTTTGATGGAGAGCACGAAGGCCGAGACCTTGCGCACCTTGTCCTGGCCCAGCAGCGCGCCCCACGGGGGCATGCCCTTGTCGGCAAACCCATCGGCGACCGACTTGGCGATCTCGCTGGGCTTGTTGCCGTGGATCCAGAAGCGGTCGGTGAGGTTGGGCCCCACCAGGCCCTGCCCTTCTTGCGCGTGACAGGCAGCGCAGGTGGTGGCGAAGACCTGTTTGCCCTCTTCGAGCTGGGCCGCATCCTGAGCCACCGCCAGAATGGCGTCGTCACTCAACGGCGCCTGGGCGAGCCGCGCCTTCTTGATCTCCGCGATGGCCGCGTCGTACTCGGTCCGGGGATCCTGCAGCTGCTTGGTGGTGTGGAACACCAGCCAGTAGCCGAACATGAAGACGATGGTGCTGAAGAGAATGAACAACCACCAGTTGGGCATCTGGTTGTCTTCTTCTTCAATGTCGTCGTAGCGGTGCACGACCTTGGGGTCTTCGGAACTCACAAAATCTCCTTTCCATCTGAAAGCGGCAGCTGGCTGTGCGGCGCGAAGTCACTCTTCGTCTTGAAGACGAACGTGCGCAGCACCATCAGGGTGAACATCGACATGAAGAGCCACAGCGCGAAGATGGGCAGGGCCGTCCACTCCATGCCTGCGAAGAATTGTTTGAACATGGGCTACCTCGCTCCTTCCAGCGCGGCGGTCTTCGGGGTCTCGTCGCTCAACAGCACGCCCTGATCGCGGCCCAGGCGCTGCACGTAGGCGATGAGGGCGACCATCTCGCTGTCCCAGTCGAGCGTGACGTTGCTCTTCTTCAGGTCGGCCACGATGGTGTTCGCCTGGCGGCGCTGGTTCAGCTCGGCCTGATCGATCTCCAGGTTGGTGTACGGCACCCCGAGCTTCTGCATGAGCGCGAGCTTCTTCGGCGCCGCCTTCACGTCGATGTGCCCTTCGGAGAGCCACTGGTAGGTGGGCATGTTGGAGCCCGGGCTGGTCGAGCGCGGATCCATGAAGTGGGTGTAGTGCCAGAGGCTGGGGTACTTGCCGCCGATGCGCGCCAAGTCAGGCCCGGTGCGTTGGGAGCCCCACTGGAAGGGATGATCGTAGATGAACTCTTCGGCCCGGCTCGCTTCGCCGTAGCGCAGGTACTCCGAGACCATCGGGCGGATCATCTGCGAGTGGCAGGTGTAACAACCCTCGCGCGTGTAGAGGTCGCGGCCCTGCTGCTCGAGCGCGGTGTACGGTTTCTGCGAGTTGCCGGTGACGGGTACGGCCTGCTTCACCAGCACCATGGGCAGAATCTCGGCCACGCCGCCGATGAGCACCGCGACGAGGGTGAGCACCGTGAAGGCGAGCGGCTTGCGTTCGATGAGCGCGAACCATGAACCGCTGGCCGCGGTCTGCCGCCGGGTGAACACGAAGGCGAGCTCGCCCACCACCAACACGCCCACCGCGAGCGCGACGGCGACGAGGGCCGACTCGGCCAGGAAGAACGCGAAGGTGAGGATCATCGCGACGAGCGAGAACCACAACGGGCGGCCGCTGATCACCGCGATGAGACCGCCGCCGGTGACGGGTTCGGGCGCGCTCTCCACGGTCACCTCGACCACGGTGTTGACGGGCTTGGCGCCCCTGATGGTCTTGATCAGGTTCCAGATCATCAACCCGAAGCCGACCAGGTACATCGTGCCGCCCAACGCGCGCGCGATGTACATCGGGCGGATCGCCACCAGGGTCTCGGTGAAGCTCGGGTAGGTCAGCGTGCCGTCGGGGTTGAGCGCCTTCCACATGAGGCCCTGGGTGATGCCGGAGGCCCACATGGAGATCATGTAGACAGCGATGCCCACCGTCGCGAGCCAGAAGTGCGCGTCGGCCGCCTTCTTCGAGTGCAGCGGCTTGTCCCACAACCGCGGCGCGAGCCAATAGAAGAGGCCCGCGGCCATCAGCCCGTTCCAACCGAGCGCGCCGCCGTGCACGTGCCCGATGATCCAGTCGGTGTAGTGCGCGAGCGCGGAGACCGACTTGATCGACAGCAGCGGGCCTTCGAAGGTGGCCATGCCGTAGAAGGTGACGGCGGCCACGAAGAACTTGAGCACCGGATCTTCGCGAACCTTGTCCCACGCGCCGCGCAGGGTGAGCAGGCCGTTGAGCATGCCGCCCCACGAGGGCGCCCAGAGCATCAGCGAGAACAACATGCCGATCGACTGCGCCCAGTCAGGCAGCGCCGTGTAGAGCAGGTGGTGCGGGCCGGCCCAGATGTACATGAACACCAGCGCCCAGAAGTGCACGATGGACAGCCGGTACGAGTACACCGGCCGCCCCGCCGCCTTGGGGAGGAAGTAGTACATGATGCCGAGGATGGGCGTGGTCAGGAAGAAGGCGACGGCGTTGTGGCCGTACCACCACTGCACCAGCGCATCTTGCACGCCGGCGAACACCGAGTAGCTCTTGGTCAGCGAGAGCGGCAGCGCGAACGAGTTGACGATGTGCAGCACCGCCACCGTCACGATGGTCGCGATGTAGAACCAGATGGCGACGTAGAGGTGCTTCTCGTTTCGTTTGGCGAGCGTCCAGAAGAAGTTCACCGCGAACACCACCCAGATGACGGCGATGGCGATGTCGATGGGCCACTCGAGCTCGGCGTATTCTTTCGAGGTGGTGATGCCCAGCGGCAGGGTGATGGCCGCGGCCACGATGATCAGCTGCCAGCCCCAGAAGTGAATCTTCGAGAGCGCGTCGTTCGCCATGCGCGTCTTCAGCAGGCGTTGGGTCGAGTAATAGACGCCGGCGAACATCATGTTGCCGACGAACGCGAAGATGACCGAGTTGGTGTGCAGCGGGCGCAGGCGGCTGAACGTGGTGTACGGAATGCCGAAGTTCAGCGCGGGCCAGGCCAGCTGCAGGGCGATCCACAGACCCACCAGCAGGCCGACCGCGCCGAACAGAATCGAGGCAAACATGAACTTGCGGACAGTCGCGTCGTCGTAGGCGACACGTTCGATGCGGGTGGTCATGACTTCAGTCTTTCTTCGGTTGTTGCGGGGGGAGCTGCGGCGGGTTTCGCTTCGTCGAGAGGCGCCAGGGAGAGCCGGTCAGCGTGATCGAGTGTTCCTGCGCGCACGGTCCACACGAAGAGGACCAGCGACCCGACCACCAGCATGAGGCTCACGAAAACTTGAAGGACGATGACGTTCATCGCGCCCGCCCACGCGTTTGCTGCGCCTCGTGGGCGCTCAACGCAAGAACTGCAGATTTTCCATTCGCGGGGGCGAGCAGAGAGAGCGGGCTGCACATCGTGCGGCGGCGGAGTGCATTCCTCCTGCCAACCACTAGGCTGCATCCATGATTCACGTGATGGTGCTCTGCCTGCTTTCTGCCGCTGCCGATGCCGGTCTCCCTGATGCTGGGGTCACGAATGACGCGGGTTACGACGCGCGTATTCCGGCCACCTGGAGGCTGGATGCGAAGTTCAAAGACGGCGGCATCCGCGAGGCGTTGATCGCCGACTTCACGCACAAAACGACGGGCACCAGCGAGACGGCGTTGACCCGCGAAGAGGCCGAAGCGCTGCTCGACGATCCGCGCGCGGCGATGATCTACGGCGACAAGACGGTGTCGATCGTGGCGCCTTCGATGGTGACCCGGCACCGCCAGGAGCACGTCGACCTGATGAAACGGTTTCTTCTCCCCGAGCGCGTAGAGGCGGGGCGGAAGTTCATGCTGGAGAAAGACGCGGTGCTCAGCGCCACCGAGAAGAAGACCGGCGTCGATCGCCAGGTGATCATCGGCATCCTCATGTGGGAGTCGAAGCTGGGCACCATCACGGGTGACTTCTTCGCGTTCAACGCGCTGGCCAGTCAGGCCTTCTTCATCGACGAAGCCAACGCGGTGGCGCTCTCGCGCGAAGAAGAGAAGGCGATGCTCTCGGGGGTGAGCGCCGACCCGAAGAAGAAGGCGAAGAAGCCCACCGAAGAAGAGCTGGCGAAGATCGCCGCAGCGAAAGCAGAAGCCGAGCGCAAGCAGGCCAACCGGGTGGAGTCGATTCGCAACCGGGGCCGGAAGAACCTGATGGCGCTGGTGCGGCAGTGCAAGACGCGCGGCATCGACCCGTTGTCGGTGAAGGGCAGCTGGGCGGGTGCGCTCGGCTTTCCGCAGTTCATGCCGGCGAGCCTGCGCTGGGCCGAAGACGGCAATGGAGACGGGAAGATCGATCTCTTCGACATGGACGACGCCATCGCTTCGGTCGGCAAGTACCTCTCCTCAGCGGGCTTCAAGAAGAGCGCTCGCGACGCGGTGTACGACTACAACCACGAGGCTGCGTACGTGGAAGGCGTGTTGGCGTTCGCCGCCGCGCTCAAGGCGCCTCCCGACGGCGGAGTGGCGACTCCGTGATCTGGGTCCTTCCGCCTCGGTCAGATGTCCGCTGCGCTCCCATCTGTCTCGCGCAGCGTTCCGCTGCTAACGGCTCCAGTCCGTGAAACAAGGCCTGCTCGGTTTCGGATTGGTGATGCTGCTGGGTCTGGTGGGCTGGGTGGTGGCGTTCGGGGCGATGGCTCCGTGCGAGGCGATGCAGGCCGAAGCGCGCAAGCTGGGTGAAGCGAAAGACGCCAGGAGCAAGGGCATCGCCGCGGCGCTGGGCAAGCCCGACGCGTCGATCTCCACGGTGGAGTGCATCGGGATGGCCGTGCGCATGAAGGCGCTCGGCGCCGATGGCGTCACGGTGCTTGGACCGGGCGCAGGGAAACCAACGAAGTAGCCGGCTTCTCTTCACGGCGGCGCAGGCTGCTGACGGTGATGAGAAACAAGGTGAGCGTGCTGGCGGGCAT
>JANODF010000946.1:0-2451 GCA_031412555.1 Archangium sp. | reverse complement strand
GAAACCGAGTCCCCTCTCCCCTCTGGGGAGAGGGTCAGGGTGAGGGGCCAACCATCATGGAAAAGCTGATCCTGATCACACGCAAGACGCGCCTCGAAGCGCTCACCGAACGCTTCAACACCCAGGCCCAGGCGAAGTTCTACCTGACGCAAGCGGGCCTCGACTTCGACGACTACGCGAAGGAGCACGATCACTACCGCCGCGCGCTCGAGAAGACGCAGCAAGCGATGCACCTGGGCATGCCCATCCAGACCCTGGAGCGGTCGCTGGTGCCCACCTACCTCTTCGCGCCCAGCGACGTGGTGGTGGTGCTCGGCCAGGACGGCACGGTGGCGAACACCGCGAAGTACATCGGTCATTGCCCGTTGCTGGGCGTGAACCCGGATCCCGAACGGTTCGACGGGGTGCTGCTCCCTTTCCGCGTGGACGGCGTTCGCCGCGGCCTCGAGGTGACGCTCGCGAAGAAGGCGGTGGTGAAAGAGGTGACGCTGGCCGAAGCCGTTCTCTCTGATGGCCAGAAGCTGCTCGCCTTCAACGATCTCTTCATCGGCGCGCGCACGCACGTGTCGGCGCACTACCGGCTGACGGTGAAGAACGGCCCGGCGAAGGGGAAGACCCAAGTGGCGGGACCCCGTACCGAGCGGCAGTCTTCGAGCGGAATCATCGTCTCGACCGGTGCAGGCTCGACGGGTTGGTTGTCTTCGGTGTGCAACATGGCCTCAGGCATGTCGCGCCAGCTCGGGGGCAGCGCGCTCGAGCCGATTCACCTCGAGTGGGATGCGCGGCAGCTCTACTTCGTGGTGCGTGAGCCGTTCATCTCGAAGAGCTCGGGAGCGACGTACACGGCCGGGTACATCGGTGAAGGCGCGCCGTTGGAGTTGGAGTCGTTGATGCCCAGCGGCGGCGTGATCTTCAGCGATGGGATGGAAGACGACGCGTTGTCGTTCACCTCGGGGCTGGTGGCGCGCATCGGGCCGTCGCAGCAACGGGCTCGCCTGGTGATGAACTAGAACGCCAACTCGAACACTTCATACTCGCGCGACGTCTCCAGCCGCGTGTCGACACGTTCACCCAGCTGCTCCATCGCATCGACCAGGTGCATCGGGCTCAGCCCACTTCCCAGCGCCGAAGGGAGCAGCCGCTCTTCGACCAACAACGGCCGATGCATCACCTGCCAACTGCGCGCGAGGTGCTGGGCAGCGCCGCCAGCGATCATCTGCTCGGCCCACACGTCGAGGTCGGGCGCGAACGGACTGAGCTGTTCATCGACGGGATCGAAGCGCACCACCGCGCCGTCCGAATCCACCGCGAACTGCCGCAGCACTGCGTCCATCGCGAAGAAGGTGAGCCGACGATCGAGGTCGAACCACCGGCGCCAACCCTCGTTCGAGTTCCAGGCCTTCAGCCCCGGCAACGAGCCGCACGATTCAGCCGGCAGCACCAACAGCGCGTCATCGAGCGCGCGAAAACCATTCTTGAGCTGGTACAGCCGGGCCAGCTCTGGGCTCAGTTTCAATCCCGCTGAAGGGCCCGAAAGACGGCCCAGCGCAGGTGAGGAGCGGTTGACGAGGAAGGAGAGCACGGCACCCGCCTTTCCAACTCCCGTGCCGCAAGTCGTTGAGCGGACTTAGAAGTTCGCCTGCTGTCAGTGGGCAGGACATTGGAGTCAGACCCTCAGGGATCTAGCGGTACATTCGCGCCCGTGACTGTCCACGAGTTCCTCGATCTCCTCATCCGTTGGGTTCACCTGATTGCCGGCATCATGTGGATCGGCAACTCGATGCTCTTCAACTGGCTCGACCGCAACCTGGAGAAGGCGGCCGGCCGCGAGAACGAGGTCGGGTACGAAGGAAAGATGTGGATGGTCCACTCCGGTGGCTTCTACGAGGTGGAGAAGCGCCAGCTTTCCCCCGGCCAGATGCCCGCCACGCTGCACTGGTTCAAGTGGCAGAACTTCAGCGCCTGGGCCTCGGGCATCGCACTGTTGATCGTCGTCTATTACCTGAACGGCGGCGCGTACCTCATCGACCCTTCGGTGCGCGCGCTGGGCTTGCCGCAGGCGATCGCGCTCTCGGTGCTCTCGCTGGTGCTGCCCTTCACGCTGTACCACTTCATGTGGCGCACCATCGGCAAGTCGGCGCCCACGGTGGCGGGGCTGGTGTCGGTCGGCACGTTGCTCGCCGTCGCCTACGCGCTCACGCAGATGTTCTCGGGCCGCGCCGCCTACCTGCACGTCGGCGTGCTGCTGGGCACGGTGATGACCGGCAACGTGTGGATGGTGATCGTGCCCAGCCAGCGCAAGCTCGTCGCCGCGACCGAGTCGGGCCAGGAGCAGGACTACGCGCTCAACCAGCGCGCCAAGCAGCGCAGCATTCACAACAACTACATGACGTTCCCGTTGCTCTTCATCATGTTGAGCAACCACTTCCCCGGCACCTACAGCCACCCGCT
>JANODF010000945.1:0-4830 GCA_031412555.1 Archangium sp. | reverse complement strand
CCGGAATGCCGCGGGTGCGCAGCATCACCGCCAGCGCGGTGGCGAAGTGTTCACAGTGGCCCTCTTTCCGCACGAAGAGGAAGTCGGTGAGCGGGTCGTCGACTTCACCGGGCAGCTCGAGCGTGTAGTTGAGGTTGTTTCGCAGGTAGCGCTCGAAGAGGGGCGCCACGTCTTCTGCTTCGGTCGCTTGATCGGCCAGCCGGGCCGCCAGCTCGGCGATGCGTGGGTCGAGCTCTGGGGGCAGCGCGTGCAGGGCCTCGAGCGCGGCGCGATCTTGTTCCAGCTGAGGCACGTCGCTGCGGCTGTGCACCACGTAGGTGTACGCATTGGCCTCTTCGGCAAAGCGCACCTCGTCGCGGCCGACCTGCACCAGCAGCACCGGCGAGGTGCCGGTGTTTCCCAGCGCGGTGGCGGGCCCGAAGTAGGTCGGCTGCTCCAGCCCCACCAGGGTGCGTGAGCCGTAGGCGGGGGTGAGCTCGATGCGTTGCAGAATGCCGCCCACCTCGGCCCGCATGATTCTGGGCTTGGGCATGCCGGGCTCTCCGCTGGCGCGCCATTCACGGCCATCGAAGAGATCGAAGTGGCGGCCCACCCAGTACCGGTCGAGGCGATCGCCGCGGGGCGCAGGCTCGAGCTTGGCGCGCAGCACCACCCGGGCGCTGGTCTTGATGTCGCCGCCGCCGCCGAGGCGAACCCGGTCGCTCATGCCGGTGGTGCCACCGAACACGCCTGCTCCGGTGCGCCGCGCCGCCACGTTCCAGGACAGGCGGGGGAAGAGCACGAAGAAGGCGATGCCGCCCATCAGGGCGATGGCCACCCCGATGCTCACCTGTCGCAGCACCGGCGTGAGCGGGAGCTCTTCATCGCGTTCGATCGGGCCCTCCACCACGGTGAGGCCGAGCGAGAGACAGGCGAAGACCCCGAAGGCCAGCAGGCACACCGCGTACAGCACGTCACCGGAGAGCGCCGCCGCGCCGGCCATCAAGAGCAACGAGGCGAGCAGCACCTGTTGATCGGTTCCCGGCGTGGGTTCGGACAACATGCGGTGCGCGGTGACCAGCGTGGCGAAGCCCACCGCCGCGACCACCAGATCCAACGCGCCGCGCGAGACGAGGCCGAACAGCACGACGGCTACGGCGAGCAGGGCCAGCACCGACCAGACCCGTTGGTTGGCGAACGGGCGTTTGCCCAGCAGGCTCAGGCCCAGCGAGAGCACGAAGAGCACCGTGACCGGCAGCGGCAAGGCGCCCGAGAGCGCGACGGCGCTGAACGCGGCCCCGGCGGCCAGATCGCGAAGACGCAGGCGCAACTTCTGGCGGTCGGCGAGCTTCACGGGAGCGGCTCGCTGCGCGGTACGGCGTAACCCAGCGACGCAAGCGCCGCGAGGATGCGTTTCTCGTGACCGGGGCCCGAAGCGGGGCGGATTCTCCGGCCACCGGCCTCGAGGCCGACGTCGTTGCCTTCACCCAACAGCCGATTGGTCAACGCGGCCGTCTCTTCACAGGCCCGCTCGAGGTGCTCGCCCGGAGCGTCGTTGTCGATGCGCAGGGTGTACTGCTTTCGATCTTCCCGCTCGCGCTCGACCTTGAGCAGCTTGCCGGCGGTGGCGCTCTTCTTCCAATGCACCCGCCGTGCGTCTTCGAGATCGCCCAGCTCGCGCAGGCCCTGAATGTCGCCTGCGCCATCGCGGTGGCGCTGGTTGCCGCTCTCGCCCGACATGCGGCCGTGATCAGACTCGGGTGGATCGCAGCTGAAGCCGCGCCGGGGCCAGACCAGGATCAGGTCTTCGAGATCGACGGTGCGCGATTTTTCGAACAGGCCAAAGGGGAAGAAGGTCGAGATCTGCACCTGCTTGAGCCGCAACGGCCCGCGGCGCGGCGCGACCACGTCGGCCCGCACGGTGACGGGCGTGCCCGCGAGCACGGTGGGGATCCACGCCCAGCCCTCCAACGTGCCGCCGCCTTCCGACACCTTCACCGCGAAGGCGCGGCCCTTCACGCGCGAGACCTCGTAGCGCAGCGCGAACGGCTCGTGCGCGAACGCACCGTCGGGGAGCAGCCGCTTCACCCTCACGTCGGCGATCACCCGCTCGGACAACACGCCCGACAGCACGATGATCGCCAGGAGAAAGCCGAGCACCAGGTAGAGCAGGTTGTTGCCGGTGTTGAGCGCGCCCAGCCCGATGCCGACGGTGATGACCAGATAGGTGCGGCCGACCCGGGTGGTCTTGAGCGAACGCCGCCAGCCATTCTTCTGGCGGGGTTCTCGCTTCTCCGAGCTCACCGGGGCGCCGGCACCTTTCGGAGCAGCTCACTGACCAGGTGCGCCGCTTCGTCGCGGGCGAACACGCCCTGGCTGGAGTTCTTCAAGAGCAACCGGTGCGAGAGCGCGGGCACCGCCACCACTTTCACGTCGCCCGGGGTGACGAAGTCGCGGCCTTCCCACAAGGCGAGGGCGCGGGCAGCGGCCATCAACGAGAGCGCAGCGCGGGTGGAGATGCCGCGTTCGATCTCGGCGTGTTCCCGGGTCGCGGCGGCGATGCGCACGGCGTATTCGGCGATGTCCTTCGACACCTGCACCGCGTCGGCGGCCTCCTGCAGCGCGGCCAGATCGGCGGCATCGGCGATGGGCTTGAACCCCGCGAGCGGATCGGCGCGGCGGCTCATCAGCAGCTGCGTCTCGACCTCGGCGGAGAGGTGACCCAACGAGAGCCGGAGCAGGAATCGATCGAGCTGCGAATCGGGCAGCGGGTAGGTGCCGCTCAGATCGAGTGGGTTCTGCGTGGCGATGACGGAGAACGGCTGGGGCAGGGGGTGGGTGACGCTGTCGAGGCTGACCTGTCCCTGGGCCATCGCTTCGAGCAGGGCCGACTGCGTCCGCGGCGGCGCGCGGTTGAGCTCATCGGCGAGCACCACCTGGTGGAAGATCGGGCCCGGCCGAAACTCGAACTGCCCTTTGGCCTGCAGGAAGACCTGCGCCCCCAGGATGTCGCTGGGCAGCACGTCGGCGGTGAACTGCACGCGGGCAAAGCTCATGGAGAAGCTGCGGGCCAGCCCTTCGGCGAGCGTGGTTTTGCCCACGCCCGGCACGTCTTCGAGCAGCAAGTGGCCGCGGGCGACCAGGCAGGTGAGCGCGAGCTTCACCTGCTCCGACTTGCCGAGCACGAGCTCGCCGATGTGGTTCTGCAGCCGCTGGAGGAGTTCGGGGTGTTTGGGTGGCATCACTTCGGCTGGCGAGTGTAACGGAGGCTGGCGAATCCGTCTGTCTCGCGTGACGTTCCACTGCTATCGGTCTGGGGTGGGTCGAATTCACCGCCTCAGCAACGAGCTCATCAACCAGATCGCGGCCGGCGAGGTGGTGGAGCGCCCGGCCAGCGTGGTGAAGGAGCTGGCGGAGAACGCCATCGACGCCGGGGCGTCCACCGTTCGGGTGATGCTCTCTGAAGGTGGCCTCTCGGCCATCGCGGTGATCGATGACGGCTCGGGCATGTCGCGCGAAGACGCGCAGCTGTGCCTCGAGCGGCACGCCACCAGCAAGCTGCGCGACGCCGACGGGCTGTTTCACATTCTGACGAAGGGGTTCCGGGGCGAAGCCATCCCCTCCATTGCGTCAGTGTCACGCTTCTCGTTGATCACCGCCGAGCCGGGCGCCGCGGTCGCCACGCGCATCACCATCGAAGGCGGGGGCCCCCCGCTGATCGAAGACGCGCCTGCGCCGGGTGGCACGCGCATCGACGTGCTCGATCTGTTCTTCAACGTGCCGGCGCGCCGCAAGTTCCTCAAGCGCGAGTCGACCGAGCTGACGCACTGCGAAGAGGCCGTCACCCGCCTCGCGCTGGCGCACCCCGAGGTGGGTTTCTTCCTCGAGCACGGGGGGCGGTTGTTGATCTCCAGCCCGGCCACCCCGAAGCGGCCCAAGGAGCGCATCGCCGCGCTGCTGGGCACCGAGGTCGAACCGCACTTGCTGGAGATCGACGAGCGGCGGCTGGGCGTGCACGTGCACGGCTTCATCGCTTCGCCCGAGTTCACCCTGCCCACCGCGCGGGCGCTCTACACCTTCGTCAATCGCCGCTACGTGCGCGATCGCGGCGTGAACTCGGCGGTGCAACGCGCGTTTCAAGACACCTTGCCGCCGGGCCGCCAGCCGGTGTGCGCGATCTTCATCGACATCGAGCCGGCTTCGGTCGACGTCAACGTGCACCCGCAGAAGCTCGAGGTGCGGTTCTCGGATCCACGCAGCATTCAGGAGGCGTTGTCGGCCGCGGTCACGCGCGCGTTGAAAGCGGCCCCGTGGCGGCAGTCGCCTTCGCAGCCGGTGGAAGACATGCACGCGCACTACGCGCAGGCGGTGGATCGGTTCCTCGCCCGTTCGCAGGAGAGCGGCCAGGGGCTGGCGATCGATCCGCAGGCGAACTCCACGCGCACCGTGATGGATGAGCCGGGCCGGGCGGCGTTCGGGACCTCGCGGCCGGGTCTCAACGAAGCGCCGCCGCTGGGCTACTTCAGCGCGCTGCGTTTCATGGGCGAGCTGGGGCGGCGTTTCTGGGTGTGTGAAGGGCAGGGCGGTTCGTTGGTGGTGCTCGATCCCCGAGCGGTCCGTGAGCGGGTGGCGCTGTAATCACTGCGCAGCCGGTTTCGGGAAGTCACGCTCGGCGCCGCGGCAGCCACGTTGTTCTCCACCACCGTCACTTCTCCGCAGGCGCCTGAGATTCTTTCGGTGCGCGAGCGGCTGGCCACCTACGGCGTCGAGGTGGAGGACTTCGGAGGCGAGACGCTCGCGGTCAAACGCGTGCCGCCCGAGTTGGAGCCCACCGAGATCGGCACGTGGTTG
>JANODF010000944.1:0-2260 GCA_031412555.1 Archangium sp. | reverse complement strand
GCACCGAGCCGCGCTGCGCGGCAGCTCACCGAGAGCACGGCGCGCGCACAAGAGACGCGGATGCGCAGCCCGCGCTTCTATACGACCGACATCGTCGCGATGAATCGAGTGTCGATCGAGTCGGTCCGCGCCGAGTGGAACGTGCTCATGGCAGAGTTCGAGGCGGACAAGAATCGCGGCCACTTCGCGCGCGGCGAAGGGTGGAGCGAGCAGCTGAAGACGCTCCCCGAGCCGCTCCGTAAAGAGTTCGTCGACTTTCTCGTCAGCTCCCTGACCGCGGAGTTCTCCGGCTGCGTACTCTACGCAGAGCTTCAGAAGAAGGGTTTCGATCCGGACCTGAAGACGCTGTTCAAGTACATGTCGCGCGACGAGTCTCGCCACGCGGGGTTCATCAACGAGTGCCTCAAAGAGTTCGGGCTCGAGGTGGACATGGGCTTCCTCGCGAAGACGAAGGAATACACCTACTTCAGCCCGAAGTTCATCCTCTATGCGACGTATCTGTCCGAGAAGATCGGTTATGCGCGCTATATCCGCATCTTCCGGCACCTAGAGCGACACCCCGAGCATCAGTTTCATCCGATCTTCAGCAAGTTCGAACGCTGGTGTAGCGACGAGTTCCGGCATGGTGAGGCACTCGCGCTGATCATGCGCGCGAATCCGTCTCTTCTGCGCGGCGTCAACAGACTCTGGATTCGCTTCTTTCAGGTGGCCGTCTTCGCGACCATGTTCGTACGCGACCACGCGCGACCCGAGTTCCATCAAGCCCTGGATGTGAACCCCGAGGAGTACGGGATGGACGTCTTCCGCATCGTCGTGGAGATCTCCAAGCAGGTTTTTCCCGACCTCGTCGACATCGACAATCCGGCGTTCCTCCGCACCCTCCGACGGCTTCGCGACCTGGCGGGAAAGATTGAGCACGCGAAGCAGGGCGGTCTGCTCGGAAAGCTCAGGGCGCTGCCGCTGCAAGCGCTCGCGGGGGCAAACTTCCTCCGGCTACTGTTCCTTCCAACTCTTCGCAACGAGCTCCCCACGGAGCTCCGCACCCGCGAAGCGTGGTAGCCATGTCGACCCAGGCGGTGGCGGCCCTCACCGTCGTGGGCGTGTGGTGGCTAAGCACTGCGGCAGTTCTGTTCCTGGTCTGGCAGTCGCCAAAGACGCATCGAGCCATCCTCCTCGTGTCCGGCGTCCTCGCCCTGGCGGCGCTCGGCGGCGTCTGCTGGGCGAACCACGTCGAGACCGCCACCGGCGCGTACGCCTCGTTCGTCGGTGCCATCGTCATCTGGGCCTGGCACGAGCTCTCGTTCTTGCTCGGCGTCGTCACTGGACCGCACAAAGACCCATGCCCGCCTGACGCGCGCGGCTGGCGCAGATTTCGCTTGGCCACCGCGACGCTGATTCATCACGAGCTCGCGCTCGCCGGAACCGTGGCACTTTTGACTATCCTCAGTTGGGCAGGGAGCAACCGCGTTGGTCTGTGGACCTTCGTGGTCCTGTGGATCATGAGGCTGTCGGCCAAGTTCAACGTTTACTTGGGCGTTCGCAACGTCACTGAGGAGTTCGTCCCCGAGCGGCTGCGCTACCTCGTGAGCTACTTCAGGCGCGCGCGGCTCAACCCGCTGATGCCCGTGTCGCTGTTGGGCTCGATGCTCGTGACGACTGCACTCATTTTTGCCGCGGTATCCACCACAGCGACACCGTTCGCGGCCGTGGCACACAGCCTCATCGGAACGCTCCTCGCACTGGCAGCGTTGGAGCATTTGTTCCTCGCCACCCCGCTGCCAGATGCGGCGCTTTGGCGATGGGCGATCCCAGTCAGTCGCCGAGTGCGTCGATGACGCGCGTGGCCCAGAGCAGCGATGGATGCTGCAGCGCGCCAGCGATCCTCCGCGTGCTTCGGTGCGTCGCGCGAGATTCGTATCGATGCTGTCACATCGTGATGGATTCTCGGTGCCTAGATCGATAGCCTTGGCAGCTATGAGAGGCACTCGAACCACGCATCGAGCAGATGACGGACGGGCGATGGACGCTGCCTCCGAGGCCCCGTCGGAGCCGAATCGCGCGACGACGACGGAGGCCGATCTCATGCGCGTAATCGAGAGTCAGATCATCCCCCGCCTGCTCGTCGCGCATGCCGACATCGCTGCGGATAAGTGCGCTGAGTATCGTCCTCCGCCGACAGTCGACGAGATTGCGTCCTTCGCAGAGATCGCCGTGAGTCAAGACCTCCCGGCGCTGCTGAGCTGTATCGCCACGATGTCCG
>JANODF010000943.1:0-9579 GCA_031412555.1 Archangium sp. | reverse complement strand
GCTCGCCCGGCTGCGTGAAGCAGAAGAACTCGAAGTGGAAGACGCGATGATCACCGACATGGTGACCGTCCCTCAGCGTGCGACGGTGGCCGAGGTGGCGCGTCTGATGGCGCAACACGGTCTGGAGCGCGTGCCCGTGGTGACCAACGACGGTCACGTGGTGGGCGTGGTGTCCTCGATGGACATCGTTCGTTGGCTCGCCGACCGACTGTAGGAACCGAAGGAAGCAGGAACAAATCGGTCTCCATCACCGATCTCCCCGAGCCCAGTCGAGGGGTCACTTGCCGCACGAAGCGGAGTTGGCATCTCGACTGCGCTCGATGCGAACGGTGAGGGGCTAACCAGGTGCCGTCGCCACTTCCACCGAACGCGTGGCCTCTTCACTGCGCGGCTTGAGTTCACCCACGTCGGCGAGCAACCCCTTCACCCAGGCGGCCACTTCCGCTTCACTCGCCGGAGCCACGCCTGCCGCCCGGGTCAACTCGGAGGAGAACGCTTCAGCGGAAGCAGGACGCTGCGCCTTGTCCAACGCGAAGCCGCGGTCGAAGGCCTCGTCGAGCGCCGCCGGAACTCCGGCACGCACCTTCGAGACCTTCTCGGGCCGCGGCCCCACGTACGGCCCTTCGGGGAACGCGCGCGCCAGGGTGAGCAACTCATAGAGACTCGCGGTGGCCGAGTAGAGGTCGGCGCGAAAGTCGTCGACCACCGAACGCAGGACTTCCGCGGTCTGCATCAGGTTGGCCTGCTCTTCGGAGAAGAAACGATCGATGCGCCCCCGCAACCGCCGGTACACCGGGCCCACCGAGATGGAGAGCGAAGCGGTCACCAGCACCAGCGCCTCGGATGACTGCGTGAGACCGAAGCGGTTGAGCACCAGCGGCAGCGCCAACAAGGTGAAGCCGAACACCAGCCCCAGCCCTCCGACGGTGATGACGTAGCCGACCACCGAGGTGGCGTAGCGGTCGATGGCCAGCGGGTGTGGCGCACCAGCACCACCGCGGTCAGCACCGCGAAGATGAGCACCGCGGTGGAGGAGAACTCCATCACCAGGCTGCCGTCGAGCTTGAGCGCGCGGTTGATGCCCGAGAGCACCACCGGCACGAAGATGCCCAGACCCGAAGCGAGCACCAGCGTGCGGTAGAGCGCGGCGAGGCGCGGCTCACCACTCTTGCGCGCCCGGCGGGCGTTGACCGCTTGCCCCACCACCAGCACGAGCGACGCGAGCGCAGCCCAGGCGCGGGTGGCCAGCTCGAACGGCAACGAGGGTGACTCCCCTCCCAGCACCACGATGCGCAGCAGGTGACTGAGCGCGAAGAGCAATGCCAGGCCCGCCACCGCCACCAGCGCCGCACGCGGCACGGCCAGCGGGCGGGGAAAGACCGAGAGCAGCAGGAGCCCCACGCCGGGAGTGAGGGCCAGCAGCGAGTAGATGATGAGGTACAGCACGTTGCTCTGCTCGATGAAGCCGGCGGTCATCATGGTGAGGTGACCCACGCCGAAGAGGAAGAGCAGGAACAGCCAGTTCACCGCGCCGCCGGGCCGGAGCAGGAACGCGCCCAGCGCGATCAGCAGCAACAACGCGCCGGTCATCAACCGGGTGACGTAGGCGAAACCCAACCCCGCACTGGGCGCCCGCGTCGGGGCAGACGCTTCGAAACGCACGCCTTCACGGAGGAAGGTGCCGCGCACGAGGCCCGGCGCGACCGCCACCCGGTGTGTCCAGAAGTTCTGGGTGTTGACCGGCTCCCCGTTGAGCGTCTCGATGGCGTCGCCCGGATGCACGGTGGGCCAGCGGGCGGCGTCGAACCAGGGCGACGCGCTGGGCGCTGCGTTGAATGTCGAGCCCGATGTCGGGTGCGTTCATCTCGGCGCGCACCACGCGCCATTGCAGCCAGGTGGAGATTGGTGCGATGGCGGCGAGCAGCACGAAGATCCACAGCCCCCGGGTGCCACGCAGACGACCGAGCAGAGTCGCAGTCTCGAGCGAGACGCTGGCAGACGACGAAGTGAGGGGGTCCGGCACGCGCATGCAGTGTGTCAGGTATCTGGTTGGTCGTTCGGTCGCGAGGCGGCAGTGGGCGGGGTACAGCTGACCCGTGCCGATGCTCACGCGAATCAAAGTTCAGAATTTCTGGCAGCCCGTGTCGCCGGCATTGCGGACGTGGATGTCGCTCCGAGCGGAAACGGAGAGCACCGGCTTCGGTTCACGGATCGCTGGTCCAGGACCGAGTTCAGTCCACACGAGGTCTCGGACGGCACCATCTTGATGCTGGCCTTCCTGGCCCTGCGGTTTCAGCCGAAGCCGCCCCAGTTGATCACCATCGAGGAGCCAGAGCGCGGCCTGCACCCCTATCTCCTCAGCGAACTGGTTTCGTTCCTCCGCAGCCTGACCGAAGGTCCAAGCCCGATGCAGATCGTCGTCGCCACGCACTCGGCCGAATTCCTCGAGCACATGAAGCCCGACGAAGTGCGTTTCCTCTCCCGCTCGCCCGATGACGGCAACGTGGTGGTGAAAGAGGTCGACCCGACTGACCCCGACTGGGTCCGCGTCCATCGCGAGTTCGATGATTCGCTCGGTAGCGCCTGGCTCGCGGGTGGTCTCGGCGGAGTTCCCAGCTCCAACTGATGAGCGCGCTCCGCGTCGTCCTTCTCGCGGAGGAAAAGGCCTAACGCCGCCGCGCCACGTAGTGAAAGCTGTGCCAGTCGTCACCGGCCGCCTGATCGACCGCCACGCGCAGCACCTCGAAGCCCGCCCGCTGGAGCACGTGCTCCACCTGATCGCGCCGCAGGCCGTACATCTCGAGCGGCAGCTCGCCCTTGCGCCACTTCCACCATCGCCGCGCACCCGGCACCTTGAACACCACCCGCCGCGCCACGGTGCGCAACCTGAGGGCAGATAGCGGAGCGACCGGCGCGTGAGGCACCTGCAGCCAGGCCAACGCCCCCGGCTTGAGCACCCGGCCCAGCTCGGCCACGTACTGCTTCATCAGACCCGGCGGCATGTGCTGCAGGGTCATCACGCTGAGCGCGAAGTCGAAACACGCGTCACCGAACAGCTTCAGGTGCGGGTACGGGTTCTCGTGAAAAGTGGTGTTGGAGAACGGGCTCTGCCGCGCCAGCGCCACCATGCCGGCCGACACGTCGACGCCGTCGACCTGCACGAAGTGAGGGCTGAGCGCACGGCTGAGCCGGCCCACGCCACACCCGAAGTCGAGCGCACGGCCGAACTGCAGCCCGTGGGGTGCACAGTCCGCGAGCGCACCCGACACGTCGGCGGCGCCGGTGGCCCAGAAGGCCTCGTCGTCCCAGCGGTTGCCTTTGCGTTCGGCGGCCGACAGGACCGCCCACCTCGCGTCGAGCGAGAGGGCGTTCCAGTGGTTGGCCAGCCGGGTGAGTCGACCGGAGCTCAGGGGATGCAGGCGGTCTGGTACGTGACGGTCAACGTCTTGCCGGGCTCGGGCACGTAGAGCGGCTCGAAGTTGATGGAGTTGTTGGTCGCGTCGTACTCCCAGATGCGCGACATCAGGTTCGGGTCGGGGTCGACAGCGGGAATCGGAACGCCGTCGATGGACACAATGATGGGCGAGGCGGAGAGGTCAGGCCGAGAGGTGAGGAAGAAGTTGGTGCGGTAACCGAAGGCGCCCTTGCCGATGCGCTCGAGGGCCGTGCCCCAGTCCTGCGTGCAGATCTCTTCCTTCACGGCGTTGGTCTGCGACACCATGAACGAGTGCTTGCCACCGGTGTTGGGGTCGCTCTGGCCATCGTACGCGCAGCCTGAGGGCGACGAGGGCAGGAACGGGCCGATCACGTTGTAGGTGAAGGCGCCCGAACGCTGCGCACCTTTGATGTTGATGAGCTGGTTCAAATAGAACACCGGCGCCTGAGGGGCCTGGTCAGACGCATCGGTGACGCAGACCACGGCCAGCACCGCCTCTTGCCGCAAGAAGCCCGCGTTGCGTGCGGGGTCGGTGATGTACGGGGCGGTCAGCGCGCGCGTCGCCGGCTCCATGCACGACTCGGTGCCGCCGGGCAGGGGCACGCTCACCACGCTGGCGAACTCGGCCGCGAGGTTGGGCGTCGTCGGGCGCAGAATGCGATGGCCGCCCGTCGAGGTGTAGAAGGTGCCGCGGTCGGAGTCGCGTATATCGGTGTTGGTGTAGGCGAGCGGGAAGTAGACCAGGTTGGCGGTGGGGTACAGGAGGAAGGCCGCCAGGTTAGAAGCGAGCGCCATCGTCTTGTCGGCCATCGAGCAGGAGTCGTCGATGACCAGGAGGATGTCGGCCTTGGGCTTGGTGTCCTGGCGGAAGGTGTCGGTGTTCAGACCGAGCATGTCGCCCCGGCCCTGCAGCGCCACCACGTAGTCGAGCGGCTGGCCGCCCTGGGTGACGTTGATGACGAACGCGCCGGTGTCAGGGCCGTAGTTGATGGGGCGGTACTTGAGCGAGAAGGTGACCGGGCTCGAGCTGGCCGGCGTGACCCGCGTGCCGCCCGCGATGCCGGAGACCACGAAGAACTCGGGGCACGGCGCGCCACCCATGCAGTTCGGGCCTCCGGGGCCTTCACCCGCCGCGGCGCCCATCGCCGAGGTGTTGATCACCACGTCGGTGCTGCAGGAGTTGTAGATCTGGAAGTTGCGGTTGGGCGAGTTGCAGTCCTTCTTCACCACGCCGAAGTCGAGGGTGCTGGGCGAGATGCTCAGGCAACTGTTGGCGATGGTCGCGGTGAGTGCGACGTCACGCTGGGGCGCCACGGGGTCGGCAAGGTTGAACGACACCCGGCCCACCACCTGTGCAGGCACCGAAGGCAACATGCCCTGCGGCCACGCGCGCACCAGGATCTGCCGGGTCTCACCGGGCATCAGCTCGAGCTCGTTGACCACGCCGCCCGGCAGTGAAAACACCGCAGGCATGCCGGTGGGGGTGCCGGTCTCGGGCAGCAGCTGGAGGTTGCTCATCAGGCAGAGATCGTTCGGGCCGGTGAGGCGGTTGCGCACGGTGAACCCGAGATCCTTGATCTGCGGGGGCGAGACGATGCCGAAGGCCAGCGCGATGGGGGTGATCTCCACGTCGCAGGGGGGCAGCATCACCGAGTTCGCGGTGACCGTGATGGTGGTGACCGGCTCGTCGGGATCGTTCGAGAAGATCTTCACCTCGAAGGCGCGCATGCCCAGGCCGTTGGGCGTGATGCGCACGGGGATCTCCAGCAGGCTGGTGCCGGCGCCGGCCTCGAGGCCGATGGCGGGGTCGTAGCGGCCCGCACCCGCGGTGGGCAGGTCGTTCGCGCAGGTGTTGGTGGCGGCATCGAAGACGCCCAGGCAGATTTCGTCGAGCGACGAGCCAGCCATCGCGGTCACTTCCCAGTAGGGGCGCACGAAGCCGCCGGCGCCGTCAGACTGACCGAGCTTCAGGTTCGCGCGGGGGTCGATTGGGGTGGGCCGGGTGCCCACGTTCTGCACGGTGAGCTTCTTGGTGGCGAAGGTGGCGGGGTTGGCCTGGGGGAAATAGGCGATGCGGCCAAAGGCCATGGTGGGCGCGGGGCGGGCGTCGATGTCAGGGCCACCGCCGACGCCGCGCAGGTTGACGCTGATCATCGGCTGGCTGCCGAGCGGGGTGGTGGCCACCACGGTGCCGGCGCGGGGGCCGAGCACCAGGGGCTTGAAGCTCATCTTGAGGGTGGCGGTACCGGGCGCGATGACGCCGGCCATGTCACGCACGCCGCCGGGGATGGTGAGGGTGGTCAGCTCGGTGGTCGACTGCGCCTCGGTCACCTTGAAGACGGTGCTGGGGTTGCCGCCTTCGCGGGGCTGAATCATCGCCAGGGTCACCGGGCTGAGCGCCAGGTTGCTGAACACGATGTTGCCGGGGATGGTGGTGCCGGGGGGCGCGTAGCCGAAGTCGAGGGTGGCGGGCGTCCACGAGAGCACCGAGGCCACGCCCGTGCCGATGAGGCGCACCGGCTTCTCGGGGCAACCTTCGGCGCGGCGCATGCGCACGGTGGCCGCGTACTCGCGGGCCTCGGTGGGCTTGAAGGCGATGGTGGCCAGCTTGCTGCGGCCGCCGCCGATGACGAACTCACCGCGGGGTGAATCGGCCGAGATGACGAAGATGCCGTCGCCCTGAGCCGACTCCACGGCGCCCAGGTAGGCGCGGGTCTCGATGGGGCGCTGGTTGACGAAGTTGTATTCGACGTTGAAGGTGTCACCGCGCGCGACGGCGCCGAAGTCGATCACCGCGGGCAGGTCACACTCGCCGGACACCGCGATGCCTTTGAGGGTGATGGTGGCCTTCTCCTTACCGAGCTCGGTGTTGGCCGAGCTCATCGAGAGCACGGTCTCGTGAATCACCTGGGGCACGCCGTCGACCACGGGGGGCACGAAGTCGATGTTGAACTCCACCGTCTCGCCGGGGCGCACGCTGGTCTCCCCCTCAAAGGCGATGGTGAAGATGGGGTTCGGCTCGTCGATCTGGGTGCCGACCCTGGCGTTGTCGCCGCTGGTCTTGGCGAAGGTCTGAATGACCAGGTTGCCGAGGCCGCCGTTCTGCACGACCAGCTTCTGGCTGACGGTCTTGCCCATCGAGACCGTGCCGAAGTCGTAGATGCCGAAGTCGTCGGTGAGCTGCGTACCGTCGAGGGTGTAGATGATGCGTGCGTCGCCCTTGTTGTTCGACGAGACGACGGGGCGGCAGTTTTCACAGGCCTGCGCCGCCACGAGGAACACGCCCATCACCATCAGCTTTGACTTGGTCATCATCTCGAGAACTCCTGCGCAGACACTGCGGGGCGGGGAAGCCAGCCGCTTTCCCCAAAGAGACCGGGGTTATGGCACGAAATGGCCAAAACCGTACCCCGGGGGGTGACGCTTGAAAGTGACGAGGCGCACACGGGCCGACATCGCCGGGCTAGAGAGCGAGGCCGATGCGAATCTGCGTGACGTACCCGCTGCAGGCGGGCCAACGGTTGGTGCTGCGCACCGCACTCGACTGGGACCGCGATGTACCGCCGCAGAAGACCACGGATACCGAGGCGTACTTCGACCTCGAGGTGCCCGGCCACACGCTGGAATTGAAGCCCTGCTTGATCGCCTTCGGCCAGCTGACCTGGGCCCGGGGGCCGAACTACGTGCTGACGGCCCACGAAGCCGACCGCGGGTTGTGGCCCTACTTCTTCGGGGAAGCGCGCGGCAAGGTGTCCGACGTGTTGCGGGTGGACTTCGAAGGCCAGCAGCGCGCCATTCGCATCTACCACCCGCCCGGGTACGACGAGAACACGCTGCGCCGGTTCCCCGTGCTCTACATGCAAGACGGCCAGAACCTGTTCTTCCCCGAAGAAGCGTTTCGGGGAAACGAGTGGCACGTCGACGAGACGATGGATCGGCTGGATCAGATGAACGCGCTGCGAAAGGCGATCGTGGTGGGCGTCTCGCCGGCCGATCGCATGCGCGACTACACCCAGGCCGGGTACGGGGCGTACGGGCGGTTTCTGGTGAACCGGCTCAAGCCGATGGTCGATCACCACCTGCGCACGCGCATCTCGCCGGAAGACTCGGTGGTGATGGGTTCGTCGTTGGGGGGCGTGGCCGCGCTGCACGTGGCCTGGGAGCACCCCGAGGTGTTCGGCCGCGTGGCCTGCCTGTCGAGCACCTTCGGACGGATGGATGATCTGTTCGAGCGCATCGCCTCGCAGCCGCGGCGCAAGCTGCTGGTCTACCTGGACAGCGGCTGGCCTCGCGACAACTACGACGCCACCAACGCGATGCGCGATCTGCTGATCAGCCGCGGCTTTCGCCTGGGCGTGGATCTGCTGCAGTTCAGCTTCCCCGAAGGGCTGCACGACGAGAGCTCGTGGGCCGACCGCATTCACGTGCCGTTTCAGTTCTTCTTCGGGCGGGCCTGGCGCGCGCAGCGGGGCGAGAGCTGATGCGCTGGTGGCTGCTGGTGATCATCGCGGGCTGTAAGACGGCGGCGCCCGCGCCGGATGAAGACGTGGTGGAGCAATACTCCGATGAGCTGCAGGTCGAAGAGCTCTCGGTGGGCAGCGGGGAGACCGCGGTGTCGGGCTCGAACGTCATCGTGCACTACCGGGGCACGCTCACCTCGGGCGCGGTCTTCGATTCTTCATTGACCCGCGAGCCGCTGCGGTTCCGCCTCGGCTCCCGCCGGGTGATCAAGGGGTGGGATCAGGGGCTGCTGGGCATGAAGGTCGGCGGAAAACGCCGGCTGACCATTCCGCCGCGGCTGGGCTACGGCAACAAGGCCGTGGGTGCGATCCCACCCGGCTCGTGGCTGATCTTCGAGGTCGAGTTGTTGGCCATCGAGCCCTGACGCTCTCTATCCTTCACCCCGCATGAAGTTGGGTCAGCGTGCCGCCATCATCGCAGGTGCCTACGTCGCGCTGGCGAGCGCGTGGATCGTGCTCAGTGGCCTCGCGGCGCGCGCGATGGCCAGCTCGGTGGAGGACCTCGAGCGGCTGGAGCGGTTCAAGGGCATCGCCTTCGTGGCCATCACGGGCCTGGGTCTGTTCCTGCTCTCGTACCTGGTGCTGCGCAAACAGCTCTCCGATGAACAGGCCGCCGAACGCGCGCGCGAGACGCTGCTGAGGTCGGAGCGAACCGCGCTGGCAGGGCTCTTCGTGAGCTCCATCGCGCACGACGCGAACAACGTGTTGATGGTGGTGGGCTGCACGCTCGATCTGCTCGGCGAAGACCCCGGAGTCGACCCGGAGAATCGGGAGAGCCTCACCGACGCGCAGGAGGCGATGATCTCGTTGCGGCAGATGTTCGCCGACCTCAAGGGCATGGGGCGGGGCTCGAGCGTGCGCGTCGACCGTGAACTGCGCGCGATGGTGCAACGCATCGTGGGCCTGTTGAAGGGCCACAGCGCGATGAAGAACTGCCAGGTGGTGATCGACGCTCCCGAAGCGGTGACCCTGTCGGTCTTCCCGGTGTTGATTGATCAGGTGTTGATCAACCTGCTGCTCAACGCGGCCGACGCGACCGACGGGCGAGGCCATCTCGAGGTGAAGCTGAGGGTGGAAAAAGAGCGGGTGCGCCTCGAGGTGCATGACGACGGCAAAGGGCTGCCCGCGGGCCTGGAGGCCTCGCTCTTCAAACCCTTCGCCACCACCAAGCCGCACGGTACGGGCCTGGGCCTCGTCTCGGTGCGGGAGTGCGCGCTCGCCCACGGAGGAAGCGTCGAATACGCGCGTTCCCCGCGGGGTGGGGCTGCGTTCTCGGTGTGTCTGCCGCGCTCAACCCGCGGGTGAGACGGAGACGGAGGGAAAGAGCGGATCGGCTCCGTCATTCACCACCGTGTCGATCAGCCGAACGAGGTCTTCGTAGCGCACGTTGTCTTCCGTGGAGAGCGTGATGGCGGCCTGATCAGGTTGCTGTGACTTGAGTTCCTTGAGCTTGAGCACGAGCTTGCTGGTGTCGATGCGGCCGCGTTCGTCACGGGTGATGGGCAGCGCATCGAGCTGAGAGCCACCGACGGTGAGCTTGAGCTCCTTCTCGGTGATCAGCAGCGTGATGGGCATCAGCGCGGGCGCGGTGACCTCTTCTGCCTGACTGAGGCCCGATTGCGA
>JANODF010000942.1:0-4637 GCA_031412555.1 Archangium sp. | reverse complement strand
CCGCCTCCGGGTGTGGTGTATGCGGCGACCTGGGATGGTGCTCGTCAGCGGGTGGTGATCGTTTCGGTCAATGGCTCGCATTGGACTTTCGACGGCGCGACCTGGGTTCAAGACCCGGGGAGTTTCGGTCAGGTCGACGCGCTGGCCTTCGACGAGTCGACGCAGCGGCTGATGGCCCAGAACGACTCGTCGACGTACGCGCGGCTCGATGGCGGGTGGTCCGTGATCTCCACGGCGACGCTGCCCAGCGGGATCACCGACGCCCAGATGGCGTGGGTGCCGACGCTCCAGCGCGTGGTGCTGCAGGCGCGACAGGGCACCTTCTCCTGGGACGGGTCGAACTGGGTGAACATGCAGCCCCGCACCAGCCCGCCTGACAGCGCTGAGGTCTTGCTCTTCGACGGCAACGCGAACCGGTTGATGGCCATCACCTCGAAGGATCAATGGGTCTACCTTCCGTGAGCAGACACGAATGCGAACCACACCGCATGTGGCCGCCTGGGTTCGTCCTCATTGCACTCCTCGGGTGCTCGCCCCCACGCACCACGCCCACCACGGCTGACCTCGCGCTCGAGCCGGCCAGCCTCGCGTGGGGAGAGCAGTTTCTGGGAGCGCAGGCGACGCGTTTGCCGGTGCTGCAATGAGCGGTGTCGTCGAACGCATCGAGGTGTTCCCGCCCGCGCACGTCTTTCCGTGTTCGGTCAAAGAGCACTGGCGTTCAAGGCGCTCAACACCAGCGGCCGGTACGCGGTGAGCATCTTCTCGCGCGCGGTCCATTGGGCAGCGTCGAAGCCATGGCTGATCACCCGCGCGAGTGCGTAGGCCAGCGTCGCGACGATGGCGGTTCCGAACAGGACGGTGGACACGATGACGCCCGTCTCGATGATCGGCGTCCCCCGGTAGGTGCTCGAGTCCCTCAGCAGCAGGCCAATGAGCAGCGCCGGAAGTCCCGCGAGCCCGACGAACGGCGCCGCCTCAACGGTCGCCTTCCCGAACACGTCTGCGCCGGTGGCCGAGAGCGACTGCCTCAAGATGAAGAGCTCGTCATCCACCTCGACGAGGTGCGCCTTCAGCGTGCGCCTGGGTTGCACCGTCAGCTCAGTGCCAGGGAGCAGCGAGACCCCAGACGCGGCGAGCACCAGTGCGAGCACCATGGCCATCAGTCTACAGACGCGGCCCCCCGCCGCGTGGGGGCTCAATCAATTCCTCACAGGGTCTGGGGCACCGTGCGTGGATCTGTTGCACCCGACCCGTGGATGGGGGGTGATGTCGCCACCATGCGACGCCTCGCGATTCCCCTCCTCCTCGCTCTCAGCGCCTGTCCTTCACCCACCGGAAGCGAGGGCCCGAAGGGGGATCCCGGCCAGTCGGGAGCACCCGGCGCGACGGGGCCGGCGGGAATGATGGGTGCACCGGGCGAACCGGGGCCCATGGGCCCTCAGGGCATTCCGGGGCCGATGGGTACACCGGGGACGCCCGGCACTCAGGGCCCCGCTGGACCGCAGGGCGTTCAAGGTCCCGCGGGTTCGGTGTTGGTGATCGACGGCGGCGTGGTCGTCGGTCCTCCGGGGAGTTCGGTGGTGGTGACTCCGGTCACGCCCGGTGGCCAGCCGTGTCAGTTCGGCGGCGTTCGCGTCACGCAGCTGTCCGATGGCGGCATCACGCATCTGTGCAACGGCTTCTCGCCCGGCGTCACGTCGCTCGCGGTGTTGAGCCCGCAGTGCGCCGCAGGCGGAGTGCTGATCAGCCTCGCTGACGGAGGCTCGAGTGCCGTGTGCAACGGCGCAACCGGAGCGATGGGGATGCAGGGTCCCGCAGGTCCGATCGGCATGACGGGTCCCGCGGGCGCAATCGGCATGACGGGTCCTGCAGGTGCGGTCGGTATGACGGGCCCTGCGGGTGCAATCGGCATGACGGGTCCTGCGGGTGCCGTCGGTATGACGGGTCCCGCGGGTGCAGTCGGTATGGCCGGCCCTGCGGGTGCAGTCGGTATGACGGGTCCCGCTGGTGCGGTCGGTCCTGCGGGCATGGCGGGCGCCGCGGGCCCGACGGGTTCTCCCGGTGCGGCGGGACCTGCAGGCCCGATGGGACCCGCGGGGGCCGTGCTCTACCTCGACGGAGGCATCGTGCTCGCGCAGCCCATCGACGCACGCCCCGTGCTCATCGGCTACACCTCGCTCGTCTCGAACGGAAACATCGGCGGGCGCATCGCGGCCAACGCGCGCTGCAACAACGAGTACCCCGGCACGCACCTCTGCAATCAGTCCGAGTTCCGCACGGCGCGCTCGACCCAGCCGATCCCCGGCAACGTCGGAGCGTTCCTCGACTTCGCGTACACCGTCACCAGCAACGACCCCGATGTGAACGTGCCGTGCAGCATCTTCACGTCAGGCACTTCAGGCTCGGGGTCCGCGGCCATCGCGCTGCCGAATGGCACGGTGACGACCAACACCAGCACGTTGCCGAATTGCGGTTCGACCCTGCCGCTCGCGTGCTGCACCTCACCGGCGTCAACGCGCCTGCGCGGGTACACCACCTTCACCTCGACCGGAGCGATCGGCAGCCGCACCATCGCCAACTCGCGCTGCAACGCCGAGTTCCCCGGCGCGCACCTGTGCAACACGTCAGAGTTTCGTCTCTCGCGTCCGAGCCTCCCGATGCCGGGCGCAGGGGCGTGGCTCGACTTCGCCTACACCGTCACCAGCACGGACCCCGACGTGAATGTGCCGTGCAACATCTTCACGTCAGGCACCTCAGGCTCGGGGACCGCGGCCATCGCGCTGCCCAGTGGCAGTGTGACCAACAACACCAGCACGCTGCCGAACTGCGGCTCGACGTTGCCGTTGGCGTGCTGCGACTGACCAGCGTGACCGCCTTGGAGGCTGGCTGGGCAGTGGGTGCTCACCGCCTGCGTGTTACGCTCAGCGTTGGATGTCGGAACCCGAATCGCCAGATGGACCTGTCTGGGACGCTGCTCGCGAAGGGAGCCTTTTCTTCATGGGCAACTCGAGGATCGACCACGCGCTCGAGGCTGTCGTCCGCTGCTTCGACGAGGCGGGCATTGCCTATTGTCTCGTCGGCGCGATGGCGCTCAACCGCCACGGATACCGGCGCTTCACCGAGGACATCGACCTGCTCGTCACCCGCGAGGGCCACGCGGCCTTCAAGGCGCTGGTCCTGGGCCGCGGGTATCTCGAAAAGTTTCCTGGCAGCAAGACGCTGCGTGACACCGCGAACGGCGTGACGATCGATTTTTTGATCGCCGGTGAGTACCCCGGTGACGGGAGGCCGAAGCCTGTCGTGTTTCCTGACCCGGCGAAGGTCGCCGAGAAGCACGACGGGCTGTGCGTCATGCCTCTGCCTCGCCTGATCGAGCTGAAGCTCGCTTCGGGCATGAGCGCACCGCATCGCATCAAAGATCTCGCTGACGTGCTCGAGCTGGTTCGTGCAGCGCACCTTACGGTCGAGCTCGCAGCGCAACTGGATGCCTCGGTGCGTGCGAAGTACCTGGAGCTCTGGCACGCGGCGCAAGCCCCTGACCGCGACTGATCACTCAGAAGGTGACGTAGAAGGCCAACCAGCCGCGTTCGAACTGCATCAACTGCCAGGTGAATTCAGTCTGGGAAAACGTCGCTGCGCGCAGGGGACCCAGCTCGGCCAGCACGCCGACCAGGTCGACCTCGGTGGACCCGCGTCGCAGGCCGTGACCTTGGTTCGCGGCGAGCGTGCTGAACAAGGTGCTGTACGCCTGCGCACGACTCAGCGGCACCCAATCGGTGGCGTCGTCGAACGCATCGAGGCGGTCCCGGCCACGCACGTCTTCGATGGCCTGAAAGGTGAGGCGGGTCGCGAGCAGGTCGAAGGCGGTCGCGGCCTCACAGGTCGCCCGAAACGCCGATGGTGCCGTTCTGATTGACGGGCACCTCGGTGAAGGCGACCTCCTCGAGTCGCGCGCCGCTGGGCAGCTCGAGCGCCCGATCGACCGTCACCTCTTGCGCGAAGAGGCCAGACAACGAGTCGTCGATCTCGAAGGGGTTCGAGTGGCCCCACGCCTCCAGGAAGAGAGGAACCAGGCGTGTGTTCCGACGCGCTGCACGCACTGCATCGGGAGAAGAAGCCGAAGAGAAGGACTCCCACTCGAAGTCTTCGAACGAAGCGCGATCGTCGAGCCAGATCGCCACGGCGAGCACGAGTCGCCCTGCTCTTCGAACCAATCTGCGTAGACGAGGTACGGACCGTCTCGGTTCGGTTCTGCGGCGATGGCCGCTTCCAGGCTCCCATTGTGGAGCGCAGGAGGTGCTCGCATCAGTGGATGACCCGGATCGGGGCCTCACTCAGGGTGAGACCCTCACGCGCGTAGTTGCCCCAACACTCAACCTCACCCGTCGTGAGCACCACGCACTGCGCAAAACGCGAGAGCCTCGTCACCGGGCCTCCGATGGCGACGCGCCTCGGCACGAAGGTCGAGGGCCCGGCTGAACCCAGCTGCCGCGCGCTGTTGTCGCCCCAGCACTGAACGCCGTTGGACCCCGTCAACGCGCAGCAATGCGCGTCACCACACTCGAGCTGCCGAACCGGTCGCAGCAGCCCGGGAATCGGCGACGGTTCGGTGCGCCCCATGGAGTCGCCCCAGCACC
>JANODF010000941.1:0-7868 GCA_031412555.1 Archangium sp. | reverse complement strand
TCGCGCGCTACGGCGGCGAAGAGTTCGCCTACGTGATGCCTGAGTCAGGCGGCGACAACACCCGCAAGCTCGCCGAGAAGATCCGCCGCATGGTCGAGGATCACCGCTTCACCTTCGAGGGCAAGGACATCAAGGTGACCTTGTCGATCGGGGTGGCGGATCTGGTGGGCGACATGACCGAGCCGCTCCAGTTCATCAAGCTGGCCGACGCGAATCTGTACAAGGCCAAGAAGGCGGGCCGGAACCGCGTCATCGGCTGAGCCGCGTCAGCTTGGCTTCCAGCTGACCCGCAGGGTCGCCGCTGCGCCCGATTGGGCGATCAGATCGCAGCGCGCGTCGAGACCTCCTGCGTTGGCGACGACCTGCGCCACCACCCCTCCAAGGAACGCGGGCAAGGGGCAGGGGTGAATCTTCAGCTCGCCTTCGGTCGGCCCGGTCGTGGTGTACGTGAGTTCGGTGTTGGTCTGGCCGATGCGTCGCGCGTTCGCCTTCGACATCACCCGATGCGGGCCCAGCAGTCGCATCATCGGCAACATCGCCGACAGCCAGATGTGCCGCTTCTGCATTGCCAGCACGTTCTCCCGGCCGAGCCGGTCGAGCGCCTGCTCGAGCGGCCGGTCGGCGAAGCGTTCTCGAGCGACGGCAAGGAGCAGCTCCGAGAAACCGTCGAGAGAATAAGTGGGCGACAGCTTCTTCGGGTCGAAGCCGAGCGCGAGGCACTTGTCACGCAGCGAGCTGCTGAGTGGCACCAGCAGGTCGAAGAGGCTCTGAACCACCTCGACTGAAATGCGCGCCTCGGGCTGCGGGTTCGCGGGCGCCTCGTTCGTTGGCGACGGCATGGTCTGCGGCGTCATTGGGTCGACAGTAGGCGCTCGAGGCCAGCGCCTTCAAGCGCGGCCTGTCGCTGGCCCAGCGCAGCTGAGCCACCCCCAAAGCAGTGAGCGTCAGCTGTGCCAGGTCGGCGGGCTGGCTTCTGCGCCGGGCACGAGGATGACCTCGGCGCCTTTCCTCCGGGCAGCCGCGAGCAGCTCACGCAGCGCGTACAACTCGCCGGGAGAAAAGAAGTCGTCCTCGGTCAGCTCCATGTGCGTCAGCGGAGGGCCCGCCTCGATCCAGTCCGCGAAGGCGTAGTGGCTGAAGCCCGAGCGCGAGGTCAACTTTCCCTGTGACCAGGTGAGGGACCGCACCGACACCGACTCCAGCTTCTGGATGAAGGGGTGGCCCCAGAACGCGAGCGCATCGCGCAGCGAGTCGACGAACTCCAATGAGCGCAGACCTGGAAAGGCTTCGGCGAGCTGCGAGACCGGCGTCTCGTGCATCGACAGGGTGGTGATGCGCGGGCACGGCTCTCGAGGGAGCAGTCTGGGCTGCAGGTTCGCCAGCGACTGGAGCTGCGGCAGGCCGTTGAAGAAGGCCGCGGTTCTGCCCTCCAGCTCAGGAAATGACCCTGAAGCCAGGTCGAGGTGCTGCAACGTGGCCCACTGCGGATCGTCGATGCACTCCGCGAGGTCGCGCGACCGACGCTTGAGCCGGGCGCTGAAGAGCACCTCGTCGCGGAACTCGTAGACGTCGAATACTTTCGCCAGGCGCCCGAGCGTGGCGCGCTGCCTCTCCTTCTTCAGGCGCTGCAGTTTTGCGACGACGGCTCGTGGTGCGTTCCCTGCGGCGACCTCGAGCTCGAGGTTCTGCTCCGTTTCACTGATCTCGACTTGCTCTGCGTTCATGTGTTCCCCCCGTTGCATTTCGGCATCAGCGCCGAAACACCACCCTACCGAGAGGCACTGACATCCTGAGAGAGTGCCGCCGTGCCCGACTACCGCGAGGTCTACCAACATCACGCCGACCGCTACGACACGCTGGTCTCTCACGAAGATCACAAAGGCAATCTCGGCCGCGCGCTCTTCGAGTTGATGGGTGAACGCGCGCTCGACGTGGTCGAGACCGGCGCCGGCACCGGGCGGCTCACGCGGCTCATCGCGCCACGTGCGCGAACGGTGAGGGCCTTCGACGCCGCTGCGCCGATGATTGCCGTAGCGAAACAGTCGCTGCCTTCAGTTCAGTGGGGCGTGGCGCTGCACGACGCCTTGCCCGTACCCGACGCGAGCTCCGACTTTGCCCTCGAGGGCTGGGCCTTCGGTCACGCGCTGGCGTGGAACCCCACGGGCTGGCGTGACGATCTCCAGCGTTGGGTGCGCGAGCTGGAGCGCATCGTGCGCCCCGGCGGAACGCTGGTGTTGATCGAGACGATGGGCACCGGCGTGGAGACCCCGTTCGAAGGCGGTCACTCTCTCGAGCCCTTTCACGCCTTCGCGCTCGAGACGCTGGGCTTCTCGCATCGCGTGCTGCGCACCGACTACGCCTTCGCGACGGTGGACGAAGCGGCGCAGACCCTGGGCTTCTTCTTCGGTGAGCACCTGATCACCCGCGTGCGCGAAAACGGGTGGACGGTGGTGCCGGAGTGCACCGGCCTCTACTGGCGCCAGCGGTCGGAGCGTCAGTAGCCGCGACGCAAGATGGCGCCTTCGGGGCCGAAGACCCAACAGGCATTGCCGACGCACTCCATGTCCCAGGTTCCCGAAGGCAACGCGAGCCCACCTTCGGTCGGGAAGCCGCCGTCGGTGCTCTCGGCGATGCGGTCGGCGTACTGACCCAGATAGCCGCCGTCCGGTGTCCGGTGGAGCTCGAGCAGACTGGTCGTGGTCGAGTTCAAGAACGGCGTCAGCTGGTCGATGCCGCTGATGTTGTAGCGGTAATAATAGAGACCCACCGTGCTGTTGGTGACGCCGAGCACCACGGCCGATCCGTCGCTCGAAGGCCAGATTTGGAAGAAGTTCCGCGGCTGCGGTGAGAGCGCGCCGTTGTCGACGTAGGTGCGCTGCATTTGCGCAGGCTCGTCCCACATGACGAGCGCGGCTCTCGGCGTTCCGCCGCCGGAGGTCGAAGGAACGGTGCCGGCGTAGGCGACGTCGTCGGCCCGCGGGCCCGTGGCGACGCCCCAGACTTCGCTGGTGTTGCCAGGCACGAAACCCGTCGACGGAAGATTGACCGTCCACGATGACTGGGTGGTGTCGAGCCGGTAGGGCACGGCGCCCGCGCTCCGGGCGATGATGCCGTCAGGGCGACAGCGCAGCATCGAGACCCCGCTGCTGAGCGGCGGGCCCCACGGCACGGCCTGCGCCTGCGGCGTCGCGAACCGGTAGACCTGCCCGGGTGAGAGACCGTTGCTCGCGTACACCGCGCCCGTGGCGTCTGCGCAGGCGTCATTCCAGCTCGTCACCGCCGAGGTGACAGTCGACCACTGGCGAGTCTGGGGCGCACGCACCCGAACGACGCCGTTGCTCGAAAAGGCCATCATGGTCTGGCCGGTGCCTGCGACGGTGCGCACGGTGTCGGCAGCCGGCGCGCCAGCCGGGAAACGCTCGATGCTGGTGCCAGTGCGTCGCCACCAACCGCCGGTCTGGCCCGCGGCCCACACCACGTTCGATGACTGCACCGCGAGGCTGCCAAAAGGTTGGGCCGCGGTGTCGATGGTGATCCAGCCAGTGCCGTCCCACAGGGAGACGCCATGCGAGCGCATGGTCATCAGCGGTGAGACTGAGCTCGCGACGGCCCACACTTCATTGGGCCCGCGCACTTCGAGGTCGAAGATGCCGAAGCTGTTGGCATCGAGCGAGGGGAAGGGCTCGAGCGGAGCCCATTGAGTGCCATTGAATCGGTACGCGCGCGCGCCCGCGACGACGAGGTCCTGGGCCCCGGTGCCGCTGATGGCCTCGAAGTCACGGCCCCCATTGCCGGGCGGCTCAGCCTGAATGCTCCAGCCCTGGCCTCCAAAGCGAAGAATGCGACCACCCCAACCGACGGCGTAGAGATTGGTGGCGCTCGAGCCCCACAGCCCCGTGAGCAGGTTGGTGACGCCGGACGGCACGTCGACGAGTTGCACGCCGTCCCAGTGCACGATCTTGCCGAAAGAGCCGGCGAACCAGACGTCGGTCGAGGAGAAGCCGAAGACCGCCGACATCGCCACGATGCCCGGCGGCGAGGGCAGGCGCGTCAGCGTGGTGCCCACCAGCCGCCCGAACGCGGCCTCGCCAAAGGTGTTGGTGGTGCCCGTCACCCAGGCCTGGCCGGGCAGGGCCCAGACGGCGCGCCACGACACGTCGGGTGAATGGGCGACCTGCTCCCACCGGCCCTGGGAAAAGCGCGCGATGAGGCCATTGGTCGACACTGCGTAGCCTTCGTCGGGACCGATGAAGGTCAGGTCAGCCCAGTTTGCTTTGGGAACCCGGGGGTTCTCCCAACAGAAGTCGTTGATGCAGAAGTCTCCGAACGAGCTGTCGAGAGCGAACGAAACGCCGGCATCCGTCGCAGTGCCGCCGCCCGTCGCAGTGCCGCCGCCCGTCGCAGTGCCGCCGCCCGTCGCAGTGCCACCGCCCGTCGCAGTGCCTCCGCCCGTCGCAGTGCCGCCGCCCGTCGCCGTACCGCCGCCCGTCGCCGTACCGCCGCCCGTCGCAGCACCGCCGCCCGTCGCAGTCCCGCCGCCTCCACCCGTTGCGGTGCCGCCACCTGTCCCCGTTCCGACGGGAATGCATCCTTGCGCAGAGCAGAAGCTGCCCACTGCGCAGGCCTCGCACTGAGCACCACCCGAGCCACAAGCCGCAGCGTTCTGCGCGACGACGCAGGTGCCGTCAGCAGCACAGCAGCCGGTCGAGCAGTTCGTCGCGTTGCACTCAGGGGCGACGACGGCGCCTCCACAGCCCAGCACCGAGAAGCTCGCGACCAGGATCGCCAGGTGAATTCGCATGGTGGACGGATGACACAATGGGTGCTGCCCGTGTGCAAAGCCGTGACTCAGCCGCCGCAGCAGGAGAGCGGACGGCGCACGTTGCAGACGTTGTACGCGCCGGGGGTCCGGATGCCCTGCGGGTCGGTGAACTCCGCGTAGTTGGCCGGGCCATCGGCCGAGCGCCAGCTGTTGCAGGAGTACGCGCCCGAGCGATCACGCGGGTAATAGTTGGGCGCTGACTGCGACGAGTACTGCGAGTCGTCGGCCCAGAAGCCCGCGGCGCCAGGCGAGATGCCCGTTCCTGCCCAGGAGAACTCGCGGTCGGTACACAGGTGGCTGCGGGGATATTCGAGGGAGCACTTCGCGTTGGCGCCGAGGGGGCCGCCCAGATTCCCGTCGTAGGTCATCGCGGTGAAGCCGCGGAACCAGGCCCCATGCGGTGAACGGCAGCAAGCCAGTTGCCGGGCCACGTTGCAGACGTTGTACGCGCCGGCGGCTCGCATGCCCTGCGCATCGGTGAACTGCGCGTAGTTGGCCGGGCCATCCGCGGAGCGCCAGCTGTTGCACGAGTACGCGCCCGAACGATCGCGTGCGTAGTAGTTGGGTGCCGACTGCGAGGAGTACTGCGAGTCGTCAGCCCAGAAGCCGCTCGCGCCCGGGATCGTCGAGGCGCCGGTCCACGAGAACTCGCGCTCGGTGCACAGGTGGCTCCCCGTATATTCGGCCGCGCACTTCGCATTGGCGCCGATGGGCCCGCCCAGGTTGCCGTCGTAGAGCGTGGCGGTGAAGCCCGCGAAGCTGAAGCCATCCGAGGCGCTCACCGGGATCGTTCCTCCGTCGAGCAGCAGCGCCGGCCCGGCAGGTCCCGGAGGGCCCATCGGTCCCGTCACGCCCGGTGAACCCGTCGGGCCCGCGATACCGGGAGCCCCCGTCATGCCCGTCATGCCGGCGGGGCCGACCGTTCCCGCTGGACCTTGCAGACCGATGGGGCCCTGTACGCCAGGGGCGCCCGTGGGTCCCGCCATGCCCGCCGGTCCTACGGGGCCGAGCATTCCGATCGGACCTTGAAGACCGATGGGTCCCTGAACGCCAGGCGCGCCTGTCGGTCCCGCCACGCCCTGAACGCCTTGCATGCCCTGCGGCCCGTCGAGCCCGTGGCAGACCACCTGCGGCGAACCGCCGTCTTCGAGCGAAACGACGACTCCGCCCTTCGCGCACTGCGTGCCGGCGTCGAGGCTGCGCAGCACGACCGATGCGCCCTGGACTCCGCGGGGGCCGGTGACCACGCCGCCGTCGAGCACCAGCACGGTGCCCATGGGGCCCTGCGCTCCCATGGCGCCGGTCGTTCCGGGCTCGCCCTGGGGGCCTTGCGGTCCGATGGCGCCAGCGGGGCCTGAAGGGCCTGTCGCGCCCGGGTCACCTTTCGGTCCCTGCGGCCCTTCGGAGCCATTGGGAGAAGGGCAGGCGCTGAGCAGAATGCAGGCGGACGCGAGGAGAAGACGGCGCATGCCCGCCCAACCCCCGGGCCATCAGGAGAGTGCAATCAGAGGTACGGTCGACTTCATGAAGACCAACTCGATGAAGATGCTCTGGCTCACGGTTCTGTTGGGCGCTGCAGGCTGCGGCAATGCGGCCGACCAGATCGGCATCGCTGCTCAATGCGGTGCCGATACCGACTGCGCGAAGGTGGGCGACGTTCAGCTCAAGTGCCTCACCGGCTTCAAGGGCGGCTCCTGCGGCCTGTCGGGCTGCACGAAGGATGACGACTGCGTCGCCGGCTCGTCGTGCGTGAAGGAAGGCGCCACCAACTACTGTTTCCGCGAATGCACCGACAAGCCGCAGTGCAACTTCAACCGCACCGTCGACAACGAGGCCAACTGCGTGGGTAACGCAGATCACGTGGGCGCGAGCACCTCGAAGGTGTGCGTGCCCCCGTCGGCTTAGAAGGTCAGCCGCAGCGACGCCTTGCCGCCGAGGTACGTGTCCGTCGCGCCGGCGGCCACGTACGGATCGGTCGGCTGCGTGGTGAAGGTGAAGCCGTAGCGGGCGAAGTCGAAGCCCGCGCGGATCTGCAGGAACGAGACGAGGTTCACGCCGAGCCCCGCGTTGCCCTCGAGCCCGAAGGCGCTCCCGTTGGGGAAGAACGCCGGAGAGATGATCTCGCCTGACCCGAAGACCGGAATGACGCCGAAGCGGCCGAACAACGTCAGCCAGCGCGGCACGATGGGCACTTCGATCGCCAGACCCGCGCGAAGCCCGACGAGGGCGATGTTGGGCAAACCGTCGAGCCTTCGGCCATCAGGCAACGCGCCGACGGTGAAGCTGTGTGAGCGCACGCCGACGTAGGGCGCGATGCGCAGCGCGAAGGTCTTGATGGGCGCGATGCTGAAGCGGATGCCCGCATCGATGCGCAGGGTCGACGTGGGGAACGCTTCGGGAATGCTGGCCAGCCGCGACTGCAGCCACGGCGCGAGCGCGATGCTCGCTTCCAGACCCAGCCCGGCGAGCAGATCGTCACGCACCAGGGCCAGCGGGTAGAACTCCACGCCGAGCGCGAGCTGGGCGTAGAGCGTGAGATCGTAGCGGCGCAGGTTCGAGGTGGCGACCTGCGAGTACTCCAGCTTGCGATTGAGGATCTCGGCGCCCGCGTCGATCACCAGGAAGGGCGGCTTGTTCTTGTCCTTCGACTCGGGGGCCGCTTCCGGCTCGCCGCGTTTCTCGGGCTCAGGCTGCGGTTCCGGCTTCCGCTCGGCGCGCGCGGGCGGCGGATCGGACGGGCGGGTGGTCTTGGTGGGCTCTTTGGCCGGCGGCTTCTCCTCGTCCATCGGGGGCGTGGGCTCGGCGGCAGCGCGTTTGCCGAAGGTGTTGCCCAGCAGGTCCATCACGCCCTGCAGGTTCTTTGGAGACAACGTGCCGTTCTTGTCGAGCGGGAAGCTCTTGCGGGCCCTGGGCGCGCCCGCCTTGGTGAAGACGAACAGGTCGAGGGTGAGCGCCTTGCCTCGTTTGGTGACCGCGCCGGTGACGAAGAACTGCACCGACTCCTTCTTGGCCTTCTTCCAGTCGGGTTTTCCGCTGGTGGTGACCT
>JANODF010000940.1:0-11843 GCA_031412555.1 Archangium sp. | reverse complement strand
GCAGCGATTTCTACGGGCGCGTTCCATGACTGCGCGGGCGCTTCGGGCGCAGCGACTTCGATCGGAGCGTTCCACGACTGTTCGGGCGCAGCGATATCAACGGGCGCGTTCCACGACTGCGCAGGCGCTTCGGGCGCTGCGAGCTCGACCGGAGCGTTCCACGACTGCGCGGGAGCTTCGGGCGCAGCGACTTCAACGGGCGCATCCCACGACTGCGCGGGCGCTGCGGACGCCGCGACTTCAACCGGCGCGTCCCACGTCGGCACGGGAGCCGCGGGCGCGACGACGACCGACGGAGCCTCGACGTCGACTGGCGCGTCCCACGACTGCACGGGAGCCTCGGGCGCGACGACGACAGACGGAGCTTCGACTTCGACCGGAGCGTCCCACGACTGCAGGGGCGCAGGCGCCTCGGGCGCGACTTCGACCGGCGCATCCCACGACTGCAGGGGCGCGGGTGCTTCGGGCGCGACTGCCACCGGCGACTCGACCTCGACCGGCGCATCCCACGACTGCAGCGGCGCAGGCTCAACTGCGACTGACGGCGCGGCTTCGCCCTGATCCTCGATCGGCGAATCCCACGAATCCTGCGGCGCGGCCGGAGTCGCCTCCACCGGCGCCAGGAACGCCGGCGGCTCCCAGGCAGGGGCAGGGGCGGGCGGCTCCACGTCGACATCGGCCAGCAGGCTGGCTGCGGCTGCATCCAACCGGGTGATGGCGGTGTTCGCGGTCAGCGCGCCCGAAGGCCCGGTGCTGATCATCGGAGGCACATCGTCATCGAGCAACGCACCCCGAAGATCATCGACTGAATCGAGCGACGCCACCGGAGCAGCCACCGGCATCGGGCGAGGGAGCGCGGGGCTCGGGGCAGGCACCTCGAGCACCTCCTCGTCGGAGATCTCCATCACGTCGTCGTTGCCGACCTCTTCGATTTCAGGCGCGGGCTGCGGAGCCGGCTTCGCGACGGCTGGCGCCGACGGCTTCGGAAACGAGAACGGAACGAAGACCGGTGCCGAAGGTTTGGGCGCCGCGGGAAGAGGCGCGGCCACCGGCGCGGGAGGCTGCCACGCAGGCGCCGGCGCGATCGGCGCAGGTGGCTCCCAGGCCGGAGTCGCAAGCGCCTGCTGCGGCCACGCGTCGGCGGCGGGTTGCTGCCACTGCTGCTCTTGTTGCTGCGCGGCCTGTTCGTAGCCCCACTGTTGCTGCTGTTGCGCGGGGTCGTACTGCTGCTGCGAAGGATCGGCGGGCTGCTGCGCGTACGCCTCAGGCGGGTAATACGCGCCCGTGTTCGGGTCGTAATAGCCCTGCGGCGCCGGCTGGCCGTACTGCGGCGTGTACGGCTGCTGCTGCGGTTGCGGCGGGTAGTACGCGCCGGTGTTCGGGTCGTAGTAGCCCTGTTGCGGCGGGTAATACGGTTGCTGTTGTTGCTGCTGTTCCCACTGCTGCTGCTGCCACGCGGCGTTGGGATCGTAGCCCGGCGGGTACGCGTACCAGAGGCCGTCTTCGCCGTAGTACCCGGCGGGCTGCAAAGCCGCGCTCAGATCGATGCCGAGGGAAGCCGCCAGCTCTTGCCAGCGCAGCTCTTCTGGTTGTGTGAGGCCGTTGGTCTTCCGCTTCTCATCGAGGAAGCGAAATTCACGCATGGCCGCCTGAGTATCCGACATAAGGGCAACGACAGCCTAACCCGGCCCCGGCGCTGGGGAAATTCTACTTTCGGCCCTTACTTGAGGCTGGAGGTCAACTCCTCATCGAGCCGGGCCACGCTGGTGCCGAAATGACTCTCCAGGGCCTTCTCGAAGGAGGTGCCCCGGCCGCAGTCCCGAATGAGGTCGATCACCTCGGCCATGCCCCGCTTCTCCACCAGCAGGCGCACCGCCACGGCGGCCAGCGCGTAGGCCAGGCCGGGGTTGCGGCTGGCGATCAACGGCCCGTTGCTCATCTCCACCAGCCGCGGGAGCTGGTTCTGCAGGGCCAGCTGCTGCAGCGCGGTGGCGTAGCCCTTGGGCGGCCCTTCGGCGCCTTCGGAGCGCCACTCGATGTATTCCGCCAGCCCCTCGTGCATCCAGGTCGGCAGGGACCGCTGGTTGAAGCTGCCCAGCTCATCCATCACCGCGTGCACGTACTCGTGCACCAGGGTGGCCCGGTTGCGATCGTTGATCTCCGCCGAGTCGTTCATGCGAATCGCGTCTTGCGAATAGAAACCCGCGACCGACTGCGAAGCCTGGGGCCCGTGGTGCAGGCGGAACTCCTCGCGGGAGTAGAGGATCACGTCGACCGGCTTCTCCCGGGCCACGCCGAGCAGGCGCTGGGCGGCGAGCCGCGAGTCTTCCAACGCGCCCTGCACCCGGCCTTCGTATTCAGCGCGCTGACCGAAATCGCGTTTGGAGTTGAAGTAGTAGAACCGGAAGTACTGGTTCTGCCGCACGCGCCGGCCGTCTTCATCGACCCCCGACTCGTAGCTGCGGCTGGTGGCCGGCGGGAGCCCGCGCGTCTCGGCGACGGGCGAAGCTCCGTTGGTGACCAGCAGCTTCGGCCCTCCCACGCTGGTGCCCGAGTCTCGCGCGATCTGGGCGATCAACCGCTTCGCTTCACCGCTCTCTTTGGCCTTCGCGGGAATGCGCGCGAGCACCGAGGCGGCTTCTCCGGGCTGACCATCCTCCAGGTAGAGGCGGCCCAGCTCGAGCTGAAAGCGGCTGTCTTTCGGAAACGTGCTGCTGCCCTTCTCGAGCGCGTCTTCGGCCGCGCCGCGTTGATCACTGCGTTTCGCGGTGAGCGCGGTGCAGAGCAGCGCGTCGGCAGACGGGGAGAACGCGACGCTCTTTTCTCCCAGCGAGAACGCCATCACCGCGTCGTCCACCTCGAGCGCGCGGCAACCCGCGAGCAACGCCTGGGCGATCTTGCCGCGATCGCCTTTCGGGGTGGACTCGGGCGAGGCGGCCGCGAAGGCGAGGTACAACTCCTCCCACTGCTTGCCCTTGGCGAACGCGGCGGCCTGGGCGGCGGTGGGCGATGCGGTCAACGCCAGCGCAAGCAGCGTGCCGAGCATGGTCTCAGAACTGCCAGGTGGTGAGGATGCGCCCGAAGTCCGCCAGCTCTTCCTTCTTCTTTCCTCCGCCGCCCGACACGCTCACGAAACGTTCGCTGATCGCCGCCAGGCGCTTGCTCATCACCTGCGCGAGGTTCGCCACCACCTTGAGCGCGGCCACGTGATCGTTCTTGAGCATCTTCTGCACCCGCTTGCAGGGCACGGTGAGCACCTTCACGTCGGTCAACGCGGTGGCGGTGGCCGAGCGCACTTCGCCCTCGCCCATCAGGCTCATCTCACCCAGCACGTTGTGTTTGCTGAGCTTCGCCAGTTCCACGGCCTTGCGGGTGATGGCCACCTCTCCTTCGAGGATCACCAGCAGCGCATCGCCGTCGTCGCCTTCGCGAAACAGGGTGGTGCCCTTGGCGATCGAGCTCTCCTGGGCCGCCTCGAAGAACTCCGCTGCTTCGGCGACGGTGAGGCCACCGAAGATCGGGATCTGCACCAGCTTCTTCACCAGCTGCGTCGAGATGGACATGGTCGTTCTTTCGAAAAGAGGAACTTCAGATGCCGCGCAGCACGGTGGCTTTACCGACGCGGCCGATGGCCAACACGTACGCGCTGGTGCGCAGCGGGAGTTTTCGCGAGCGGCTGATCTGACCGACCTTCTCGTAGGCCTCGGCCATCATGCGATCGAGCTCTCCGTTGACGCGCTCTTCATCCCACGTGACGTGCTGGAGATTCTGCACCCACTCGAAGTAGCTGACCGTCACACCGCCCGCATTCGCGAGGATGTCGGGCACCACCAGCACGCCGCGCTGCTCGAAGATCTCGTCGGCTTCCGGCGTACACGGCGCGTTGGCGCCCTCGAGCACGATGCGCGCGCGCACTTCTTTGGCGATGCGCTTGTCGATCGCGCTGCCCAGCGCCGAGGGCACCACCACGTCGCAGTCGGCCGTGAGCACCTCTTCGTTGCTGCACGAAGTGCCGCCGCCGAAGTCCTTCACGCTGCCGTGGCGCCGCACGTGCTCGAACAAGCCGGGAACGTCGAGGCCGCGCGGGTTCTGCACGCCGCCGTGCACGTCGCTGACCGCCACCAGCAGGCCGCCCGCTTCGTGAAAGAGCCGCGAGACGTGGCTGCCCACGTTGCCGAAACCCTGCACCGCGAAGCGCATGCCCTTCATCGGCAAGCCGACGTCCTGGAGGATCTGTTTGCAGACCGCGAGCAACCCGCGCGCGGTCGCCGTCTCACGGCCGCGGCTGCCGTAGAGCTCGACCGGCTTGCCGGTGACCACCGCCGGCGCGTGCCCGTGGTACTTCGAGTACTGATCCATGATCCACGCCATCACCTGAGGGTTGGTGTTCATGTCGGGCCCGGGGATGTCGCGGGTCGGCCCGATGACGTCGTGGATCTGATCGATGAACTTGCGGGTCAGGCGCTCCAGCTCCTTGAGCGAGAGCGTGGAGGGGTCGACGGTGATGCCGCCCTTGGCGCCGCCGTAAGGCAGGTTCACCACGGCCGTCTTCCAGGTCATCAACGAGGCCAGGCCCAACACCTCGTCGGCGTCGACCTGCGGGTGGTAGCGCAGCCCACCCTTCATGGGCCCGCGCGAGTTGTCGTGCTGGCAGCGGAAACCCTGGAAGGTGCGGATCTCGCCGTTGTCGAGCTCGATGGAGACCTGCGCCTTCACCTCGCGCAGCGGCGTGATCAGGAGCGTCTCGATGCGCTCTCCGACGTCCATGATGCGGGCAGCCTTCTTGAAGTAGTAGTTCGCGGCGTCGGCCGAAGTCATGGTGCGCGGAAGATAGGGCTGCGTGTAGCGTGGCGTCCATGATTCGAGTGCTGACCCTGGGCTCCTTTTTGTGTCTCGCCGCCTGCGGCACGCCCGCGCCCGTGAAGTGCACGGCCGCCAATTGCTCGGGCTGCTGCACCGAAACCGACGAATGTCTGGGGGCCCCGAAGCAGTCGACTCAGGCCTGTGGCGCCATGGGTGGGGCCTGCCGGGTCTGCCTGCCGCAGCAGCTGTGCTCCGCCGGGGCCTGCCTGCGCGACCCCGACGCCGGGTTCATTCTCGACGACGCGGGCACCACCGTCGACGTGGATGCGGGCATGGACAGCGGCGTGAGCTGCGGGGCGCGCAATCAGCCGTGTTGTGGCCCCAGCCAGAGCTGTTTTCTCACCCTGAGTTGCCAGCGCGGCGTCTGCGACGTCGCTGCGATGCCCGATGCGGGGCCGTGTGGACAGCTGGGCCAGGCGTGCTGCGCGAACCAGATGTGCACCGCCAGCGGCACCACCTGCAACGGGGCCACCTGCGTGACGGTGATGAACGTCGACGCGGGCACCGACGCCGGCCAACCCCTGAAGGCCACCGGTGAGGCCTGTTCGCTCGACCGGGAGTGCCTCGACGGGGCCTGCCTCGTGCTCGGCTTCAACGGTGGCTACTGCACCAAGGCCTGCACCACCTCGGTCGACTGTGTCGCGGGCAGCCAGTGCGGCGTGAACCCCTCGGGCGTGGGCCCGCCCCGGGTGTGCCTCAAGCAGTGCAGCATGCCCGGCCAGGCGCCCGGCGGCTGCCGTGCTTCGTATGTCTGTGAGGCGAACGCGGGCACCTCGGGCGTGCCGGTGTGTTTCCCCGGCTGTACCTCGAGCACCATGTGCGGCCTCGCGCCCACCTGTGATGCGCGCGGCTTCTGCTGCGGGGTGGCCGGCTTCGTGTGCTGCGGCGGCACCAGCTGCGAGTCGGGCAACACCTGCATGAGCGGCACCTGCGTGGCCTCGGGGGCCGGTGGCGGTGGCGGCGGTGGAGCTCCGGCAGGCGGTGGCGGTGGTGGAACTCCGACCGGGGGTGGTGGGGGCGGAACCCCGACCGGCGGTGGCGGAGGTGGCACGCCCACGGGCGGAGGCAGCGGTGGCGGTGGAGGTGCGCGCCCCACGGGTGAACCGTGCGTGAACTCCTTCATCGATTGTTCTGGCGGCAGCTGCTTCACCACCTGGCCCTCCGGCTACTGCACCGCCAGCCAGCCCGACAACTGCGCCGGCTCCAACTGCCCTTCGGGGACCAGTTGCTCTCGGTACCTGGTCAACAACGTCACCTCGTATTGCCTCAAACACTGCACCTGGGATGGCGCCCGCGGTGACTGCCGCACCGGCTACGTGTGCGATCGCTACATGATTCAGGGTAACGATCAGGCCACCTGCATCGCGGCGTGCACAGCCAACAGCCAGTGCTCGACCGGCACCTGCTCGAACGGCTTCTGCTGCGGCGGCGCCTTCTACCGCTGCTGCGCCGGAGCCACCCCGTGCGCGGCGGGCTTGAGCTGTGGTTCGAATGGCTACTGCCAGTGAGCGAAGGCCGTGACGAGCTGTCGTTGCTCTCGCTGGGCCGCCGGGTGCGCGGCCTGCGCGAAGGGCTGCGGCTGACGCAGGAAGAGTTCGCCCGGCGCTGCGGCATCTCGGTCAGCTTCACCTCGTTGCTGGAGCGTGGTGAACGCAGCCCCAGCTACGACACGCTGCTCACCATCGCGCGCGCGCTCGAAGTGCCGGTGGCCGATCTGTTTCGCGAAGGCGCCTCGTCACTCGAAGTGCAGGAGCCTTCACACGCCCGGTTGGTCGATTTCGCCCGGCGCGCGCACCTGTCGCGGCAACAGGTGGAGCGGTGGATCGCGGTGGGCCACGCGATGTTCGGTTTCGAGCCCGAGCGGGTGGGCAGCGATCGGGCGGTGCGCTGCGCGGTGGAAGGGTGTGAGCGGCCCGTGCTCGCGCGAGGCCTCTGTGCACCGCACTACCATCGCGATCGCAGAGCCCGCATTCAGCAAGACGAAACCTGAACGCTGATCGCTGAACTCTGCTCACCACTCTCCCTCTCCCCGAGGGGGAGAGGGAGAGTGGAGAGGGTGAAAAACTCACCGAGCCAGCTTGAGCAACACCTTCTCGAGCTTCGCCCGGCCGCCTTCATCTTCATGCACGAACTCGATGCCCATGCCGGGGTGTTCGCCCGCAAGGCGCACCCACGCCACGTGGCCCTTGAGCTCCAACGCGCTGAAGGTCAGCGGCAACCGCAACGACAGCTCCACCTTCGCGCCCACCGGCAACGGGTTCCAGCTGCGAACGAACGCGCCGCCCGTCGACAGATCCGCCACCAGCTCTTTGCGCTGACGGCCTTCGTGCACCATGCGCACCTTCAGCTCGACTTGCTGCCGCTGCTCCACGCGCGTGGCATCTGAAGACACCTCGGCCCGGGCGAAAGCCAACAGGCGCACGCGCGTCGCGTCGTCTTCAGGGAGAAAGTCGATGCCGAAGCCGGTGGGCTGGGAGGGACCACCCGACTTGTGCCGGACCCACGCGAGCTGACCGCGCAGCACGAACTGTCGTGCGGGGCGCACCACGTCGACCTTGAGCAACACCAGCTGCCCCAACGCTCCGGGGGCCTTGCCCTCGATCGACAAGCCGCCCAGACGGCCGTTTGGATAGTAGTGCTCGGCCAGCTCTGCCGGCGAAGCCACCTTCAAGTCTGTCTCAATCAGCGCCGCCACAGCTCTCCCCCCAAGGAGTTCAGCGCTTCAGTTTCCCGGAAGCGCTTCGAGCAGCAGGGAGTTGTCCACCTGCGGCTCGCTCTGCACCAGCTTCGCGTGAATGCGCGCGTGGCTGGCGAAGAGTTTTCCGTCGGTGAAGAGCGCGTCGGCGAAGAAGCCCACGGCGCCCTCGGTGCGCGGGCTGGTCTGCACCGACCAGCTCGAGGTGCGTTTGGCCAGCTTGAGATCGCCGCGCGTCGCGTCCTGGTAGAGGGCCCAGACCACGCCGGAGGGCCCGAAGACGATGGCGCTGTCGGTGCCCACCCAACCCTGGTTGCCCGCCATGGTGGCGTCGACACCGCGGTCGATCACCTCGGGCGTGACACCGGCCTGCAGCTGCGGCGCGAAGTAGAACTTGAACGCCTTGCTGGAGAAGTCGTGGTACCCGATGCCCACGCTCATCGTCTGCGTCTCGACCTTCACGTCGGGGAAGTAGCCGGTGTCGCCGCTGCCATCGATCAACACCGGGGTGCCGACCGTGCCGGTACCGCTCACGGTGACGGCGAAGAGATCGCCATCGGCCGAGCCCATCGTGGGCACCGTGCGGCGCATGTACGCGATGACCGCGTCTTTGTTCTTGAAGGCCAGCGAGCTGAACAGGCCCACGCCGGGCAGCACCTGCTGCAGGTCGGGCGGCGTGAAGTTCTCTGCGCAGACGTCGGCGCCGTTGACCGCCACGCACGACTCGGTGCTCGCGTTGCAGCCGGTGCAGCTGCTGCCGGCGGTCAGACAGGCGGGGCCGGTGCCGGGGTCAGCGCAGATGCCGTTGCACGCATCACAGATGGGAGGCGGGCGGCTCGCGCAGGCGATGGTCTTGATCGACCAGTCACCCTCGCTCGAAGGAGTCGGCGAGGTGGCCCGGGCGAACTTGAGCGCGGTGATGTACTTGGTCGCGCCGGTAGGCCGCGGGGTGGGGCAGTCCATCACGTTGAAGGTCGAGTCGCCGCCGCGCTGGAAGTACGAGACGCCAGGCAGCCCGTCGCTGTCGATGGCGATCGAGGTGTAGAGGCCGAGGTCCGCCTGCGCGCCGTCGACCTGGTGCTTCGACCACACGCCGCTGGTGTTGCGCATGGCCACCTTCAGGTTGCCCCCGGTCACGTCGTAGTAGCTCACGTAGACGCGGCCCTGGCTGACGGCCACGTCGGTGTAACGGCCCACGTCGGGGCCCGGCTCCACGATGCCGCCGCGCGCGCCCGAGGGGCCGTACTTCACCGCCGCCGAAGGCACGCCGTCGACGTATTCGGTGGAGAGCTTCTTCCCGTCGAGGCCGTACTTCACCACCACGAGATCGCCGAACTGGCCGTCGTAGGCCGAGACGAACACCGCGTTGGCCGGATCAGCCGAGATGGAAGAGAAGCGGCCGAGGTCGTTCGAGTTGAGGCTGGGCAGCTCCGCACAGACGCACGCGACGTTGGGCAGCACGCAGCTGTCCCAGATGTTGCGGGGCTCCTTGAAGGTCGCGATGAAACCCGCAGCGCAGGTCATGGGGCAGGCAGCCGTCGGGCGATCCGTGGGCATCGAGTAGTCCTGGCACCGATCGATGGTGGCGACGCAGCCTTTGCCGGGAGGGCACACGCCCAGGCAGGGCAGATCGGCCATGCACTCGCCCTGGAAACACGACTGGCCCGCGGCGCACTCACCGAGCGGCCCACAGGTGCGGAAGCGGCAACGCGACGAGGTGCCGTACGTGTCGGTGTAGACCTCGCACACGCGATCGCCGCGATCACCACACTCGGAGTCCTGCTGGCAGCCGATGACCTTGTCGAAGCACTTCTTCCGGTCGGCGGGGCAGGTCTGGCCGGGGCAACAATCAGCCTCGGTGGTGCACGCGCGATCGGTGAACACGCAACACTTCACCGCGGTGTCGTTCACCTCCTTGCAGGCGAAGTGATCCCCGCAGTCGGAGTTGTCCGAGCAGGCATTGGGACGATCGGCCTGCGCGCCGGGAACGCTGACGCATTGGTTGACCGGCACGACCGGGGGTCCACCGCAACGCTCGCAGCCAGCCGCAAAAACAGTGAGCACCGCAAAGGCCGAAAAGCCCTTCAGGGACGATCGAGACATGCGCGTCACCCTACACCGGACAAAGCCGTCAGGGTGACCTCCACGAGCAAATGGAAATGACGCCTTGAGTCAGCCCGCGTCGGGCCGCCAGAGCTGGTGCTTCTGGGTGAACAGGCCGAGCGGGCGCGCGGGCGCCTGGCAGGCATCTCCCAGCGCGGTGGCGCTCTGGGTTTCGAGCAGCAGGCCGCCGTCGGCGCAGCTCACCACCGTGGTGGGGAAGTGCCCTTCACAGGTGCGGCCGGTGGGGTGGGTGAGCGGGGCGATGGTCTGACCCACGAAGCCCCGTTCGGTGCGCTCGAGCTCCACGCGCCCTCCGGAAATTGAAGGCGTGCCCGCATCGATCACGCCTGCGTCGACGACCCCCGCATCCACTGCGCGAAAACGGCGAGGCGAAAATCCAGCGTCGGGTGTGGCCACGTGCGAGACGATCAGCGTGAGGGTGCCGCCGTCGTCTTCACCCTGGTAGCGATAGCCGGGGTCCGTCGCGTGAACCCAGGGCCCTGCGAAACCCTCGAGGCATCCCGGCGGAACCACGACCTTCCGCGCGGGCGGCGGCAGCTCCGGCGAAGGCTGCGGCGTGGTGCGAACACACGCGCTCAGCGAGAGGATCAGAAACATGTGCGGCCGGAGCATCGGCACCCACCCTACACGCCGCGTTCCATGGCGCCAGTTGGGTGATACCCTCTTGGGCCATGACGCTCCGCTCCTCCGTGGTGCTGCTGGTGGTTGTCGCGATGTCGACGGCTGCCTTCGCTCAGGACGATGACGATCTCGCGCCGCTCGCGCCGATGGGCAAGCCCAAGCCGAAGGCCAAACCCAAGCCGAAGCCGAAGCCTGCGACCAAACCTTCGACCAAGCCCAAGCCGACGCAGGTCATCGACGACGATCTCGCGCCCATCGCGCCCATCGCCGCCAAGGGTGATTTGAGCGTGAAGGTGGCCTCGTCGCTTTCGGGTTCGATTCTCTCCATCGACGGCAAGGAGGTCGGCGCGTTGCCGCTCCCGCCGCAGAACATTCCTTCTGGTGAACACACCGTGACGGTGAAACGCCCGGGCTACGCGGCCTTCGTGAAGAAGGTGCAGATCCCCGGCGGCAAGACGGTGGAGGTCGAGGCCAAGCTCACCGCGGTCGCGGCCGTGCTGTCGGTGACCTCCGATGTTCCGGGCGCGCAGGTGCTCCTCAACGGCCGGTCGATCGGCATCGCGCCGCTCAACGACGTCGAAGTGCCTCCGGGCCCCGCGGAGATTGCGGTGATCAAAGAGGGCTTCCGCGAGGAGACCCAGAAGATCAACTTCGCCGTCGGCAAGGAGTACCCGATCTCGGTGAAGTTCAACGCGGTCGCCGTGGCGCCTTCTGATCGCCCGGTGGAGTCGAGGCTCACGCCACTGGCGGGCAGCGGCACGCCCGTCACCGGTGTGTCGGTGGCGCCTGCCGAGCCCATCACCAGCAAGTGGTACTTCTGGGCGGGCGTCGCGGTCGCGGCGATCGGCGTGGGCGTGGGCGTCGGGTTGGGTGTGCGCCAGGCCGCCATCGACCGGCCGCTCAACGAGAACGACATCTGCGGTCCCGAGGGTTGCGATGGCTGCATCGGCCTGAGCTGTCAGGCCGGTTTCCGCCCGATGGGCAGCTTCTAATCGGTGATCCCCTCTCCCTCTGGGCCCTCTGGGAGAGGGTCAGGGTGAGGGTCAAGTCACTGAGCCCGCAGCTCATCGGTCGCCGGCGTCACGCGCGGCGCGATGATCAAGAACACATCACTGACGTACCCCACGCCGCCAATGTCGAGCACGGTGGCGCGAATGCGAAACCGCCCGCGCTCGGGGATCAACGACGCCAAATTGACCTCATTGGCCTCGAACTGAAACGCCCGGCGGCCGAGCAGATCGATCTGCTCCTTCCCCTCTGACAAGCCGTTCAAGTACCCCACGGCGGCGCGGCCCACGCGTTTGCCGTCGTCAGAGAGCACCTCGAGCAGCATGCAGTTGTCGACCGAGAAGCCCATCGTTCCCTTCTCGTCGCCCGCCAACCACACGTCGGCGCCTTCCGCGGGAAGCAGGGGCGACTCACCCACCGCCACGATGTGCGGCGTGCGCTCCTGATCGGTGTCGGCCTCGAGTTGGCGAGCGAGCTCGGTGATCTTCATCGTCTCGCGCTCGGCGGTGAGCGCGAGCAACCGCACGCCCCG
>JANODF010000939.1:0-4870 GCA_031412555.1 Archangium sp. | reverse complement strand
CCGCGTCTCGCTCCGCCTCGGCAAGGACTGGAGACACACCGAGTCGGATGCGCGTGGTGGTTTTCGTTTCGGCGGGGTCGGGACCGAGGAGCAGGACGTGTACGCGAGCAAGGCGGGGATGCTGCAGGTGACGACCAGGGGCCGCGGCGGTCAATCGGGGATCGAACTGCGCATGCCCGCGGCGGCGGTGCTCTCTGGCCAGGTGCGCACCAGCGCAGGCGTGCTGGTACCGAAGTATTCCATTCGCGCCACCGCGCTCGATGGTGGAGCGCTGCGCCAGCACGACGTGAAACAAAGCTCCGTCGACGGAGGCTTCGCGCTCGAGGTCTGGCCGGGCGGCTACAGCCTTCGAGTCGAAGCGCCGCCTTTCGCACCCGGAACGCTCGAAGCCGTGGCGCCGGGCGGCGGCCTCGTCATCGTGGTGAACCCGGGCGCCAGGATCAGCGGCGTGGTGTTCGACGACGAAGATCGGCCCGCGGTGGGCGTACGCGTCTCGGCAGCGCTCGAGATGGACGACGAAGAGGCGATGCCGGCTGGCCGATCGCGTGGGAAGACCGATGCCAACGGGCGGTTCGAGCTCACCGGATTGGAGGGCGGCACCTGGCACGTCGAGGCGGTGATGCTCGATGAGTACATGCCGATCTGGCAGGCGAGCGCGAAAGTCAGCCTCGCCGCGGCAGGCAGCGCCGAGCTCGTCTTGCGGCCGAAGCCCGGCGTTCCCTTCGCGGGCGTGGTGCTCTCGGCAGACGGCGAGCCGCTCGAAGGCGTCAGGGTACTCGGCTGGCAGAAGTCGCTCGACGGCGGGTACGAACCCGACGGCAGGGCCAGCGCGATGACCGACCCGCAAGGCCGCTTTCGCATGCGGTCGCTGCACGCAGGCCCGGTGCAGCTCAGCGCCTCGCACAAGACCCTGCTGGTCGAGGGGCAGCTGAAGGCCTCCGCCCCCGACGAGAACGTGGTGCTCAAGTTGAGCGCCGGCACCACCGTCTCGGGCCGGTTGGTGAGCACCGAAGGCAAGCCCATCACCACCTTCGAGCTGCTGCACGAGCCGGTCGATGCGCCCGATGGAAAGTTCACGGTGCCGCTCAACCCGCGCGTCACGGAGGTGGCCTTCGATGCGCCCGGGTACGCGCAGCTGATGCGCAAGGTGAAGCTCAAGGCGGGCGACAACCCGCTGGGCGAGGTGGTGATGCAACGCGGCCGCGCGGTCAGTGGCGTGGTGCGCGACGCCCGAACGAAAGCGCCCATCGCCGGCGCGCTGGTCGACGTCGGGGTGGCCCCCGCTGAGGAGTTCTTGCTCGCGGAAGAGAATGGCGCAGTGAAGTCCGACGCGCAGGGCCGGTACGTGTTGCCCGCGGTCGACTCCTCGTCGGTGTACCTCTTCGCCACCGCGACTCACTACGTCTCGGGCTCGCAGCCGCTGGTGGGAAACACGTCTGACCTCGAGCTGCACCCGGCCAGCACGCTCACCGTGAAGGTGGTCGACGCCACCAACACTCCGGTGCAGCGGGCCTGGGTCGTCGCGCGAAATACCCGGATCGTTTCCCTGAGGCCCACCCGCACCGCGGGCACCTTCGAGTCGACAGAGCTGTCACCCGGGGTGTGGAGCGTGATGGCGCAGACGGGCGACGCGCGCACGTTTCGCCCCACCCAGGTCACGCTGGCCGAAGCCCCGGTCGAGCTGGTGCTGCGCGAAGCCACGGATGGCGTGACCGTCGAGGTGAAGCTCGCCGAGGCCTCCGTCGAAATGGTGCTGGTACCGGGCACCCTTCAATCAATCACCCACCTCAAGCAGGTGATGACCGGGAGTGAGGCGCTCCGCATGCAGAACGGCGTCGCCCGCCACGTGTTGCCTGGACCGTGGACCGTGGTGCTCTTCCGCGTCGGGGCGTCGATGGAGGCGGCGGTTCAGCCGATCGAGGTGAAGGCGAGCGGCAACCCGGTGTGGACGCTCTCGCCGCAGTGGCAGCAGGTCGATCCAGCTGACCTGGAGCCCTGATTCGAGAGGCCCTCTCCCAAAGGGAGAAGGAGTTCAGTCAGCGGCCGCGGCCACCACCACGGCGGTGATGACGGCGCTCGTAGTGAGGCACCACCACCACCCGTTTGCTGCGGTACTCGCGCAGCTGGCGGGGCTCATCGCGGTAGTGATACCAGCCGCCACGCTCCTGATAATACCAGCGGCCGCCGTACAGATACGCCGCGCGCCCATCGACGTAGACCGGCCGGTGGACAGCCCGGTACGACGCGGGCGGATAGATGGTGACCTGCACCTGAGCCTGAGCCGGCATCGACACCAGACCCATCATCAGCGCGCCAGTCAGCAGCACGCCCTTCGACATCGTGACGAGATTGCGGTTCATGGAGGGTCTCAGTTCGCAGTGGTGATGAGGTGGGGGTGGTTGGCGTGCTCACGCAGCTGCTCGGCGAGCTCGCCACGCTGGTCGGCCTTCAAGAAGGGCGTGACCGTTTCGTAGAACAGCGCCATGCGGCGTGCGCCGTGGGCCGACAACCGGCCGTTCTCGTCAGGCGCCACCGTGCGTGCGTCGAACTTCTCGAACACGAACGCGGCCGCGAAGGCCAGCACGTGGGCTTCGGCCTTCTTCGATTCGAACTTGTTGTTACGACCGAACGCCTCCGTCAGGGCCTTCGACATCTTGTCGAGCTGCTCCGCGGTGAGCTCCAGATCTTCCGAGAGCGCCGCCAGCCGGCCACCCTTGTCCTGCACGCCCTTCTCGGCGTCGGCGTTGACCTCGCGCCAGATCTCCCAGTGCGCCTGAACCTTGTCGGCCACCACTTCACGCTCCGACGGTGTCAGCTGGCCGTGGAGTTGGTTGAGCGCGTCGGTGCTGCACTCGTAGGCCTTGGCCGAGGTGCTGTTGAGTTCGACGATGACGTCTTCCAGCTTGGTGTTCTCGATGGCGCCAGTGGCGATGCCGTCGGCGTAGGTGAGCGTCAGCTGCTTCTCCACGTCACGGGTGGGCACCATGCAGGCGTCGAGTTCGGCCTGGATCTTCATGATCGAGGGGCGCTGCGCGTCGTCTTCGCCGAGGGTGTCGAGGCTCATGGCGATGAACTGGTTGACGCCGCCGCGGTGGTGATGCCGGTGGTGCTCGCGCAGCTCAGCCGACGTCTCTTCATCATCCACGTCAGACGTTCCGGTGTGCGGGGCGTGGGCACAGCCCAGACCCACCCCAGCCATCACGGCCAGCCCTACGATGCGTTTCAGTTTCATGTGCGCTCCTGGTTTCGAGGTTCGCGCCGTCATGAGCAGCAAGCGGGCCGTCGAAGAGCGCGAGTCACTGCGGGGTGTTGCGTCGAGTACTCCTTCACATTGAAGGAGCCGCTCACTCAATACGGCGCCCCGCTCAGCGGCGCTTCGGGCACCGCGCGCGCTTCTCGAAGAACGCCAGCGGGGCCTTCATGAGGTATTCAATAAAATCATTCGCGTAATACGTCGAGCCTTCACCGCCCGTCGCGCGCGCCTTCCACACCAGCTGGCCGGCCTCGTCGAGCCAGTACCGGGCCTCGACCCACGCGCTGGGCACCGCGCCCACCCTCACGAAGACGAAGCGGAGCGTACCCTTCGCGTCGTAGAACGCTTCGACCCGATGGCTCGAGTCGCTCCCGCCGAAGTCGCGCAGCAGGTAGCGCACGACTGACTGCGCGTCGGTGGCCAGCGTGAGCTCGGAGAACTCCTGAGTGCAGTCGACGGTCTTGCGCGTGGTGAACGTTCCACCGTCGAGCGCGGCACGCACCTCGGTGAACACCGCGCGCGCCGACTCGACCTGCGGGTGATGTTCCCAGTTCTTCGTGGAGATCTTCGGCGACTCGGACACGCCACCGTCAGCAGCCAAGAGCAGCAGCGCGACCACCATCGAGCCCATGCGACAGCATCGGGACGCGTGCCCACCTTCGCAAGTGTTCAAATCCACAAGTTGGGCAGGGTGACGGGGGAGCCCCGGGGGCTTTACCGGCGAGGTGGGCTGGGGCAGAAGACCGCTCGATGCTCCGCTACGCAGCCGACTGGCGAACGATCTTCTTCTTGTGCCTCTTCGCGACCCTGTCCATCACCGGGTGGGTGCTCGACCCTTCGGGGCCGTTGTTGGTGCTGTGGGTGGTGGTGACCGCCATCAGCTCGTGGATCTGCGCGGTGGCCGCCCACAACACGGTGCACTGCCCCGTCTTCAAGAAGCGTTGGATGAACCGCATCTTCCAGGTCTGGGTGAGCCTCTCGTACGGGTTCCCCATCAGCGAGTACGTGCCGGGTCACAACCTCTCGCACCACAAGTTCACCCAGGAGCGCGAAGACGTGATGCGCACCAGCAAGGTGGACTTCCGCTGGAACCTGCTCAACTTCCTCTTCTTCTTCTTCGCGGTCGGCCCGGGCGTCACGGCGGGCAACTTCCGCTACCAGAAGATGATGAAGGAGCGCCTGCCGCAGTGGAACCGGCAGCTGCTCATCGAGATGGTGATGGTGTGGGGTGTGAAGGTCGCCCTGCTGTTGATCGACTGGAGGAAAGCGATCCTCTTCGTGATCATTCCCCACCTGTTCGCGGTGTGGGGCATCACCACCGTGAACTTCCTGCAGCACGACGGCTGCGACGCTGATCACAAGGTGAACCACTCCCGCAACTTCATGGGCAAGGTCTTCAACTGGTTCACCCTGAACAACGGCTTCCACGGGATTCACCACGAGACGCCCGGCCTGCACTGGAGCCTCACCCCCCAGGCGCACGCCGAGCGGTACCACGCGACCATTCACCCCGAGCTCGAGCAGGCCTCACTCGCGGTCTACATGTTCAAGGCGTTCATCTACCCGGGCAAACGCGTCACCTTCGACGGCAAGCCGGTGGTGATCGTCGGTGAAGGC
>JANODF010000938.1:0-13140 GCA_031412555.1 Archangium sp. | reverse complement strand
GACGAGGCGATCGCTGAGCTGCTCCGGGGCGTCGGGCTCACCATCTCGGATCGTGTCGAAGGCGTCGCGACTTCAGGTTTCGAGGTCGATTGTGAAAGATGTCCTGACGCGATTCCCACGCTGGCGGTGCTCGCCACCAGGCTGCCGGCAGCCTCGACCTTTCGCCGCGCCGGCATTCTCCGTCATAAAGAGAGTGATCGACTCGCAGGCGTGCAGGAGCTGCTCACCGCAGCGGGCCTGACGCACTCGCTCGCAGGCGAAGACCTCACCGTTCTTCCCGGCTCGGCGAGATCTTTTCGTTTCGATGCGCACGACGATCACCGCCTGGCCATGTCGGCGGCGGTGCTCGCCCGGCTGCAGGGTGTCCGCCTCACTCTGCGCGGCATGGACTCAGTCGCTAAAAGTTTCCCCAACTTCTGGCTCGAGGCGGCAGAAGCGGCCGTGCAAGTGGAGGCGTGGAGATGAAGGCGTACGACGCAGTGGTGGTGGGCAGTGGGCCCAATGGATTGGCCGCGGCGGTCGCGCTCGCCAAGGCAGGTCACTCGGTCAAAGTGGTGGAAGGTCAGTCGACGCTCGGTGGTGGCGCCCGCACGCTTCCGCTCACGTTGCCGGGCTTTCAACACGATCTCTGCTCGGCGATTCATCCGATGGCGCTGGGGTCTCCGTACTTCGCCGAGCTCGAGCTGGAGAAACACGGCGTCGAGTACGTGCACTCGCCTTTCTCCCTCGTTCACCCGATCGGCGATCACGCGGCGATCCTCGAGCGCGGCGTGGAAGCGACCGCGGCGAGGCTGGGGCCGGATGAGAAGGCCTGGCTGAACTTGATGAAGCCGCTGGCGCGCGACTTCGAGGTGCTCAAGCGCTTCATGTACTACCCGGCGACCAAGCCGCCGCTCAACGCACCGATCGCCGCCGCGAACTTCGGGCTCAAGGCAATGCAGAGCGCGTTCTGGTTCGCCGAAGAGAACTTCGAGACGCCCGAAGCGAAGGCCCTGCTCGCGGGTTGTGCAGCGCACAGCTTCAGCGCACTCAACACGCCGTTCACCAACGCTTTCGCGATGCTGCTGGCCGTCTCGGCTCAGGTGATCGGTTGGCCGCTGGTGAAGGGCGGCTCGCAGAAGATCATCGACGCGCTGCTGGCGCTGCTGCTGCGCAATGGAGGCGAGGTCGAGCGCGATCGGCCGATCACCTCGCTCGAGCAGCTCCCTCCTTCTCGGTTGGTGCTCTTCGATACGCACGCGCACGTGGTCGAGCGCATCTGTGGTGACGCGCTGCCGGGCTGGTATCGCGCGCTGCTCACGCACATGCAGTTGGCGCCGGGTGTGTTCAAGATCGACTACGCGCTGTCGGCTCCGATGCCGTGGTTGGCAGAAGCGAGCCGCAACGCCGCCACGCTTCATCTGGGGGGCTCGTTGCCTGAGCTGGCGGAATCAGAAGCGCGGGTGGCTCGTGGTGAGCTTCCAGAGAAGCCCTTCGTGCTCGTCGCGCAGCAGAGCCAGTGGGACGACACGCGCGCGCCCGCGGGCAAACACACCTTGTGGGCGTACTGCCATGTGCCCAACGGCAGCGACGTCGACGCGACCGCGCAGCTGGAAGCGCAGCTCGAGCGGTACGCGCCGGGCTTTCAGAAGCTGGTGATCGGCAAAGCCACCAAACGCACTTCGCACATGGAAGCGATGAACGCGGCGTACGTGGGGGGTGACATCAGTGGTGGCGCCGTGGAAGGCCTGCAGATCCTGCTTCGGCCCGGCTTCGGGTTCACGCACGCGACGCCGAACCCGAAGCTGATGATCTGTGGCGCCTCTTCTCCACCGGGCCCCGCGGTGCACGGCATGTGCGGGTACTGGGCTGCGCAGACCGCGATTCAGAAGCTGCGATCCAGGTCCTGAGCCTACCCACTGTCTCCCTCTCCCCCGCGGGGGAGAGGGTCGGGGAGAGGGCGTGAACGCTCGGCTGCTCTTCAGTTTCCGCAGGTTTGGCGCGCGAGCCCGCATCGAACGCTGCCCCCTGTAGATCGAACTGCGGGGCCGCGCGTGAAAGCAGCCTCATGCGCGCACTCCTGAGCAGCGTCTTCATCCTGATGTCGTTCCCCGCCTTCGCCGGTGAACTCGGCGACGCGAAGATGCAGCGGGCCAACAAGGCAGCCTCGACCGTGGTGCGTGAGCGCATGGCGCAGGAACGCCCCGCCGACGCCGCGGTACTTCAGAACGTAGAGTCCGCCGACATCGTCGTGGTCTCCGGCGAGTACGACCGCGTGGAAGACGTGCTCAAGACGCTCGCCATCAAACACACGGTGGTGCAGCCGGAGCAGGTGGGCAGCCTCAAGCTCAACGCGAAGCAGTTGCTCATCGTCGACTGCCCCGGAAATCTCGACGCATCGGGCATCGAGCGCGTGCGCAAGTTCGTCAACGCGGGCGGCTATCTCTACACCACCGACTGGGCGCTGCTCGAGGTCGTGCAGAAGGCCTTCCCCGGCTACGTCGAGTTCAACGGCCAGGCGACGCAGAACGACGTCGTCGAGGTGCAGGTGAAGGAGAGCGACAACAACCTGCTCAAGCACCTCACGCTCTCGAAGGAGAACCCGAAGTGGTGGCTGGAGGCCTCGAGCTATCCGATTCGGATTCTCAACAAGGACAAGGTCGACGTCTTGATCACCAGCCGCGAAATGAAGACGAAGTACGGCGACGCGCCGATCGCGGTGCACTTCCGTTACGGCGACGGGCAGGTGCTCCACATCGCGAGTCACTTCTATCTTCAGCAGAACCAGACCCGCACCGTGGCCGACGCGAAGAAGAGCTCGGCGTATCTGAAGGAAGACACGGCGCTCTCGCCGAGCACCAAGAAGGCGCTCGAGGGCAACGTGGACTTCGCTGACGACGTGGTGGCAGGCGACCTGAGCAGCGCCTATGCCGCGCAGCAGATGACCTCGAACATCGTGGTCGAGCGGAAGAAGGATCAGGGCCGCATCGAGTCGCTCTACGGCAAGACCATCAAAGCGGCGCCCTCCAAAGCGGACCCGGCGCTGGGTGTCGGCACACGCGTGAAGGAGCTCGAGCGCAAGGACGGTCAGGTCAAAGTGCGCACGATGGAAGGCGACGAGCGCTGGGTGCCCGCAAGCAGCCTCTGATCGGCCGACCGTTCACAGCGAGTTCTGCTTTGGGCGGCAAGTGGCCCCTCGACTGCTCTCGGGGCGAACGGTGATGGGCTGTTCCGTTCCCTCACGAGCGCTTGCGACGACCGAGCACCAACGCCCCGAGCGCGATGAGGATGGTGGGGTCGACGCTGGAGCAACCGCAGCCGCCACCACCGACGCCCGTGCCCGTGCCCGCGTCGATCGTCTCGACCGCCAACGCGCCGTCACCGCCATCGGTCACCACGTTGCCTTCACCCACTGCCGGCGCGACGTAGAGGAAGCCGTTGGTGAGCGTGGCCGACTGGCCGTCATCGTTGGTCACCACCAGGGACACCGCACCCGCCGCATGCGCCGGAGCGATCACTCGCAGCAACTCGGGCGAAGCCATCACCACGGCCGTCGCCGGGTCACCACCGAAGGTGACCGTCGTATTGGGCGCGAACCCCGTGCCGGTCACGTTCACCTGCACGCCGCCGGTGGTCAGACCGGAAGCGGGCGCGAGTGACTCCAGGGTGGGCGCGGTGCGCGTGTAGCGGAAGCCCGCGCTCAACGTGGCGGTGTCTCCGTTGGGGTTGGTGATCGCGACCTCCACCTCGCCGGGTGCATGGGGCGGCGTGACGGCCTCGAGCGTGGTGGCGCTCACGAAGGAGACGCGCTGCGCGGCGACTCCTCCGAACGTCACCGTCGTCATCGGCCCGAAGTTGGTGCCGGTCACCCGAACCACCGTCGCACCCGCCACGTCACCCGTCGCAGGTGCGACCGCCGTCAGGGTCGGCGGCGCGACGAAGCGGAATGAGCGCGGCAGTGCTGCGGCCTGCCCGTCGTCGTTCTGCACGCGCACCGTCACCACGCCCAGCGGGCTGGCAGGCGAAACCGCAGTGACCGTGGTCTCAGAGACCACCGTCACGGCCGACGCAGGCAAGGTGCCGAACTGCACGCCCACGCCCGCGCGGAAACCCGAGCCGGTCAATGTCACCACGGTGCCGCCGGCGTTGCTGCCCGTGCCTGGACTGAGCGCAGTGAGGCTCGGCGCCGCGTCGTACGTGAAGGCACCGGCCAGCGTGAACGACTGCAGGTCGGGGTTCTCCACCACAACGGCAGCGGGGCCTACTTCGCCTGAGTTGGTGACCACGCTGATGGTGGTGGGGTTGACCACCGTCGGGGCGAAGGCGGGCACACCACCGACCGTCACGCGTGCACCGGCGACGAAGTTCTGCCCGCTGATGGTCAGGCGCGTGCCACCCTGAACCGGGCCACGCGACGGGGTCACCGAGAGGATCGAGGGGCTCGCCACGTAGGTGAAAGCCTGAGCGCGCGAGACGCTCTGCCCGTCGTTGTTGGTGACCACCAGGTCGGCCAGGCCGGGCGCGCCGGGCGGCGTGAGCAGGGCGAGTTGCGTCGCGCTTCGACGCTCGACGCTCGGCGCAGCGACACCATCGAAGGTCACCATCGGAGGCGGCGCCGAGAGAAAGCCGGTTCCATTGATGATGATCTCCTGGCCGCCCGACGCGTAGCCCGTGGTGGGGGTGACGGTCGCGATGGTGGGAACCGGGTACACGTAGGTGAACGCAGCGGCGCTCACCACCTGCTGACCATCGGCGTTGCGTACGGTAATCGACACGGGTCCGCCCGTGGTGACCGCGGGCGAGGTGACGGTGAGGCTCAGCCCGTCAGCGGCGACCACCACGCCGGTGGCCAGGGTGGTGCCGAAACGCACCGTGGCGCCGTTGAGAAATCCGGTGCCCGTCACCGTGATGAGCAGGCCTCCGAGGGTGAGGCCGGTCGAAGGCGTGACCGCGCTCAAGGTGGGCGCGGGCACGAAGGTGTACGCGTTGGGCAGGCTGCCCGAGAGATCATCGACCGGGTTTCGCACCGTGATGCCGGCCGCGCCCTCAGGCATGGCCGGCGTGAGGCAGGTCAGCTGCGTGGCGTTGATCACCGAGACCTGCGTCGCGGCGGCGGTGGTGGCGCCGTTGGTGAAGGTCACCTCTGCGTTGAGCTTGAAGAGGCTGCCGGTCAGCGTGATCAGCGTGCCGCCTGCAACGGGGCCGAACGAAGGGCTCACCGAGGCGATGGAAGGCGGGGCGATTGGCGCCACGTAGGTGAAGGCGTTGGGCAGCGTCGAGCTCAAGTTGCCGAAGTTGGTCACCCTGACGTCGACCGTGCCTTCGTTCGAACCGGGCGTGGTCACCGTCAATGAGTTGCTGGTGCGGCTGGTCACCGTGGCGCGCGTACCGCCGAAGAAGATCGCGCTCGTCTCATCGAAGTTGGAGCCGAGCAGGGTCAGCGTGTCGCCGCCCAGCACTGTGCCTTCCACTGGCACTCCGCCGTCCGTCAGGCCGACGGAGCTCAAGGTGGGCTGAACCATGCCGCAGCCGCTCGAGATGGCCAGATCGTATTCCGGGGTGCCCAAGGTGCTGTTACGCGTGACGTGCACGAAGTGAGTGCCCGAGGTGCTCGCGCGGAAGACGTAGCCCTCGGCGGGCGCCGTGGGCGTCGTCCCGACGAGGGTGTTGGGGCTGGCGGTGCTGACCTGCGCCGAGTTGCTGTCGTCAGCCACGCCGATACTCCAGCCCAGCGCGTCGAAGATCTCGAGGTTGTGCTGACCGCTGGCGCCCGCACGATTGGGAGCGCCGTCGAGGGCCACGAACACCAGATCCCCCTCGCGAGCGTCGAAGCTGAAGATGTCGACTTCGGAGGTCGACGCGAGCGAACCGCGCACGAACTGTCCGAGGCTGTTGGCTTGCGCGCGGGTGTTGTTGGGCTCCTGCTCAGGTGTCGGTGCGCCGAACTTGAGCATGCTGTGCAGCCGGTACGGACCCACCTGCAGCGAGGAGCCGTAGTTGGCTCGCAGGTAGGTCGGGCCCGCGGGCAAGACCACGCCTGCCACCACCGAGGCCGAAAGGCCCATGTCCGTGGTGCCGTCGCTTTCGTCGAAGAACAAGGTGTCGGTCGTGTTGGTCACGCGCAGCTGCGAGTCGGTCGAGCCGCTGGCGTTCAACTCGATCATGGCGAAGAGCCTTGCGCCCGGGTGCTGGCCCACGTCGAAGAAGTCGACGTCACCCGCCGGCGCGAAGCTCCCGGTCACCGGGCACTGCAAGACGTCGGCGCGCAACGGCTCATCGTTCGGCTCGTTCTCCTTGAAACAGGCGGTCGCCACCGCGTTGTACGCGCTGCCCGTGTTCAGCGTGGTGCTGGCCGTCGCGTCGACCCACAAGGTGTAGTCGGTGCCTGCGTTGAGCGACACGCAACTCACTTCTTCCGTCCCAGGTGATCCGGTCAGGCCGCGGTTGGCCGCAGCGATGCACTGCCCGCCGGGGCCGCCGTTGTAGATCGCGGGCGTTCCCGCGACGCAGCTGTCGGTCAGGTAGAGAACCGCGTTGGGTCCGGTGACGGTCGCCTGGCCCACGCGGAACGAATAGTCGCCGCTCGTCGGCGCGGTGAACCGCAATGCGACGTCGGGACCGGATGCAGGCGTGAGTGTGTGGGCAGTGCCCCCAGGCTGAAGGCAGCCTCCGTCGTTCGGCAGCTCGGCATCATTGCCCGCGAGGAAGGTGTTGGCCGCTTTGGTCGACACCAGCAGAGGCCGGTTCAGAGTCAACGAAGGCAGCGTACCCGAGCAGAGATCATTCGCAGCGGGCGCCAGCAGGCCCAGCCGCAGGCTCACCTGGCTGTCCTCGTTGACCACCGTGGTGCTCGCGGTGGCTCCGACCTGCACATAGTAGGTCACGCCCTGCGTGAGCATGACCGGTACGCCCAGCCCGGCGTCGAGCGAACGAGCACCCGGCGTGCAGTTACCCGTGGTGCTCGAGGTGACGCAGCCGTTCGCGACCGGCGTCAACGCCGCCCCGCAGGTGCCGGTGTAGAGCGCGATGCTGCTCGCGAACGTCGACGTGCCGCAGGTCTCGAACGAGTAGCCGCCCGCGGTGGGCGCGGTGAAGATGAACCACACCGAGTTCTTGGCCGTGGGCGCGCAGGCCATCGCGGTGTCACCCGCGTCGAGGGCGGTCGCCGTGGCGATGCTCCTCACGATCGTCGAAGTGGCCAGGCCACTCGCGTTGAAGTTGAGCACCTCGGCGCCGAAGCAGGTGTCGTTGGAGGGCTGCGCGAAGGCTGCTGCAGGGAGCAGGGCCAGCGACGCGGCGAGCAGCAGAGAAGGGGAATGACGTGCGCTCATGATGGACCTTGCTTTCAGCGGGCTACGAAACGAACCGCGGTGTTCTCGCGCGTCGCTCGGGAGTTGGCGGAGATGATCAGGGCACGGGTACCAGTGGGCTCTTCGATCCACACCGTGGCCGAGCTGCCTTCGGCCAGCTGCGTGGTCGTGCCTGAACGCATCGTCGCGTAGTGGAACTCGATGGTGCCGTCTTCGAAGAGCTTGGCCTGGAAGTTGAGGTCGTCAGGCGTGGTCGATGCGGTGTCGGTGGTGAAGCGGCTCCACTGAATGATCCAGTGCCGCGCGGGCGTGAGCGGATCCTCGTTGGGTTCGATTCGTTGCCACTTGATCGTCGAGATGTTGCCGAGCGCCTCGAGGTCTTCCCAGAAGGGCGCGATGGTGCCCACCGGTTCGGTGGCCGTGGGTGCTGACTTGTTCGCGGAGTTGTTGGACTCGGTCGTCGAGGTGAAGGTGATGGTTCGCGGCGAGAACCAGCCGTTGCTGCTCACCGTCAGCGTGGGTGTGCGCGCTCCGAAGATCATCGGCGCGGGATCGCTGGGCAACGGCGCCAGCGTCACCGCGTAGACTTTATCGAGCAGGTTGGTGGTCGATGACAGCAGCACCGTGCCGGTGGCCTCGATGTCGTGGAACTGACTGTCGATGCCCTGCCGCTGGTAGGCGAAGCCGCAGCCGGGAACGCGGCCGGGCGAACCGCGCTGCGTCGGCACCTGCTCGCCGAAGCTCGCCGTGGCCCAGCACGAGGTGACGATGGGCGTCGAGGCGCCGGTGCTGACGAACGGGCCCGGGTCGTACTGCAGCGAGGCGCCGGTGCCTGCGTCGGCCGGCCCACTGAAGGTGAGGTTGAAGCCCGCATCGGTGGTGCCGATGTTGATCGAGCCGGCATCGACGCCGAGACTGAAGCCGCTGCCGGCCCAGCTCACCTGCACGCCTGCGTCGTCATTCTGTGATGGGTCGAGCGAAGCGCCCAGCACCAACACTCCGCCCGGTGAAAGACTGGTGCCTGCGGGCAGCGTGAAACTCGAACCGTCGCCCGAGCGCAGCAACCAGCCGCTCAGGTCGAAGGCGGTGTGGGTGAGGTTGACCGCCTCCACGTACTGGCCCGCGGTCACCGAGGCCGTCGGGCGGAACATCAGTTCGCTCAACGCGATGTCGAAGGGCAGACGCACTGCCACGCTCGGCTGGCCGACGAACGAATAGGAGGCGCCCGTCTTGATGAACCCACCCCAGCTGCTACCGGAGATCACTCGCGCTTCGGGAGGCACGGTCAGGGGGCTGAAGAAGTACAGCGCGGTGTTCGACGCCGGTGGCACCGAGGTGAACAAATCGAAGCCGAGCTGACGTGTGTGATCCTGCATGCCCACTTTGAAGCTGGGCGACGCGTCGGGGATCACCGTCTGGTAGTGAAACGAGACCTGCCCCGCCTGGTGCACCTGCGCCTGGAAGGTGACCAGGCTGTCCACGTCGCTGCCGATCTGGAGCTTGTCCCACTGAACGATCAGCCGCTGCTCAGGGGCCTCGCCCACCACTTCGAACAGAACCGTCGAGGCGGCGACGAGGACCAGATCATCCCAGTAGGGAGCGATGATGCCGGCAGGAGAAGTCGCCAACGGGAGCGCGGTCGGCGAGGTGAGCACGGTCAGCGGTGCGCCCCACGCCATCCAACCTGCGCGCGAGATGGTCAGCTGACCTTCGCGGCGCGCACCCCACAGCCGCGTGCTGAATCGGGGCGTCACACTCGTGACCTCACCGCCCAGCTCGAGCACCCGCTCGCCGGTGGAGAGGATGTCGATGAAGTTCGAGCTCGTCGAGGTGGTCACCGTCTGGTGGGGAAAGCCGTACAGCAACGCGCCCGGCGTGCTGGGTCGCAGCTCGACCAGCTGGCCGGAGATCGCGGTCGCCGGGAACTGGCTGACGGTGGGCGGGGTGCCCGTCACCGTCACCGCCGCCGTCGCCGTCACCGCGGGATCGCCGAACTGGTTGTCGGCAGAGAGCGTGTAGGTGGTCGAGCTGCTCGGGTACACGGTGGTCGTGCCCGCTTCGGCGGCTTGCCCCGTGACCGAAAAGACGGCGACGTTCTGGCCATCGGTGATGCGCACGCGACGCGCTTCGGCCGCAGCCCACGTCAAGGTGACCGGCGCCCCCGTGGCCACGGTGGTGGACCCCGCGGTGAGCGTCGCGGAGGTGGGCGTGCCGACGGCATCGACCTGCGCGCTCTGGCTGATGCGATCGCCCCGATCGTTGAAGGCCACCAGCTGAACCTCGAAGTCACCTGGAGGAGCAACGAACCCGAAGCCACCCTGCGCCGCGAGCTGCCGCGTGGGGGATTCGTAGAGCGACTGCCCCTCGAGCCGCACCTCCACACGCTCCGCGGCCACGGTGGTCCAGCGCACGAAGTACTGCGCGCCCGCCTTTGCCACGGCAGGCGCATCGAACCGAACGATGGCGAGGTCGCTACCCACGAAGACCGTCAGGCTGCGCGTCATGCGCTCGGTGCCTTTGATCGCGCTCACCTGGTAGCTGAGCAGACCGTTCACAGGCAGCGGCGGCACCACGTCGACGAAGCTGCCGGCCACGAGCCTCGTGGGATCCGTGATCTCCGCGAGCTGACCGCGGCCCGGCGACTCGATCACCACCCGCTCGGCGCCCGCGGTCGTCCACGAGAGGGTGAGGTTCTGGCCCACTTCGGCCGCGGGGGGATTGGCCGTGAGGCTGAGCAGGGCGACCTGCACGGTCACCGAGGCAGTCGCGCTGCGCGTGCCATCGCTCAACGTGTAGACGGTGTCGCGATCGGGTCGCACCACGAGCGCGCCGCTGGTGATCTGCCCCTGCGTGTCGACCGCAGCCCCGCCTGCCGTGAGCGTCACCGACTGCGCGCCGGGGGCCGTCCACGCGAGGGTGGTGGTCGCGCCGCCCGGCACGACCGCCGGCAACGCCACCAGGGTGAGCGACTGCGCTTGCTGGCCCACGGTGACAGACAGAGCGCGCGCCTCCGAGCCGCCTTCGCCGCGCGCCACCATCACGAAGAGGGTGGACCGCTCGACCCGCACCTCGACAGAGCCGCTGAGGCGGTCTTCGGGAACACCGAGCGAATCCTGGCCTTCGCGCGTCAACACGACGCTGGTGGCGCCGGTGGTCGCCCACGAGAGCGTCACGGGGCCGGGCGCATCGAGCGACGCCGCCGAGACGGTGAACGCATCGATGCTCGGCGCCGGGGGCACCACGGTCGTCGGCTTCTGCTGCCGGCACCCGCTCACGGCGAGCACCACCACCAGGCCGAAGGTTGAGAGCTGCGAAAGGCGCATCATGGCGAACCCCGGGGCGTGAAGCGGAATGCGGTGTGAGGTGAGATGCCGGGCGTCGTCGAGTTGGCGTTGATGACCAGGGCCGAGGTGCCACCCGGCGCCTCCAGCCAGGTGACCGCGCTCGTGCCCGAGCCGTACTGGGTGCTGCTGCCGCTGCGCAGCTCGGCGAAGTGGTACTCGATGACGCCGTCGTCGAAGAGCTTGGCCTGGAAGTTCAAGTCGTCGCGCGAGGCCACGATGGAGTTGACGTGGGTCACCCGGTGCCACTGCACGATCCAGTGCGGTGCGGCCGCGAAGGGGTCTTCACCCGGGCCCACCCGCTTCAGGTAGACGTTCGAGTCGGGGTACGTGACGCGATTGAGCTGGAGGTCGTCAGCGTAGACGGCCAGCACCGAGTTGGTGTCTGCCGTCGCCGGAATGGTCAGCGAGAAGACCTGCGTGGCGAGCACCGACGCCTCGTCGAACGACAGATAGCCGTTGATGCTCACCACCATCGACGTCTGCGCGGCCCCAAAGAACGGCACGGGGGCCGCAGCCAGGCTCAGCGAGGCGAGGCCGTTGTTGTCTTCCACGAACGAGAGCCCGGTGCCGGTTGCCGCGATGTCGAAGAACCCCGGCGCGATGGTCGACTTCGCGTAGGGAAACACGCACCCTTGATCGCTGCCCGGCTTTCCGAGCTGCTGCGGCGTCTGCACGCCGTAGGGGCTGGTCGACAGACAGCTCCGCGCGCCTTGTGGCACCGTGACGCCAGTCGGGTAACGCAGGGGCCCGGGGTCGAGCACGAGGCTGGTGCCCGAAGGCGGCGGGCCTCCATCGGCCTGCAGGAGAGACAGCGCCTGCTGCAGGCCTGCGCGCGTGAGGGAGACGCTCGTGGCGCCCGACAAGTTGAAGCCCGGCACAGCCACCTGCACGCCCGCGTCGTCGTTGAGCGCCGGGTCGAGCGAAGCCCCCAGCACCAGCGTACCGCGCGCGGAAATACTGGAGGCCAGCGGCGCTACGCCGCCGTCCGTGAAGCTCAAGCTCCACCCGGTCAGATCGATGGGGCGCTCGCTCCAGTTGGTCAGCTCGAGCCACTGGCCGTTGGGCACCACGGAGCGGGAGAGCACCTCGGTCATGGCGAGTTCGTCGGGCGCGACCAGTCTGCCGGAGTGCGTGCCTTCTGCGCGCACTGCTTCACCCGGGGCGATCTCGACGCTGGCGCTGACCCGGCCCGTCTGGAACGCGGGCACCATCACCGGCTGCGGCATCGGGCCGAAGAAGGTGAAGCCCGTGCCCACGACAGGGGTGGGGGCGGCGATGCTCTGGTCGATGGTCGGCCCCATCACCCCGACTTTGCCGCTCACCGAGGAGGGGAGACGCTCGTACTCAAAGTCGACTTGCCCTGTGCTGGAGATCTGCGCCTGCGCGCTGGCTGTCGACCAGTTCCACTGAACGATCAGCGTCGAGGTGCCGCCTTCGGCGCGAACCTCCCAGAAGACGTCCACGAGCGTGAGAATGGCAGTCGATGACTCCCAGTAGGGGGCCACCGCCATTGGCTCGAGCTTGGTGGACGGCAGCACGGCATCGAGGCTGTTGGATCCGTTGAGGAAGTCACCGAACACGAGGTAGCCATGTCGCGAAACGCGGATCTCCTGGCCGACCACGCGCCCAAAGAGCTCCGTGCGGAACCCGGTGTCGATACGGGCCGCGGAGCTGGTGGTGGGGAAGACGAGCCGGTTGCCGCTCTCGGCGAGGTCGATGAAGCCAGTCGAGGCCACCCGGGTCTCCACGCTTTGGTGAGGCAACCCCACGAGAGGGCCGGGCCGCGAAGCGGTGACCGCGACGTTCTGGCCGAGGCGCAGATCACCCGACGGCGTCACGCTCAAGGTGACCGGTGAAGTGGCGGTGACCGACGCGGTCGATGTGGCGACGTCGCCCAGACTGTTGTCGGCCGTGATGGTGAACACGGCGTCGCCGTTGACGCGCACCGTGGCGCTGCCGGTGTTCAGGGTGGTGCCTTGCCGCACCACCACGAGCCCGGTGGTCGAGCTGGCGATGGCCACGTTGCGGATCTCCTGCCCGGTCCAGCTCAGGGTGATCTGATCGCCGCCCATCACCGCCTGAGGCGTGGCGGTGAGCGTGACCGTTGGCACCCCCATGCTGTCGACCAGGCGCGACGCGGTGATCGAGCCGCCCCGCGAATCAGACGCCGTCAGTGCGTAGGTGGTGTCGACCATCGGCGCGGGCAGCGTGGTGCTGCCATTGAGCGCGATGGCGCGGCTGGGGCTTTGGTAGATCACCACGCCGTTGGCCGAGAGGCTGACGCTGTCGGTCTCGACCGTGCGCCACTCGAGCGTGATGGTGTTGCCCGCGGCGCGCTTGGCGGCCACCGGCGCGTCGAAGGTGGTGATCGACGGGCTGCCGGCGATGGTGACGATCACCTGGCGCGAGAAGGTGAGCGCGCCCGCGGTCACCCGCAGCTCGTAGGGGAAGAGCTGACCTGGATCGATCACGGCGGGGAGCACGTCATCGAAGGTGCCCGAGGCGAC
>JANODF010000937.1:0-1537 GCA_031412555.1 Archangium sp. | reverse complement strand
GGGCGCTGGGGCGACGAGATGTGAGATTGCCACGGGCGCCCGAATTCTTTGCCTGAGGGCTTCGATCTTGCGCGCAGACGCAAACAAGAGTGGGCTGTCCCGCTCTTGACAAAATGGGGCCTGATCGCTCGACTCGGACCTAAGCTCGCGCTGGTTGTAGAAACTTTCGGCCGTGCCACCGGCTGTTTGCCCCGCAAAAACAATCAGCTCACCCCAATGACAAGTCGCCTTCAACATCTGCTCTACGTCAGCGCGTGCGACGACACACTGGAACACCACGCGATCCATGACATGTTGGCCAAAGCGCGGGCCTATAACGCGGCGCATTCAGTCACGGGCGTGCTCATCTACAGCGGCGCTCACTTCGCCCAGGTGCTGGAGGGCCCGGAGTCGGAACTCGAACGCCTGATGGCCTCGATTCGCCGTGACTCTCGTCATGGGCGGCTGCGTACATTGGTGTCTTCGCCATTGGCCGAAAGGCGGTTCGAGGGCTGGTCCATGGGCTTCGTCAGCAACCTTTCTGTTGCCGACCTGTTGGCTGAGCTCGGCTCGGAGTTGATCACCAAGCCGCGCGCAGCGAGGCTGATCGACCTGCTCTTTCGGCGAGCTGTGCTGGAGCCGCTGGGGTGACGCCAAACGTGCCGACTGCCGCACGAGCGCCCTGGCCATCCAGCGAGCCCTCAGGACAGGGCTTCAATCGTGCGGCGGCCGTTTCGGTTGCGCCGTTGACGCCGTCGGAACTCGAAATGATCGAGGCATCCGTTCAGCAACTGCATCTGTTCGACAGTGGCGACGATCTGCTGGTGTCCACGAACGCCTACGAACACGATCTGTTCCTCATTGGCGCCAATGCGTCGATGCCGGAGGCCATTGCGTTAGTGAGGCTGCTCCGCCGCCGTTCCCTGGCGCCGATCCTGGCTTGGAAAGCCAGAGCGCCGTGCGCTGCGTGGCTGGACGCTGGGGCCGACTTCTGGCTGCCGCGCTCGGCAAGCGTCGACGATCTCGTGGCAGCGATTCGCGCGTTGGAGCGTCGCATGTCGAGGCAGGGCGGCACGTCTGCCCCGCCAGACCTCACCTGGCGTCTGCATATCCATGCACGCCTGCTACTCACGCCCGACGGTCAGAAAATTCCTTTGAGCGCCACTGATTTGCTTGTCCTGGAGTGCTTCGCTGACGCCGAAGGGGCGGTGGTGTCCCATTCCCGGTTGGGTGGGCACCTCGGGCGTGACTTCCCGGAAGCCGACAACTGGTTGCGTGCCACGCTGTACCGACTGCGCCGACGAATCGAGCAAGCAACGGGCGAGGCCGCTCCCATCGATGCGCAAGCTCGGCAGGGCTATCAGTTCCGCGGACGCTTGCACAAGGACGGCTGACGCGTCTTCGGCTGTGAACCATGTCACGGCGGTTCGGAATTTGTGGCGAATTTCCCCTGATTTGACCGCCGGGCAACGAGGCCGCGATTGACGGTCTCCAGAGTCAGCACTGAAACTGCACATATCGGATCACTTGTGACCTTTTGGCATCCATGCGGGGGCAC
>JANODF010000936.1:0-6887 GCA_031412555.1 Archangium sp. | reverse complement strand
CTCGGCGGGCAGTTCGTCGAGCCGCTCGTGCTGGTGCTCCTGGGCGCGGTCGTGGTCTCGGTCTTCCTGCGCGACTACGTGGACGCGTTGATCATCGGCGCAGTGGTCGTGCTCAACGCGCTCATCGGCTTCTTCCAGGAGTTTCGCGCCGAGCAATCGATCGCCGCGCTCTCGAAGACACTTCTCACCGAGGCGACGGTGCTGCGCGACGGGCAGCTGGGCCGCATTCGCAGCGAGCAGCTGGTGCGGGGTGACGTGGTGGTGGTGCAGTCTGGCGACACGGTGCCCGCCGACCTGAGGCTCTTCGAGCTCAAGGAACTCACGGTGGAAGAGGCGGCCCTCACGGGCGAGTCGCTGCCCGCCGCGAAGGGGCTGGCTGTGTTGGCCGAGGACACCGGTCTGGGTGACCGGCAGAACATGGCCTTCGCAGGCTCCGCGGTCACCTCCGGGCTCGCCCGCGGCGTGGTGGTCGCCACGGGAGACGCCACCGAGGCCGGGCGCATCGCCGGCCTCATGGCCTCGACTGCGTCGCTCGAGACGCCACTCACCCGAAAGATCGGGCGCCTCTCTCGCCTGCTGGTCTGGGTCATCCTCGCGTTGGCGGCTGCGCTCTTCCTGATCGAGTGGCTGCGCGGCGCGAACCTCGCCGACACCTTCAACGCGTCGGTCGCGCTGGCCGTCGGCGCCATCCCCGAGGGCCTCCCCGCGGCCGTCACCATCCTCCTTGCGGTGGGCGTCAAGGCCATGGCGCGGCGGGGCGCGCTCATTCGCCAGCTCCCAGCCGTCGAGACGCTTGGCAGTACCACCGTCATCTGCTCGGACAAGACGGGCACGTTGACCGAGAACCAGATGACGGTGACCCGTGTGCAGGCGGGCGGGCAGACCTTCCAGTTCACCGGCGTGGGCTTCGAGGCCCCCGGCGAGCTGCAGTCGAACGGGGCACGCGTCGGGCCCGACGCGTCGGCGGCGCTGCTCGAGGCTTTGCGGGCCGGCGCGCTCTGCAACGACACCCGGCTCGTGCGCGCGGAAGGGCGGCTCAAGGTCGAAGGAGATCCCACCGAGGCGGCGCTCCTCGTGGCCGCGCGCAAGGCGGGGCTGGAGGGCGAGGCGTTGGCGGCCTTTCGCCGGCGCGACCTCGTCCCCTTCGAGTCGGCGCACATGTACATGGCCACGCTCCACGATGGGCCGGCGGGGGCTACGCTGTACGTGAAAGGCTCGTCTGACGCCCTGCTGGGGCGTTGCGTCAACCGCCTCGAAGCCGATGGCGGCACCGGAGCGTTCGACGAAGCCCTCGCGCACCAGGACGTCGAGGTGCTCGCGGCCCGTGGCATGCGGGTCCTCGTCATGGCCCTCCGGCTCCTGCCGGGCGAGGTACGAGACATCAGCCACGATGACGTCGCGGGGCTGACCTTCGTGGGCCTCGTGGGGATGATCGACCCCCCCCGCCCCGAGGCGAAGCGGGCGGTGGCCGCATGCCTGAGCGCCGGCATCAAGGTGAAGATGATCACCGGCGATCACGCGGTCACCGCCGCGGCGATCGCCGATGAGTTGGGCCTCGAGGGCCTGCGCGACGGGGGCGGTCGCCTCAGGGCCGTCACGGGCCGCGAGTTGGCGAGCGTCACGCCGGCTCAGCTGCCTGAGCTCGCCGAACAGGTCGCCGTCTTCGCCCGCGTCGCGCCTGAGCAGAAGCTCGCGCTGGTCCGCGCGCTGCAAAGCCGCGGGCACGTGGTCGCGATGACCGGTGACGGCGTCAACGACGCGCCGGCCCTCAAACAGGCCGACATCGGCGTGGCGATGGGCCGGAACGGCACCGACGTCGCGCGGTCCGCCGCGGCGATGATCCTCACCGACGACAACTTCGCCACCATCGCCGCGGCCGTCGAAGAGGGCCGTGGCATCTACGACAACCTGGTGAAGTTCATCGCCTGGAGCCTCCCCACCAACGGTGCCGCGGGCCTGGTGCTGCTCGCTGCCGTGCTGTTCGGCACCACGCTCCCGGTGCTGCCGGTGCAGCTCTTGTGGGTCAACCTCATCACGGCGCTGGTGGGCACCATGCTCATCTTCGAGCCGCGAGAGCCGGGCCTCATGCTTCGGCCCCCGCGCCCGGCCAACGCGCCGATCCTCGACCGCGGGCTCCTCGTGCGCACCAGCCTCGTGTCCCTGGGCGTGGGCGCAGCGGCCTTCGGCTGCTTCGAGTGGGCAGAGCTCCACGGGCTCTCGCACGAGGCCAGCCGCACCATCGCGGTCAACACCATCGTCGTGCTCGAGGTGGGCTACCTCTTCGCGTGCCGCAGCCTCACGCTGCCCTCGTGGCGCATCGGCTTCTTCTCGAACCCCGGCGTCTGGTTCGGCGCGGCGGGCCTCTTCATCGTGCAGCTGGCGATGACCTACCTGCCCCTGATGAACCGCGTCTTTCACACCGCGCCGATCGACTGGTGGTGGTGGGCGGTGATGAGCGGGCTCGGCTTGGTCGTCTTCGCGCTCGCAGAAGCGAAGAAGGCGCTCTCGGCGCACTCAGCGCTGCCATCGCGAAATGGTGGCGACTCGGTGGGTTCGGAGCGGCGAGCGAGTCCTCCGGGCATTCACGGCTGATCAGTCCGACCACCAACGTCCCAGAAAAAGCCTACCTCGAGCACTGCCGCGTGCTTGTTGGCGCCGAACTCAGGGCCCGAAGTCGGAATCTTGAAGCCCGCCACGAAGATCCAGGTGTGGCTCGGGTGGTAGGTGAACCCGAAGATGAAGTTGCCGAGGTCGTGCTCACCTGAGAACCACTCTGCAACGAGGTTGAACTTCTCGGTGCCGAGCGGCTGCTCGACGGAGCCTATGAAGACCAGCTTGTCGACTTTGAAGAGCTGAGATGTCGCATGGCTCAGGCCCGCGGCGATCCGGGTACGCAGAACCGGCAAGCGGCCGCTGAGGTGGGCGTACACCCAATGACCGATACCTTGACCAAAGAGCGAGATGACCGCCTTCATGCCGAACGTGATGCCCAGCTGGGTATCTGGGAGCGCTTCGGGGAATAGTGGCTGGACCATCTTGAACCCGAGCGCGAGTGACGAGCGGTCAGTCACGGGCGCTTCGACGTTGAAGAGCGTCGCTGTCAACTCGATGCCGCTGCCGACTCCATACGTCAGAAAGTGCGTGCTGTTCCATGCGGGGCCTGGCCCCCAGGGCCGCGCCTGCGACTCGTGCATGAAAAAGAGCTCACCCCTGGGTGTCGTGTCTGCAGAAGGCATCGAGACAATCGCTTGCTGCGCAGACGTGAACGAGGACCACCCCAGCAATGGAAGAAGCAGAAATCGGCTGCGCATTTGCCACCCAAAGTACGCGCGAGACGACCTCAGGCAACAAATTCTCAATGTCGCCATAACCGACATGTTGAGTAGTTAATTCGTTAAAGACGACAACTTTTGATCTCCTTAGAAACAGGCCTCACCCGTCACAGGAGAACGACCATGAAGATTGAAATGCGGTGTCGCGGCCTCGAGCCTGACGAAGCGCTGAAGCGTCACGCTGTCTGGCGGGTGATGACGTCGCTCGATCGATTTACGGATGAGCTGACGAAGGTGGTGGTGCAGTTGTCCGACGTGAACGGTCCTAAGGAGGGGCTCGACAAGCAATGTCAGCTCACGCTGTGCGGTCCAACGTTGGGGTCAGTCACGATTCGCGGACTCAGCGGCGACGTCGCATCAGCCATTGATGTGGCGTGCGAACTTGCAAGCCGAAGCCTGGCGCGAGAGCTCGAACGGGCGCGCGATATTCGTCGGACCGCGGGCCTGCCCAGTGGGGGCTCTTCATGAAGCCCCTTGGTGCCCCGGCACGCTGTGGCCTTGTGCTGCTCTGCGCAATGGCAGGCTCTGGCTGCGTCGTGGTGAACCAGGGCGAGGTGGGCGTGGTTCGTCGCTGGGGCAAGATTGACGAGCCCGCCCGCCCCCCCGGGCTCATCGTCTACGAGGCGATCAGCACCGACGTCATCAAAGTTCCGACGCGGTTGACCCCGGTGACCGTCGACTTCACGTTGCCGTCTCGCGAGGGACTCAACGTCGAGGCCCAGATCTCGATCCTCTACCGGGTGCTTGCCGAAAAGGCGGCTGAGATCATCGGCACCGTCGGCGTCAATTATCAGGACGATCTCGTGCTGGCCGTCTTCCGCTCAGCCGCGGCAGACATCAGCTCGAAGTTCTACGCACGCGATCTCTATTCGGCCGAGAGGAGCACGATGGAAAAGCAGATCGGCCAGCGCATGAGCGAGGCCTTGAGCCCTCGTGGCTTCGTGGTGGAGTCTGTGTTGATGAAGGCCATCAGCCTCCCGGCAGGCTTGGCTCGAGCAATCGAGATCAAGCTTCAGTCGGAACAAGAGGCAGAACGAATGCAGTTCATCATCGCGAGAGAAAAGCTCGAGGCCGACCGAAAACGCATCGAAGCCGAAGGCGTGCGCGACGCTCAGAAGATAAGCGCAGACGGGTTGACCGACGCCATTCTCCGCGGTCGAGCCATCGAGGCTTTCAAGCAGCTCTCTGCCTCGCCCAACGCGAAGGTCATCATCACTGACGGGCGCACCCCCTTGCTGTTGCCCTAGTTCGGCGTGTACCGCTTTCGCCGGCAGCCGCGTGAGGTCCCGATTTTCGCGCGCAACCCTTTCCTCGTGTGAACCGTGACCGCCACTGATCCCCACCCCAATCTCCTCGCCCGCTTCTCTGCACAACGACTCGCCTTCGCGCCGCTCATGTTCCAGGCCTGTGTTGTGCTCCGTGATTCAGGCATTCTCGAACTTCTATCGGGCGCTCGCGCCCGCGGGCTCACCGTCGCTGCTGCGATTGAGCGCACCAGAACCCCCCGGTACGCTGCCGAGCTCTTGCTCGAGGCAGGCCTGGCGTCTGGGCTGTGTACCTACGAAGAGACCTCGGAGGAGCCGCGCTTCTTCATCACCGCGATGGGCGTGTACTGGCTTCGCGATCCGCTCACTCGGGTGAACGCGAACTTCAACCACCACGTCTGCTTTCAAGGCGCCTTCAAGCTGCGCGAGGCGATCCTCGAGGGCAGACCAGCGGGGCTCCCCGCAATCGACTCGACAGGCGCGGCAACCGTGTACGAGGCGCTGCGTTCGCTCTCTCCCGAGGTCAAACAGGCGTGGTTCGAGTTCGATCACCACTATTCCGACGGGGTGTTCGAGCTGTGCCTGCCCCGGGTTCTGGTTGGAGCTCCCGCGACGGTGGTGGACGTGGGGGCAAACACCGGCCGCTTCACGCGGCTCTGTCTGGAGCGAGGGGTCGCTCACCTCACCCTGGTCGACCTCCCCGGGCAACTCGCAGTCGCCTCGGAGCAGCTCTCCGAGTTCGTGGGCCGCTTCACCCTTCACGCCTGCAATCTGCTCGAAGCCACCACCCCGCTGCCGGCGGGCGCCGACGTGTATTGGCTCAGCCAGTTCCTCGACTGCTTCTCTGAGACCGAGATCGTCAGCATCCTCTCGCGGGTTCGCGCCGCGATGCGGCCGGGCGCGAGGCTGTTCATTCTGGAAACCTATTGGGACCAGCAAGACCACGAGGTGGCGCGCTTCTGCGTCATCGGCACCTCGCTGTATTTCGCCTGCATCGCGAACGGCAACAGCCGCATGTACCACTCGAAGGTGATGAAGCGACTGATTCGCGAAGCGGGCCTTCGCGTCGTGGGCGACCTGGCACGCGTCGGGCTCTCGCACACGTTGCTCGAGTGCACGATCGAGCCAGCGCCTTGACAGACGTCATGTCGTCAATAACGACACGATATCGCTTCTTTTCGTTATTGAAGACATGATGTCGCGGTCCTATCAACAGGGCATGAACCCAGACAAAGAGAAGGCGCTGCGCGACCTGGCTGATCTCGGCTTCAAAGGAAGAGATGTGTACCTGGCGGAGCTGCTGCCGGTCGTCGAGATGGCCTGGGCGGACGGTGTGATTGCGCCCAACGAGCGGGCCCTTCTCGAGGCGTACGGTGAGGCACTGACCGACCGGCTCAACCGGCAGGCGGGGGCACAGTTCTTCGGGTTGGCGCGCACCCTGCTCGTGCTCGACCGGCTCACCGAGCGCCGCCTGACTCCCGCTCAGCGGTTGACCGCGCTCAGGGCCCTCAAAGCGTGGTCTGGCAGCGGCTCGAGCGGGCAAGAGATGCGAAGCGGGATGCTCGAGTGGGCGGAAGCCGTCGCCGCCGTCGACGGGAGCCCCGTTTGGGACACCCGTGAGCTCTTCTGGCTCCAGACGATGAAGCGAAACCTCGAGGAGGGTACTTGAGCCGGGCCCTTCTGCTGTGTGCCGTACTCGCCGGTACCAGCTGCTCGCTCATGCGCTCGAGCCAGGGGGCGATGAGCACCTCGGTCATGATTGATGAGCGCCGGGGCTGCGTGCTGGTGCTTCTGCCCGGTCTGGGCGATTCGCCCGAGCGCTTTCGTGAGCATGCGTTCGATGACGCAGTCAGGCAGAGCTCCACCCCGTGTGACGTCGTCGCCCTCGACTCTCACTTCGGCTACTACCGAGATTCAGTGTTGGTGGAGCGGGTGGCCCAGGAGGTGCTCACGCCTTTCCGTGCTCGCTATCAACAGACGTGGCTCGTCGGAGTTTCGCTCGGTGGCTACGGCGCTGCCCTCATCGCCGACGCGCGCCCCGATCTCGTCGACGGGGTGGTGTTGATCAGCCCGTTCCTCGGTGTGCCGCGCGCGGTGCGCCCATTCGTTGAACGGGTGGAAGCAGCCGGGGGCTTGAGTGACTACCCAGGCCCCTTCGCGAGCAGGGGCGCGCCCACAATTTATAACGGGGTGGACCAAAAACTGTTGGCAACGAACATCCCCATGTTGGTGCGGGCCGGTTAGCCAAGAACCAAGAAAACATCAAACAGAAAAAAAAGCAAAAAAAGAT
>JANODF010000935.1:0-4141 GCA_031412555.1 Archangium sp. | reverse complement strand
GGCGACGTGTGGCTCGCCACTCAGGGCATGAGCGCCCTCAGCGTGGCCGACAGCTGGCCCGCGTGGAACATCGCCGCTGGCCTGAGCGTGCCCGTCGCCCCCGGAGAAGTGGCCCGCTTCGCGTTCGAAGTGCAGGCGCCGGAGACGCCGGGCGCGCAGCTGGAGGAGAAGTTCAAGCTGCGCAGCCCCGGTGAGACGCCCATCACCTGTCCTGACTCCGAGCTGAAGGTGCCGCTGCTGGTGCTCAACGCGAGCGTCGACGCGGGCCCGGTTTCCTCTGATGGAGGCGTCAGGCACATGGTGCTGGAGAGCCGCGGCTGTTCGACGACGCCGGGCCTGGGCGGCTTGTTTCTCTTGCTCGCTGCGCTGCGGCGCCGGAGCTCACGTCATGCGTGACTCCGAAACCGTTCGCACCTCAGAAACAGCCCACACCGGTCGTCCCGAGCGGAGTCGAGGGACTGCTTCTGCTCGCGCAACAGTGGCATCTCGACTGCGCTCGATGCGAACGGTGGTTGTTCCTTTGATGAAATCGCCAGCGAAGCCGGTCCTTACGGCCTTGATCATCACGGCGCTTTCGCTCGCGGCCTGCAGCGGCGAGGCGATGCTGGTGACCGCGAATGATCCGGTCAGCTTGATCGCCGCCTCGCCTCACGTGGTCTCCGCCCGGGGTGGCACGGCGGTGACCATCACCGGTCTCGGCTTCTCCCCCGAAACCAAAGTGCTCGTCGAAGGTTCACCGGTCTCCAGCGTGCTGATCTCACCCACCGAGCTGCGCTTCACCACGCCGCCGCTCTTCTCCGGCCGCGCGAAGCTGTTGGTGGTCGAAGGCACCGAGTGGCAGAGCGAACTGCTCGGAGGCCTCGAGGTGGTGCCGCTCGAGCTCCGCTTCGTCGAAGCGCCGCCCCACTCGCTCGCGATGCCGGCCACGCCGCTGATCACCGCCGCGACCGCCGACATCGACGGCGACGGTGATGGAGATCTCCTCACCTGCGGCGCCGCGTGTTCGTTGTGGTTCAACGACGGCCGCGGCAACTTCGACGCGCTCGACCCCGATGCGGGCTCGCCCCTTCCCGCGCTGCCCGCAGGCGCACGCTTCCTCGCGCTGGAAGATCTCGACGTCGACGGCGCACCTGATCTGCTCTTCGCCTTTCCCGACGGAGGCGCGGTGTACCGCAACCTCGGCGGCCGCTTCGAAGGTCCCTCGGAGTGGCGCCTGCCCGCTGGCACCGTGGCCACCGCGCGCGGAGATCTCGACGGCGACGGCCGGATGGATCTGGTGAGCGCGAACGGCTCCGAACTTCACGTGGCGTTCAACACGACTGGCACGCAGTTCAGCGAACGTGATGCGGGGACGCTCAGCCTTCCCCCGACCCGCGCGTTGACCCTGGCCGACGTGAACGGCGACGGTGAGCTCGACGTGATCGCGGCCACCCTCGCGGTGCACCAGGGCGCAGCGCTCCGGCTCTTCCTCAACTCGGGCGGCGTGCTCACCGAGGTGCCCGGTGGTTTGCCGGGTGGCCCGGTCCAGCCGGTGACTGCGCTCGCCGCGGCGGACGTGGATGGTGATCACGTGGTCGATCTCATCTGCGTGGGCGCGGGGCAGGATCGCCTGCTCCTCAACGACGGCGCGGCGCACTTCTTCGACGCCACCAGCACGTTGCTTCCCGTCGACGGCTCGAACGGCACCTCGGTCGCGCTGGTGGATCTCGATCGCGATCGAGACGTCGATCTCCTCATCGGCAACGCGGGCGCCACCACCCGTCTCTACGTGAACGACGGCGCAGGCCGCTTCATCGACCGCACGCCCCTCTTGCCCGTGCGCGCCGAGACCATCGCGCAGGTCGCCAGTGCTGACGTCGATGGTGACGGCGACTGGGATCTCCTGGTGCTCCCGTCGATGGCTGATCAGGCACACCTCTATCTGTCCGTGGAGCCCGCACCATGAAGACCTCCGTTCGCCTGCTTCTGTTGATCGCCTTCGCCGGCTGTGGCGTCGAGGTGAATGGTCCCCTCATGGTCACCTCGATCTCTCCGCTGCGAGGCTCCGCGCGCGGCGGGCAGACGGCGAAGATCGAAGGCGCCGGCTTCGACAAGAAGGCCACCGTGAAGGTCGGTGGTCTCGAAGCGCGCGTGCTCGAGGCGACCAGCACTGAGCTGAAGCTGATCATGCCGCGCGGCGTGGCGGGCCTCGCGAAGGTCGAAGTGAGCCTGGGCGATCGCCAGTCGGCGCTCGATGGCGGCTTCACCTACGAACGGCTCGCGTTCGAACTGGTCGACGCTGCCGAGCAGCGCGTCCCTGCGTGGCCTCTCGAAGGCGGCGGCATCGCCACGGCCGACGTGCAGGGTGACGGTGACCTCGACGTCTTCCAGGCCGCGCGCGGTGAAGGCGTGTCCGTCTACATCAACGATGGGCTGGGCGGCTTTCAAGAGCACGTGCGCGTCTCCGTCCCGTTGGCCGACGTGTGGTCGGTGGTGGCGGCCGACTTCAGCGGTGATGGCGTGGTCGATCTCTTCCTCGGTGCGACGGGCAAGACGCGCAGCCAGGTGCTGCTGGGCGAAGGCGCGGCGGAGTTCACGCCTTCACCCGACGCACTGCCCGTGCTCTTCGGAACGGCGCAGGTCGCCACCCCGCTCGACCTCGAGCCCGATGGAGATCTCGATCTCATCGTCACCGGCAGCGCCACCACGCAGGCTGGCACGCCGGTGGTGATGGTGTTGGTCAACGATGGGCGTGGTCACTTTCGCGACGCGAGTGAACGACTGCCGGGCACGCCGCTCGCCGCGACGGGTGTCACCGCGGGCGATCTCGATCGCGATGGCGACCTCGATCTCTTCTTCTCGATGGACGCCGAGAGCAACCGCCTCTTCCTGGGTGATGGGCGGGGGGCGTTCCAACGCGCGGCGGGTGATGCGCTCCCGCATGACCTCGAACCACACGCGGGCCTGGCGGCGTTGGGTGATCTCAATGAAGACGGCTTCCCTGATCTCTTCGTGCCGACCGCCACGCAAGACCGGGTGTTCATCAACGACGGCACCGCGCACTTCGCGGATCTCACCGAGGCGTTCCTGGGGCCGGAGAGCTCGGTCGGTCTCGCCGCGCGCCTGGTGGATCTCGACCTCGATGGCCACCTCGACGTGGCCCTGGTCGAGCGACCCGGCCGCGTGCGCCTGCTGCGCAACGATGGAGCGGGCCGGTTGTTCGACTACTCCGCTGAAGCGGTGGGCAATGACGCGAAGCTGTCGGTGGCAGATGTCGCGGTGGCCGACTTCGATCTCGACGGCGTGCCCGAGTTGTTCGTGAGCCGTTCCGGCCTCAGCCGCCCTTCGCTCTTCGTGCTCACCCTGCCCGGCGAGCTCGATTCGGATGGCGATCGCTGGCCGGATCGTTTCGACACCTGTCCGCTTCGAACCGTCGCCTCGAAGGCCCGCGCACCGTTCGGGTGCCGCTCGGCTGCCGAGTGCCGCGCGCAGACGGGCTGCGACCTGCACGTGCTCGGCGCTTCGGCGTACCTCTCGTGCGCGGTCACCTCGACGTGGGCCGAAGCAGGCGAACGCTGCGCTGCCAACGGCGGCAGGCTGGTGGAGATCGCCGACGTGGCCGAGAACGATTTCCTGCGCTCGAAGCTGAGCGTGCCCGCGTGGATCGGTCTCGACGACAAGACCGTCGAAGGCACGTGGAGTTGGCAGAGCGCGTCGGCGGTCTGGTTCAACTGGGCGATGGGCCAGCCTGACAACAGCAACAACGAAGACTGCGCGTCGATCATGGTGAACGGCACGTGGAACGATCTTCCCTGCGCGGGTCAGGCGGCGGCGTTGTGCGAGACGCGGCGCGAGCAGCCGATCGACCCGGCAGCCTGTCTGAGCGCCGACGGCGGCCTCTAGCCAGAAATCCCCTCTCCCTTTGGGCCCTTTGGGAGAGGGTCAGGGTGAGGGTGTTCGGAGTAGCCTCCCGCCCCGCATGGGCATCGAAGACGAGAAGACAAGACCCGCCACGCGCGCCGTCAAACGCAAGCCCGCGGCCGACGTCGCCCACCTCACCACGCGCAAGGTCAAAGCAGTCAGGCGCAAGCCAGCCGATCCCTTCGCTGGTTTCCTCGAGCTCCAACAAGCCCTGGTCCTCAAGCGCGCGGGCCTGATCAAC
>JANODF010000934.1:0-7905 GCA_031412555.1 Archangium sp. | reverse complement strand
CACGGTGCTGGGCGCCAATGACGGCATCGTCTCCACCGCGAGCCTCGTGCTCGGCGTGGCCGCAGCTGGAGGCACCCGCACCAGCATCCTCATCGCCGGAGGTGCCGGGCTGGTCGCAGGCGCGATGTCGATGGCCGCGGGCGAATACGTCTCGGTGTTCTCCCAGGCCGACACCGAAGCGGCCGAGCTGGAGATCGAACGCGCCGAGATCGCCGCCGACCCCGTGGCCGAGAAGAAGGAGCTGGCCACCATCTACGTGAGCCGCGGTCTCGATGCGGAGCTGGCCCAGAAGGTCGCCGAGCAGTTGATGGCCCACGACGCCGAAGGCGCGCACGCGCGTGACGAGCTGGGCATCACCGAAACCCACGCCGCCAAACCCGTGCAGGCCGCGCTCGCGTCAGCCGCCAGCTTCGCGGCCGGCGCTGCGTTGCCGATGCTCATCACCGCCGTGGTGCCCCGCGAAACCCTGCTGGCCTCGGTGGCCCTCACGGCACTCCTATTTCTGGGGATGCTCGGCGGCGTCTCCGCGAAGGTCGGAGGAGCGAAGGTGCGGCGCGCCGCAATCCGTGTCACCTTCTGGGGCGCGCTGGCCATGGGGATGACCGCCGGGGTGGGCGCCTTGTTTGGAGTGGTGACCCCATGAAGAGCTACCTCATCTCTGCGTTCGTTCGAACCCACGCCCACCTCGACGAAGAGTCGTTCCGCCTCTCGGAGCCGACCGCGTGGCTGGTGTGGGAAGCGGGCCCGTGGAAGCCCGGTGGTGCCCGCACCCTCACCGCGGTGCCGCCGTCTCCGTCGGCCAACCCGGTGAGCGCGGCGGCCGAAGCGCTGGCCTATTCGCTGGCGCCCAAAGAGGCGCTGAAGGACCAGGTCACCCTCGGTCGCAACCCCATCTGCGACATCGTGATCAACGACGGCACCGTGTCGATGCTGCACCTGGTGTTCGTGCGCTCCGAGACCGGGTGGCTGGTGCAGGACTCCGGCTCGCGCAACGGCAGCAGCCTCAGCGGCACACCGCTCGAGTCAGGCAAACCCAAAGCGTTGATCAGCACCGCGCGTTTGATGGCCGGCTCGGTGGCCTTCAGCTTCTACGAGCCCAAAGACATGCTCTGGCGGCTCAAGCAGTACCGGTAGGAAGCAGCGCGCGTGCAACGTCAGGCCCGGCTCCTCGCCATCACCGAGTTCCTCCGTGCGCGAAAGACGGGGGTGACCGCGCAGCAGCTCGCCGAGCGGTTCTCGGTGACCATGCGCACCATCTACCGAGACCTCGACACGCTGCGCGAAGCCGAGCTGCCGGTGTTGGCAGAGCAAGGCCGGGGCGGCGGCTACGCGCTCGATCGCCACTACACCCTGCCCCCGCTCAACCTCACCGCACGTGAAGCGGCGGTGCTCTGCGCGCTGGGCAGCCACGCGTTGTCGATGCGGTTGATCCCCTTTCCCGAAGCGACCACCCGGGCGTTGGAGAAGGTGCGCGGCGTGCTCTCGTCATCGGCGCAACGTGAGCTGCTCACGTTGATCAAACAGCTCCAGTTCGTGGGCGTCCCCGCGCATGGAGCGCCCGCGCCCGTGACCCGGGCCATCGAAGAAGCGTGGTTCTCTCAACGCGCACTCGAGCTGGTGTACCGAAACGCGAACGGAGAGGCGACGCGTCGCCGGGTGCGCATCGAGAGCCTGGTGATGGAGCGCACCCTGACCCTGATCAATTGCATCGACGAGGCGCTGGGTGAGAAGCGCCAGTTCCGCCTCGACCGCATCGAGAAGGCCAGCCTGGTGGTGTGAGGGCTGACCTCCGAGGGCCGCGCCGACCCACCCTCGCCCGCCATGATCCGCAGCCCTGCGCCGGGGTCTGGCTTTGCAATGGGGGGAGGCGTGACGCTCCCGCCCGACAGCTCCGCACCGCGCCGACGATTGTTGTTCGTCGACGACGAGCCCAACGTGCTCGACGGGTTGAGCAAGTCGCTGCGCACCTACCGCAAACAGTGGGACGTGGTGACCGCCGCTTCGGGCGCCGCCGCCCTGGAGCTGCTCAGTCACGGGACCTTCGACGCGCTGGTGACCGATGCACGCATGCCGATGATGGATGGTGCCCAGCTGCTGCGGGTGGCCCGGGAACGCTGGCCCGAGATGATGCGGGTGGTGCTCTCGGGAGAGACCGCCAAAGGTGGCCTCGCGGATCTCACTGAGCTCGCGCACCACTTCATTCCCAAGCCGGTGACGATGCCGGTGCTGCATGCGCGGTTGGAAGAGGCGCTGGCCGCTCGCCAGTTGCTGGGCTCGAAGACGCTCAAGGCGTTGGTGTGCCGGCTGGGCACCCTGCCTTCGTTGCCCGGCACCTTCGCCGAGGTGAACTCGCTGCTCGCGCAACCCAAGTCGACGCTCGAGCAGTTCGTGCGCGCCATCGAGCGCGATCCGTCGGTCTGCGCCAACGTGCTGCGCGTGGTCAACTCCGCCTGGTTCGGCCTGAGAACCCGGGTCGCGTCGGTGAGGGAAGCGGTGCGCCTGGTGGGTTTTGCGCCGCTGCGCGACATGGTGCTGGCCGCCGAGGTGTTCAGCGGTGCCCGGCCCGAGGTCGAGCGGCTGCGGCACGAGGCGTTGGAACGGCTGGCGGCTTTGCCCAAATTGATCAGCACGCTGAAAGCCACTGAATGGAGAGAGAGCGCGGCCACCGCGGTCATCCTGGCCGACGTGGGGCAGCTGCTCCTGTTGTTGCGCTCGACGCCCGAGGCCGAAGCGGTCGACGCGCGTGTCTTCGCGGGCCACGAGCGGGTCGAGGCCGAACGCCGGTTGTTGGGCGCTGATCACGCCCACCTGGGCGCGGTGTTGCTCTCGATGTGGAGCCTGCCCGCCGAGCTGAGTGAAGCGGTCGCGTTGCATCACGAGGTGCGCAGCGCGGAGCCCGTGCGTTCACTCTCCACCCTGCTCGCGTTGATCTGCGCCGTGCAGGATCTCAACACCGCGCGAGACCATCGAAAAGAAGCGCTGGCCGCGCGCACCCTGCAGCTGGCCGCCGCCTTCGGCGTGACGGAGCTCCCGCCGCTGCTCGCCACCTTCACCGCGACCCAGGAGGCCGCATGAATCAGCTACCCCATGTGTTGTTGGTGGATGACGAAGAGTTCGTGCTGTTGGCGCTCAGCCGCATGTTGCGCGGCCGCTTCGACATCACCACCGCGCTCGGCGGCGTCGAAGCGCTGCAGCATTTGTCGGGGGCCACGCAGTTCCAGGTGGTGGTCTCCGACATGCGCATGCCGGGAATGGACGGCGTGCAGGTGCTCTCCCACGCGCGCAAGACGCAGCCCCACGCCACCCGGCTCATCCTCAGCGGTCACTCCGACCTCGCCGCGGTCGCGCGGGCCATCAGCGAAGGCAACCTCTTCCGCTTTCTCTTCAAGCCCAGCAAGGGCCCCGAGCTCATCGCCACGCTGGAGGCCGCGGTCGAACAACACCGCCTGGTGGTCGCCGAAAAGGAGCTGCTCGAACGAACGGTCACCGGCAGCGTCGACGTCTTGTCCGAGGTGCTGGCGCTGACCAACCCGGGCGCTCATGGGCGCGCGCGCCGCGTTCGCCGCATCGTCGACGCGCTGGCCACTGAGCTGAAGTTGCCCAGCCGCTGGGCGCTGGAGATCGCCGCGTCGTTGTCTCAAGTCGGCGCCGTGCTGCTGCCGCCGTCGACCGCCGCAAGGTGGGCCAACGGGCAGGTGCTCAGCGAAGACGAGCAGGCGATGGTGCACAAGATGCCGGCGGTGGCTGATCAACTGCTCAGGCACATTCCGCGCTTCGAGCCGGTGCGCGCGATTCTCGCGGCGCTGGGTGAGGCCTCGGCTGATCAGACCATCGAGGTGCGCATCATTCGCATCGCGCTCGCGCTGGAGCAGACCCTCAGCCGGGGCGTGGCCTCGAGTGAAGCGTTGTTGTGGTTGCAGTCGGTCGCGCGGCCCGGTGACGAAGCGGTGCTCGACGCCTGCGCACGCATGAAGGGCCTGGTGTTCGGGCAAGGCGCTTCGCAGACCGTGACCATCGAGAACCTGAGGGAGGGCATGGTGCTGGCGAGCGACGTGCGCACCCGCGCGGGGGCGCTGCTGATCTCCCGCGGGCACGAGGTCACCTTCGGGTTGATGACCGCGTTGCGAAACTACGCGCGAACGGTCGGGGTCGCCGAGCCGCTCGCGGTGGAGTTCATCGAGAAGGCCGAGCTGGCGGCCGCTTAAGCGGGCTGCTGCGCCAACCGCGCGAGGGCGAGGCGCAGCTCTTCCCACGGGCTGCCCAGCGAGAACCCCTGGGTCTCGTCGAGCAGCTGCCGGGCCGCGGCGACGTTCTCGGGGCCGTTGACCAGGGCGCTGAAGCGCGAGAGCAGCGACCACACGGCCGAAGGCACTTCGGGATCCACCCGGACGTACCAGTCGAAATAGGTCTCGAGACGGCTGGCGATGGAATGAACGGAATCAGCTTGCGACATGTGGCCTCCGCGCTTCGTTGGGCAACAAGTTCAATCTGGAGCCGGTGTACCGGGCCCAGATGACATTGTGATGAAGGCGCGGTCTCCGTGCAGTCAATTCGTGGAGTGCGATCTCTGCCTACGTGTGGGCGCTTCAGGGTGACAGGAAGGTGCCGGTCGCTGCATCGCCGTGCACCTTGACCACGCGCCGAGCAAAGACGCCCCCATCGAGCGAGGCGCTCACGTCGACGGAGTCTCCGGGCAGATTGAAGATGACCACGTCACCACTGGCACCCGTGCTGGCCAGGGTGCTCGAAGGCAGCCCGCTGACACCCACGTAACGGACTTCACCCGCGCCGCTGGCGGTGGTGACCACGGCGCCTTCGACGGGGTTTCCGGCACAGTCCTCGACGGTCATCGCGAGCACCGCGCCGCCGTCGACCAGGGTGACGTTGGCGATGCCGGCGGCCAACCCGCGGGTCGACTCGTCGAAGAGCACCAGCTCGAGGTTGCTGCGGTCGTGACGCCAGGGCGTGCCGGGCGAGGAGTACGACAGCGCGAAGCCCGCATCGGGTGAGGGGTGCGTGGCGCGCACTTCACCTGCGAGGGGGAAGCAGCCCGCATCGAAAGTGAGGCGGTAGAGACCGGCGTCGGTGGAGGTGGCGCTGGCCAACACGGTGCCATCGGTGCGCAACAGCTCGACCAGGATGTCGCCCATCGGCGTGCGCATGAAACCGGCACGGCTGGTCTTGCCGGTGATGACCAGCTCGGCCTGTCCACCCGGGGGTTGCGCCAGCCCGCGGCAGGAGAAGTCGAGACCGGCATCGGTGCCCGGGCCCGCGTCTTCCACGTCGACCAGGCACAGAGGCGCCACGAAGCCGGCGTCTTCCACCGAACCCGAGTCGACCGCGCCCGCATCGGGGGCCTCGCTCTTGCCGCAGGCGAAGACGACCACACTCGAGATCAACACCATCGGGACGCGCATCAGCGCACCATGCCACGAGGCGCGCCGGGAGAGAGACAGCGAAGCGCCACGCTGCGATAACGAGCGCATGAATCGTCTCGCGTGGTTGATCAGCCTGCTCCTGCTCACCGATTGCCAGTGTGGCCAGACGACGTGCGTCACCTTCACCGACTGCGAACGAGGCCAGGTGTGCGTGAGCGGCATCTGCCGGGGCGTGAATGGAGCGGATGGCGGAGCTGATGGTGGCGTGGACGCCGGTGGTGGAGGCGCGGGGGGCGGTGCTGCGGGCGGAGGCGGCGGCAGCGTGACGAGCGTGTGCGGCGACGGCCAACAGACCGGCCTCGAGCGTTGTGATGACGGCAACCTCACCAACTTCGATGGCTGCAACCAGGTCTGCGCGCTCGAGCCGAACTACGTGTGCACCACGCCGGGAAGTCCGTGCGTGTCGACGGTGGTGTGTGGTGATGGCCTGCGCACCGGCCCCGAGGTCTGCGACGACAACAACGTCGCGGGCGGTGATGGCTGCAGCGCCACCTGCACCGTGGAAGCCGGTTGGAGCTGCCCCACGGTGGGCGTGGCTTGCGTGGCCGCTTCGTGTGGCGACGCGTTGGTGGTGGGCATCGAAGAGTGTGACGACGGGAACATGAACCCGGCCGACGGCTGCAGCACCAGCTGCGTCATCGAAGAAGGCTTCGCCTGTGACGCCGGCGTGCTGTGCGGGCGAACCACCTGCGGCAACGGCGTGCGCGAGGGCATCGAGCAGTGTGACGACAGCAACAACGACCTGGGTGACGGGTGTGACACCAGCTGCCACTCCGAGCCGCGGTGCACCAACGGCGTGTGCATGGCGCGCTGTGGTGATGGCATTCGCGCCACCAGTGAAGGGTGCGATGACGGCAACGCGCGTGGGGGTGATGGCTGCAGCGCGACCTGCACCATCGAGGCGGGCTTCATGTGCGCCGACCTCACGCCCACCGCGCAGCAGACCCTGGCGATCCCCGTGGTGTACCGGGACTTCCTGCCGTTCGGTTCGACGGGCGGGCACATCGACTTCGAGAACGGCAACGCGAGCGAGCAGGGCATCGTGGGCGCGCAGCTGGGGCCCACCGGCAAGCCCGTCTACGTGGCGGTCAACAGCGCGACCACGCACGGCGCGACGGCTTTCGACCAGTGGTACCGCGACACCGCCGGCGTCAATCGCACCGCGGCCGACAGACTGGTGGTCACCTTGAACGGCACCGGCTCGTACGTGTTCGACAGCGACGCCTTCTTCCCGGTCGATGGGCGCTGCTGGCAGAGCGATGGCACCGAGCCTTCGCGGTTCGGGCACAACTTCAACTTCACCAGCGAGCTGCGCTACTGGTTCACTTACGCGGGCAACGAGTCGCTCGACTTCCGCGGCGACGACGATGTGTGGGTGTTCATCAACGGCCGGCTGGCGGTCGATCTCGGCGGCGTGCATGGGCCGCAGAGTGGTGGCGTCACTCTCGATGCGGCGAAGGCCACGCAGCTGGGGCTGACGGTGGGCGGCATCTATGAGGCGGTGGTGTTCCAGGCAGAGCGGCACACCACGGGCTCGAGCTACCGGCTGACCCTGCGCGGTTTCAACGCGCCGCGCTCGAGCTGCGATTGGCGGTGCGGCGACGGCATCGTGACCCGGTACGAAGCGTGTGACGACGGCATCAACGACGGCCGCTATGGCGGGTGCCGGGCGGGTTGTCTTTCACGCGGTGGCTATTGCGGCGACGGGACTGTCGACACGGGTGAAGCGTGTGATGACGGCACCAACACCGGCGGGCCCAATCAGTGTGCACCGGGCTGCCGCGCGCGTTCCGGTTGCGGCGACGGGATTCTGCAGATGCAGCAGGGCGAGGTGTGTGACGACGGCAACGTCACCGCGGGCGATGGCTGCGATGCGACCTGTCAGATCGAGCTCGGCTGACGTCTCTCCCTCTCCCTTCGGGAGAGGGTCGGGGTGAGGGCCGAACCAGAATCATTAGAAAGGCGGTTATGGTCGCCACCGGCCGGAGTGAGGACTGCATGCGTTACCCCGTGACAACATTGCTCCTGGTGCTGTTGGCCGCTTGTGGCCGCACGCCGTTCGATCTGATCCCCGATGCCGGCGTGAAAGAGGCGCCGATCTTCGTGTTCACAGGGAGCGGCTGCCCCGATGCAGGCACGGAGCAGGACCTCACGCCGCTTCGGTTCGATGGCATCGCGTTGGTGAAGTTCCACGCGACCGAAGAATGCAGCGGCGCGGGTGGGGAGTGGTTGATCGGCACCGAGGTGGGTACGACGCGCGATCTCTTCGTGGGGCAGCACGCCTGCTACTTCCAGCCTGCAGCGCTGCGTGACGCGGGCACCGAGCGCTTTGCCGTCGTGCGGTACATGCAGACGGCAGCGCTCTTCATGACGCCGGCGGGCTGGTGTCTCACCCGGCCCGATGGTGGCGAGCCGGTGAGCAGTGACGTGAAGAACATCGCGTGGGGCGTGTACGCGACGGAGGCGG
>JANODF010000933.1:0-3294 GCA_031412555.1 Archangium sp. | reverse complement strand
TCGCTCAGTTCAACCGTCGGCTTCCAAAGTTCCATGCGCCACCTCCGAGAGGTGGCGAACAGATCATGCCGCCCGCGGCAGCGTCGATCGCTCACGCAAGTGATCGACTTTCCTGGGGCGGAAACCTGATCGGCGCTCTAGTGATCGACCGAGGGCCGAGATTCTTGTGCTCGCCGCGACGAATACCTGGGCCGCCTACAGCAATCCCTTTCCTGCGCCCGGTCCCGAGTTCAATTGCTACAAGCCGCATCTTGGCAGCCAGCCTACATTCCAAATCGGAATGAAGATGCCGATGATGGCTGCTGGAATCTACGACCAGTACCAAAACCCAATTGGCTATAGTCACCTCGTCCGTGCCGAGCGCTTCCTTCATCAATGGCTCGATCGTTCCGACTACGCCTACGACGTGGTGACCGACCTGGATCTGCACCGAGATCCAACTGTGCTTGCAGGCTACAAGGTGCTCGTGATCAATGGACACAGTGAATACTGGTCTTCCGAGTCGTTCACAGCCGTCGAGCAGTTCCTGAATGCGGGAAATAGTGTCGTTTCATTATCAGGAAACACGATGTTTTGGCGCGTCAGCTTCGATCCGTCAGGCTCAGTCATGGAGTGCCGCAAATTCGACGGTGGCCAGGGCTTCGGAGGACAAATAGCGACTGTCGGCGAGATCTGGCACAGCCACGATGGCAGGCGTGGCGGGCTGATGCGCGAGTGTGGCTTTCCCGCTTGGCAGATCCTCGGGCTGGATACGGCTGGTTTTACGAACGTTTACGCGTATGAATTCTTGCCCTTCAGCGTGTCGCAGAGTTCGCATTTTTTGTTCAACACTCCCCGAGCTGTTGGGGTCTCCAACGCTGATGCCTTGGGGCAAGCTACGGGTGGCGGCTTGCCGCTCGCGGTAGGTCACGAATACGACGCCCGCCTCGTGCGCCTACTCGCAGGCACGACCACGCCTAGTGGCGCGGTTCAGCCTACCGAGCCGCCCGGCATCTCGACGCTTGCCCAAGCGGTCAAGAGCAACGGAGTTCTCGACTACTGGGGGCAGTGGGCGACCGGAGCTCGAATCTGCAGTGAGATCATTTACTGGGAGAGGCCGGCTGGCACGGGCATCGTCTTCAACATCGGCACGATCGCAGCCGGCTGGGCTCTTTCCAAGGATGTTCGACTGCAGAACCTGATGCACAACGTCATGCATCGCCTAGGAGTGACGGTTACCCCGGGCCTGCCTGCGGCGTCGGTGACGTCGCAGGGGCCAACCGTGGTCGTCCACAGGTCTCTCCACGGAACCGTGCAGGACAAGCGGCGGAGCGGCACATTCTGGCATCCATCGACGTCTGGGTGGGACGGAGCGGGACCGAGAACCGTTGGCCCACCAGCCGCACTTGCGTGGAGCACCTACGTTTCGGCGCTAGCCGTGGGGACCGAAGGGGAGCTCCTTTCCCGCTACTGGGACGGTCTTCAATGGGGCCCGCCCTCCGCTTGGCTTGGACTGGGCGGAAGCATTAACGGAGCGCTGGCCATCACCGCGCGCGCGCATTTCACATATCCGAACGCTCAGCCCAACGCGTTCGACGTATTTGCTCTTGGCCGCAATGGTTCGATTCAGCGCAAGTGGTGGGACGGGAGCAACTGGGGACCCAGTGGAGGTCTCGAAGATCTTGGCGGGACGTTCATCGACGCTCCGGCGGCCATCAACTGGGGCAGCTACCTGACTGTCATGGGAGTGTGGACTGACGGCACCCTCCGCAACAAGTATCGGGACGCGTCGTTGTCCACCCCGTGGTCGGCTTCGTGGGGCAATCTGGGGGGGGGCGCTTTCGGGGCCGCTCTCGATCACGTCGCGAAGAGCGTTCGCCTCGGCAGACTTCGATGTCTTCGCGCTTGGGCGCGATGGCGCCATTTACTGGCTGTCATGGGTGGCAGGCGCGTGGATTCCCTGGGTCAACCTGGGCGGTTCGTTCATGGGCGGACCGGCGGCGGTGGCGTGGAGCAACGGAGCCCGAATCTCTTTGTTCGCAGTGGAAGGCGACGGCGAGCTTCGCTCCCGTTGGTGGGACCCGGTGGGCGGGTGGAGCCAGTCTTGGACTCTTCTTCCCGGCGCAGCGCCCATCACATTCCTTGGCCCAGTGCGGGCCATCGACTCCGGTTCGGGCCGGATTGATTTGTTCGCCGTCGGTACAGACAGGGCACTGTGGACGCGCTTCTGGGATGGAAGTCTTTGGCAGCCTTGGTCGAGCTTGGGAAGTTGAGCACGCCTCGCACTTTGGTTGATTCTACTGCGCCAGAAGCCTCCGGCGTGAGGAGCTCCGTTCGCAAGAGGTCCCCTTTTTCTCGCGCAAACGTGTCTTCGGCTCTGAGGACGCGCTTATGCCGCTTCCCGTGAACGAGGACGTACTCGGTGTCGATATCGAGGGCTTGAAGTCCCCTGCGCTTTTCAACTCAAGTGCGATCACGAGGTGACCACGTGCACCTCCGACGCCTCGGCAGCGAGTGCGGCGCCACTTTTGTCCCCTAGAGCGCTTTGAAGTGAGCCCGAGCGCCTTGAACGTCTCGGCGACATCGTTCAAGCGTGAGATTGGCCAGCCGCCTCACCCGTCCTGTTCCGGGAAGGTGACCCATGTCGTGTCGATCAGGTCAGCTGATATTCACGATCTGATCCACACCCGTCTGGATTGCTGAAGGCTCGCCGCCGCAGGCGATGCGTCACTTCACTTCTGCTTGGTTCAGCGCTGAGCGAGCGTGGCCCGGCGCGGCTGGGTGCAGAAAGTCACCGAGTCGATGGCTTGAACGCGCGGCCCTGAGACGCCCAGCGGGTGAAGCCAGCGCGGCGAGTCACCGTGAAAGGTGCGCTCGCCCGCCTGCACGGTGAAGGTGACGTCTTCGGGCAACTGCGTGGCGAAGCCCACCACGTCGGTCGCCAGCGCGTCGGCGATTGTCCACTCCGAGAAACGCACGATCTGGCCACCGACCTCGACCTCGAGTGGGAGCGCGCCGAGATCTGTGCCCTCGACCCGGGCGCAGGTCTGCACGGTCACCTGCCGGGCGTTGGTCTCGACGGCGGAGGCCGGGAGTTGCGTGGCCGTTCCTGCAAGCGCAAGGACTGCAGCTCCGAAGATGAGATTCCGCATGGTGACGCCTCCCGCGCGGTCACTGAGCACGGGCCGAGCCATCCAGTCGCTCACGGAAGATCGAGCACTTGGGTGCAAGTTCAGCCGCGAATGGTGCGGCCGTGGGCCAGCGCTGGTGTGCACTGCAGTTCTCAGGTCGAGGTTCGATTTCCTCAGGTAGGGT
>JANODF010000932.1:0-6175 GCA_031412555.1 Archangium sp. | reverse complement strand
TGCGGCACCCGAAGGCCGTGCTTGTGGTGGCGGGGTTGGTGGTGGCCGCCACCGTGCCGCTCTACCTGAGCCTTGGCTCCGAGTTCATGCCGCCCCTTCGCGAAGGGACGCTCCTCTACATGCCCTCTTCGGTTTCTCCCGGCATGTCGGTGGCGGAAGCCCAGCAGGCGTTGCAGACCCAAGACCGGATCCTGAAGACGTTCCCCGAGGTTGATCGCGTCTTTGGGAAGGCGGGCCGAGCCAACACCTCGACCGATCCCGCGCCCTTCACCATGATGGAGACGACGGTGACGCTCAAGCCGGAGCTGGCGTGGCGCGAACGCCCCCGGTGGTATTCGTCCTGGGCGCCAGAGTGGCTCAAGCGGCCGCTGCGCCCCTTCTGGCGCGACCGGATCACCGAGGCGGAGCTGGAGGAGGAGATGAACGCCGCGCTCCAACTTCCCGGCATTTCGAATGCGTGGACCATGCCCATCAAGGGGCGCCTCGACATGTTGTCCACTGGCATTCGCACGCCGGTGGGAATCAAGATCATGGGGGCAGACCTCGCCGTCATCGAGGCCGTCGCGCTTCAGACAGAGGCCGCGGTGGCGAAGGTGCCCGGTACCCGCAGCGCGTTCGCAGAGCGGGTGGCGGGCGGCTACTTCGTCGACTTCGAGCTCAAGCGCGATCAGCTGGCTCGCTACGGTCTCTCGGTTGACGACGCCAACATGATGGTGATGACCGCGGTGGGCGGCGACGTTCAGAGCATCACCGTCGAGGGCCGGGCCCGGTACGGGATTACCGTTCGCTACGCGCGCGACTTCCGCGACGACCTCCCAGCGCTTCGGCGGGTCCTGGTGCCTTTGCCCGAGGGCCGCGGACAGATTCCCTTCGAGGCCATCGCAGACATCAAGCTCACCACCGGTCCCTCGATGATCCGCGACGAGAACGGGTTGCTCGCGGGCTACGTGTACGTCGACTTCGACACCTCGAAGGTCGACATCGGCAGCTACGTGGCGGAAGCGAAGAAGGCGGTGGCCAGCCAGGTGAAAGTGCCCGCCGGCTACTCCCTGATCTGGAGCGGGCAGTTCGAGAACATGCTGCGCGTTCGAGAGCGCCTCACCCTGATCTTGCCACTCACCCTGGTGCTGATCTTCGGGCTGCTCTACTTGAATACGAAGTCGGCCTTCAAAGCGGGGCTGGTGATGCTGGCGGTGCCCTTCTCTGCGGTGGGTGCGCTGCTGCTGCTGTCGCTGCTCGGCTACAACATGTCCATCGCGGTGTGGGTGGGGCTGATCGCGCTGATGGGCCTCGATGCCGAGACGGGGGTGTTCATGCTGCTGTTCCTCGATCTCTCCCTCGAAGACGCGCGCCGTCGAGGGGCCCTGGGGACGGACGCGGAGCTCATCGAAGCCATCGTGCACGGAGCGGTGAAGCGGGTGCGCCCCAAGGCGATGACAGTGTTGGCCGCAATGCTGGGGCTGCTTCCCATCATGTGGTCGACCGGCACCGGAGCAGACCTCATGAAGCGCATCGCCGCTCCCATGGTGGGCGGGCTGTTCACCAGCTTCGCCCTGGAGTTGCTCGTCTATCCCGTCGTGTATCTGCTCTGGCAGCGGCGGCAGCTCCGGCTGGCCCTCCTCATCAGCGAGACCGCCGCGTAGTCAGCGCGACCGAAGCAGCGGCTGGAGCTCCGGAAACTTGCGGAGCGGAATCCACTGTTCGCTGCGGCTGTCCCAGAGCGAAGCCGTGGCCTTGAAGTGCTTTTGCGCGACCCCTTTGCGGATCTCATCGGGCGTCAGAGCCGCGGTGACTGTGTTGTTTCCAAAGAACTGATACTGCACCCGCCAGCTCCGCGAATCGAAGGCGGGGGTCGGCGCGGCTTTCTTCTCGGCCTTGATCACCGCCTCGAGCTTCTTGGTGGCAGCCTTGTACGCCGCCTTCTCGGCCACCGACGGCTCCGGAGGCTTGGGCCACTTCTCCGCGAACACCCGGCCAGCCGCGTCGGCGTTCGGCCGGCTCTGCGAGAGCCCCGAATCCCAGCTGTAGTTGTCCAGCGCGGCCTTCTGGTTCTGCCAGGTGTTCCACGCGTCCATTCGGGCGATCGCGGCCGCAGGAAGGAATTTCAGCAACCGGGCCGAAGACTTGAACGCGGGAACTTCGGGCACCGTCGGCCCGGTGGGCCGCGTCGACTGGCGAGTGCTGGTGGAGGAAATGGGCACGGCTGGTCTCCTTGAGAGGACGTTTGTTCTACCGAAGATGATCTCTTACTCGAACGCCAATGCCCGTTCAAAGTCGCTCGGGTTCGACGCCGCTTCCTTCGCGACCTCGACGGTGATCTGCCCCGCGCGGAGCAGCTGCACCAGGTGCTGGTCGAAGCTCTGCGTGCCGAGAATGTCGTGGCTGCGCTCGCAGAAATCCTTGATCTCATGGGTGCGCGCCGGGTCTTTGATGAACTCGGTCACGGAGATGTTCGCCACCATGATCTCCGCCGCCACCACGCGCCCCTTGCCCGACGCATGCGGGAGCAGCCGCTGCGAGATGCTGCCCTTCAGGTTCTCCGCCAGCCGGTTGCGCACGCCCGTCTGCGCCTCATGCGGGAACACGCCGATGATGCGGTTGATGGTGCGGTAGGCGTCTTGCGTATGCACGGTGGAGAGCACCAGGTGGCCCGTCTCCGCCGCCTTGATGGCGATCTCGATGGTCTCCGCGTCGAGCATCTCGCCGACCAGGATCACGTCGGGGTCTTGCCGCATCGCCGCGCGCAGCGCCTTGCCGAAGTCGGGCGTGTCGGGGCCGATCTCGCGCTGCATCATTCGCGAGAACTTGTCTTCGTGAACGAACTCGATCGGGTCTTCGATCGTCACGATGTGCTTGCGGTAGTGCTGGTTGATGTAATTCACCATCGCCGCCAGCGTGGACGACTTGCCCGAGCCGGTGACGCCGGTGACCAGGATGAGGCCGCGATCTTCCTGGCTCATCTTCTCCAGCACCTTGGGCAGCCCCAGCTTCGCGAAGTCGGGGATCACCAGGGGAATCGAACGCATCACCGCGCCCAGGTTCCCCTTGTTGCGGAAGATGTTCGCGCGGAACCGGCCCACCCCTTCGAGGGGATAGCTGGTGTCCCAGTCCTGCAGATCTTCCAGCGAGCCCTTGTACCGGCTCTGGGTCAGCAGGTGCCTGGCGATGCGGGCCGTGTCTTCGGGCTGCAGCGCCGGCACCTTCACCGGCAACAACTGCCCATTGACGCGCAACGAAGGCGATGCGCCCACCTTGAAGTGCACGTCTGAAGCACCGTTCTTCACGGCCGCGGCGAGGAACTGATTGAAGGTCGCGAGTTCCATGGGTCCTTGGAATTACTTCTGAAAGACAGTGGCCTTCGAGAGCTGCTGGTTCGCCCGGCGCAACCGATCGGACATCGTGCGAATGAACGAGCGGTAGACCTTCACCGCCAGCTTGTCGTCGGCCGCCAGCATCGACTCGAACGCCGAGCGCGGCATCTTGAGCAGCCGGCACGGCGTGGCGGTGGTCACCCGCGCCGAGGTGAGCACGTCGTCGATGAGCGACATCTCGCCGAAGAGCTCGGCTTCACCCAGCTTGCCGATCACCTCGTTGGTCTCGTGCTTGCCGTCTTCATCGGCGTCGCGGCTGATGTGCACTTCGCCTTTGGCGATCACGTACAGCGCGTCGCCCAGCGCGTTCTGTTCGATGACCACCGTGCCGGCGGGCACATCCAGATACTGAATGATGCTCCCCAGCCGCGAGGTCTTGTCGAAGGTGAGCTTCTGAAAGAGGTGGAGCTTCTGCAGCAGCTCCACACCCTCGAATTCACCGAATCCCGTCAGTTCGAGTTCCACGGTGACGAAACCTTATGCCAACTCGTTCCGATACTCTTGCCCTGATGACTTCTGGCAGCGAGCGGCGAACAGACCCACGGTACACGGCCCACTTCGACGTCCGCTTCACCCGGGCGAGCGATGCAGCCAGGGCCCTCAACGCCTTTTCCATCAACTTCTCTTCGGGCGGGTTGTGCCTGCGCAGCAAGACGCCCTACGCGCTGGGTGAGGTGCTTTCGCTTTCGCTGACCGTGGAGGGTGAAATCTTCGACCTGGAAGGCGTGGTCTCGTGGGTGCGCGGAGAAGCGGTGGGGGTGCGTTTCACCAACGTCAAACCGGCGGTGCGCGCGCGCCTCGAGAAGGTCGCCCGGGTGCTCTCCAGCCGGGGCCCCGCGATTACTTGAGGCGGAACACGCCGACTTCGGCCGCTTCGAAACCGCAGGCCGCGAAGAACGCGCGCAGCTCGGCGGTCACCGGGCCATAGGTCTCGACCTCCAGCCGCTTCACCGACAACACCTTCGCGCGCTCGACCACCCGGCGCAGCAGCTCGCGGCCCACGCCCCGGCGCTGCCAGGCCTTCGCCACGTTGAGCTCGTCGATGGTGCCCGCGCGCCCGCCGGTCTTCAGCACCGGGCGATGCGAGAGGGTGATGAAGCCCACCACCTTGTCGAGCGCGTCGGCGGCGACCATCAGCTCCATCTCGGGGTGGCTGATGATCCACGTCACCGTGTTCGGATCAGCTGCGAGGCCCACTTCCCCCAGCAGCGAAACGATCGGCCCCGCATCACCGCGTCGAGCGGGGCGGACTCTGAATCCAGTCGGCGGTGGTGTTGGTGAGTGAGCCACGGATCAAAGCCCCCTGGGGCGTGCGCGTTTGAGTAGGTGAACGGAGTCTAGGCCTCTCATCCCTCAGGTCCAGAAAGCGGGTGAGGGCCTCGCCTACACGTCGACCAGGAAGACCTCGACCGCGAGGTCGAGCAGCTCCCTCGAAAGGGCAGGCGGCTGGCCCCGATAGCGCGCTGCGTCTTTGACCAACTGCACCAGATCGCGCGGGTGGCAGCTGCGCAGCTGCAGGCTGCGTTCTTTGTAGGTGTGCTCGAGCAGGTAGCTCACCGCCTGTTCGACGTAGGGAATTCCCGAGGCCTCGCAGACCCGCTTGAAGATGGTGCGGTACTGCTTCTCGTCGGGGTTGCCGACCTCGATCTTGTATTTGATGCGCCGGAGGAAGGCCTCGTCGACCAGCTCCTTGGGATCGAGGTTGGTGCTGAAGACGATGAGCTGATCGAAGGGGATCTCGAACTTCTTGCCCGTGTGCAGGGTGAGGAAGTCGACCCGCTTCTCCAACGGCACGATCCACCGGTTGAGCAGATCGGTGGGGTGCACCTTCTGCCGGCCGAAGTCGTCGATGAGCAACATGCCGCCGTTGGCCTTCACCTGAAACGGCGCTTCGTAGAACCGCGCGGTGTCGGAGTAGATGAGATCGAGCGTCTCGAGCGTGAGCTCTCCGCCGACGATCACCGACGGGCGTTTGCAGACCTGCCAGCGGTTATCCATCTCGAAGGTCTGCCGGCGGCCCCCCGCGTCTCGATTGAGCTCCAGGGAGACCGGGTGGTGCACCAGCTTGTCGAAGACCTTCACGATCTGCCCATCGATCTCCAGGCAGTGGGGGATGAAGGCTTCTCCGCCGAACATCGCGCTGATCGCCTCGGCCAGGGAGGTCTTGCCGTTGCCCGGGGGGCCGAAGAGGAACAACGAGCGGCCCGAGTTCACCGCGGGGCCGAGTTTGTCGACGATGTTCTCCGGCACCACCAGGTGAGAGAGCGCCAGCTCGAGCTGCTTCTTGCTGATGGTGGGTGACTCGCGCGTCTGCTGCTGAATGAGCGCGTTGTACTGCTCGATGGGCACCGGCGCGGGGCCGACGTAGGTGGTGCGCTGCAGCGCATCGCGCGCGTACTCGCGGCCCTTGTCGATCAGCTGGAAGTCGACCGAGACGCGGCCAAAACCCTTGCCGCCGCGCATGTCGACCAGCTTCTCGGTGGTGAGAAAGTCGATCACGTGCTCGATGACGCCGGTCCACGGCAGGCGGAGCTGCTCGGCCACCTCGGCTCCGGTAGCCTGGCCCTGGTAGTAGAAGAACTTGAGCGCGAGATCGGAGAGCAGCCCCATCTTGAGGCCGGTCTCTTCGATGGTGCGCGGCTGCTGCGGCGCCAGCTCGAGGATCCTGGGGTTCTCCAGGCTGAACGGGTTCGGCGTTTCCTGCGTGGGGCCGGTTTCGTGAACGCTGGTTCGCCGGTGGTTCATGAGCCCACCACTGTACTCCCTCTCCCTGCGGGAGAGGGTCGGGGTGAGGGCATAGACTG